>NZ_JBVHMR010000077.1:0-19708 GCF_055558375.1 Streptomyces sp. NPDC025793 | reverse complement strand
CAGAAACCGCCACCGTCGCAGCAGCAAAAACAGACCGAGCCACACGCACGACAGTTCCTCCCGACAACACAGTCAGCAAAAACATCAACAAACTCCGCACACCAGCGCCGCCACAGCAAGCGCCGAAGCAGAACATATGGTTTACAGACCACCCAACAATCAACGAACCACCAAACAGACGACCATCCTCTACACAAATCACCCAAAGAGCCCCCCGTACCCGGCGCGGCGGCGCACGGTGCGCCTGTCGAATCACCGCACGACAGACAGCCCCCTCGGCTCCCTACGCACCGGTCGACCGTCACTGTCATGCCCGACCGCGAGAACGGCCCGGTCAGTCCGTGGTGATCGCCTACGGCGCGGGTGCACCGGGTGGGATCGTGCCCAACCAATCGACTTGCACTGAGGGGACCGTACTCATCCGGTCGGCGAACCGACCGAAGCTCGCGGAACGTGAAGCGCTCAGGCACGCTGCAGTGGGTCGGCGAGGCGGGATATGTTCGAGCCCGGACTCGCCATTGAGAGGAACCCACCATGGCCTTCGAACGCATTGGCCCGCCCCTGTTCGGTACGGAGCGTGAAACACTGCGGGCGTTCCTGGACTTCCACCGGGCGACGCTGGCTATGAAGTGCGAGGGTCTGACGGAGGAACAACTCAAGGAGCGGTCGAGCCCGCCGTCGACCCTCTCGCTGCTCGCCTTGGTCCGCCACATGGCCGAGGTCGAACGCGCCTGGTTCCGCAGGGTGTTCGACGACAACACCGCCCCGATGGTCTGGTCGCAGAAGGAATTCGATTTCCAGGCCGCCTACGACATCACGGAGGCGAGCGCCGAGGAGGCGTTCGCGGTGTGGGAGGCCGAGGTCGAGCACTCACGCCGCATCGAGCGGAGCGCCGAATCTCTGGACCTTGCCGGGCACCAGCCGCGCTGGGGCGAGGACGTTTCCTTGCGGATGGTGATGCTCCACATGATTCTGGAGTACGGCCGCCACAACGGCCACGCGGACTTCCTCCGCGAGGGCGTGGACGGCACGGTCGGCGCCTGACCTGAGCACCGGCACCGGACACAGAGCTCCCCCCTCCCTCACGGGCGCGGAGATCACGACCTCGCCACCGTGGTCACGCTGCTCGTAGCAAGCGGGCCACGTGGTTGCCGGCCTCTCCGGCAAAGGGGGCGGGTGGTTCGAGAAACCGGTCTCCTCCGACCGCCCGACGGGTACGGCTGCACACGGCCGTACTCCCGGCACCCGCTCGGGGCACTGCGCTCCACACTCCCACGCCCGAAACGGTTCGGCCCGCTACGGACGCAGTTCCACGGTGATGCGCGGCGACAGCGCGTGCAGGAAGTCGGACGCGTCGTTCGTGGCCACCCGCTCATCGACGTGGTGATCAGCAGGCCGCCGAAGTGACCGGAGAAGGCCATGGCCGGAACGATCAGCGCTCTCCTGCGGCCCGGGCCGGGGCCTGGCCGGTGAAGTGCGCGCAGGTGTTGGCGTTGGCCTCGGTCGTGGTCGCCACGTCGAGATAGGGATACCGGCCCGCCAAGCCTCCTCGGTCGCAGCGGCGCCCGTCGCGGCGAGGAGGGACCGGCACAGTTGATCACGGCCGCCGCGCCGGCCAGCGCGCGGCCGAGCGAGGCACGGTCCTCGACCGATGCCGGCGGGTGAGCCTCCAGCCCGGGTTCGTACGCCAGCGCCTTCGGGTTGCCGACGTCGCGGCCCGAGAGGACCCGCACGAACCCATGCTCCCCTCCCTCACCGCTTCTCGGTCTGCGGGCCGAGTGCCGTGCAGGTCGGCCGGTTTCGGCTGGAGCCCGACCACGGACCTGACCACCCGACGCGCGCCGACACCCTCATGGTCCCGGCTGGGCCGACATCGACCAGGACCCGCCGGGCGAGCTGATCGAGCCGGTACTCACGGCCCACGAGGCCGACGGCGACGAGCACGGACACTTTGGCGCCGGAGACGGGGCGAGACCAACGCCGCCGCGACGAGCGCCGCTTCACGGCCCGTGCCTGTCGAGATCGCGGGACCGACCGCTCGTCGCAGCCCGCATCCAGGCTCAGCGCCGGTTGCCCTGGTGGTGGGCGCAGCGTCTTGGCGCGGTCGTCGTAGCGATTGACGCCTTGTTTGGTCCCGTCGACCAGTCGAGCCGTCGGCGCCGAGTTGTTGCAGGCCAAGGCCCTGTGCGGCGCTACGGAATGTTCCCTGGCCCGGGGCGGTGCCGCCGCCTGGTCAGTGAGTGGCGTTCTCGGCGGCCGGCTTCGTCGCAGCCGGTGGACGCCGCACTGTGGTAACGGATCGCAGCGCGGTGGCGGCGAGCAGCAGAGCGGCGGCGACGAGGCCCGAGCCGACGCGGAAGGCAAGCTGGTAACCACCCGTGAGCGCCGAGGCGTTGGCCGCCCCGTCACGCAGCAGGGATTCGGTGTGCGAGGTGGCGAGCGTGCTGAGGACCGCCAGGCCGAAGGCGCTGCCGATCTGTTGCATGGTGTTGAACATGCCGGAGGCGATCCCCGAGTCCTGGGGCGTGGCCGCTGACATCGCGAGCGTGGCCAGAGACGGCATCGCGAGGCCGAAGCCGATGCCGAGCGGCAGCAGGGCGGGCAGGACGTCCACGGCGTAGCTCCCGCCTGCCGGTACACGGCCGAGGGCGGCGAGACCCGCCGCGATGAGCGAGAGTCCTGGCAGCAGTACGGCACGGGGGCCGAAGCGCGCGATCAGCTGGGGCGAGAGGCCGAGGGACAGGGCGCCGATCGCGACCGAGACCGGGAAGATGCCGAGGCCGGTGTCCATCTCGTCGAAGCCGAGCACCTTCTGCAGGTAGAGCACGCACAGGAACTGGAAGCTGAACATGCCGGCCACCATGAGGGCCTGGATGCCCATCGCGCCTGAGACGTTGCGTGCGCGGAACACACGCAGTGGCAGGAGCGGGTGGGTTGCCTTCGCCTGGCGGGCGACGAATGCCAGGAGCAGGGCGAGTGCCGCGGCGCCGAAGCTGGTCGTGTGTGTGGAAGTCCAGCCGTAGTCGGTGGTCTCGACGATCGTGTAGACGCCGAGCATCAGTGCGGAGGTGACGAGGAGCGCGCCCATGACGTCCGTTCCCTTGTCGAGGCCGACACCGTGCTCGGACGCGAGCACGCGCCCGGCCGACAGTGCGGCCACGATGCCGATCGGGACGTTGACGAAGAAGATCCAGTGCCAGCTGATGGTCTGCGTCAGTGCGCCGCCGGCGAGGAGCCCCATCGAGCCACCGGCGGACTGGACGAAGCTGTAGACGCCGATGGCCTTGGCGCGCTCCTTCGGCTGCGGGAACAGGGTCACGACCATGCCGAGGGTGACGGCGGAGGTCACCGCGCCGCCGATGCCCTGGACGAACCGGGAGGCGAGCAGCACCGCCGGTTCCTGGGACACACCGCACAGCAGCGAGGCGGCCGTGAAGAGGCACAGACCGGCGATGAAGACGCGCTTGCGTCCGATGAGGTCGCCGAGCCGCCCGGCAAGCAGCAGCAGACCACCGAAGGGGACCAGATAGGCATTGACCACCCAGGCCAGGCCCGACGAGGAGAAGCCGAGGTCCTGTTGGATGGAGGGCAGGGCCACGTTCACGATGGTCCCGTCGAGGATGACCATCAACTGCCCGGCACACAACACGGCCAGGGCCGGCCAACGTGATGTCTGTGCTGCCGTGTTGGATCTGCTCACGTGAATTCCTTCCAATGGTGCACGACTTGTTACAGCAGTCATGTTCTGTAACCATGACGTGCGGCGGAAGGAGGCACTTTCATGTCACGCAGTCACACCGATGTGTCCGACCAGGTCGGCAACGAGGCGTGCCCGATCACCGAGGTCCTCGACCACGTCGCGGGCAAGTGGAGCATCGGAATCCTCGTCGCCGCCGCACATGGACCGGTTCGGTTCACCGAGTTGGAACGCAGCATCGCAGGCATCAGCCGACGCATGCTCACCTTGAACCTGCGCAAGCTGGAACGCGACGGCCTGCTCGTCCGGACCGTCTACCCCACCGTGCCGCCCAAGGTGGAGTACAGCCTCACCCCCATGGCCCGCGAACTCCACTCAACCCTCACCGGGCTCGTCGGTTGGGCAGAGCGCCACCGAGCAGACATCACCGCCGCCCGCGCCACCTACGACGCCACCACGGCACCGGCTCCCTGACACCTACCTGCAGGACCGATGTCTGCCCAGAGTCCTGCCCCCTCGCGTCAATAAGGGCTGTGCATGGTGAGAAAGCGAATCTCAAGGTCGGTTTCGAGATAGTCCATGCGCCGCTCCCAGAAGGCCCGCATGTGCGGGAGGGCCAGGTGGGCGTCGAGATCTGCCTCTGAACGCCATGCCTCGTAAAACACGAAGACTCCGGGTTCGTCGCGATCTTCGTGGAAGTGGTACTCCAGGCAGCCGGCTTCCTGCCGGGTCGGCTCGACGAACGACAGCAGCAACTGCTTCAGCTCCGCGGCCCGTTCGGGCTTCGGGCGAGCAGTGCCGACGAGAGTGAACGGCTGAGTCATGGGTCCCTCCCCTACATAGGTACGATCAAATTCGTACCTTGGCAACGCTAGCGAAGCCGAAAGGTATGATGCAAGCCGTACCTTAGGGCTGTGACCGGGAGACTCTCGTATGCGCGACGAAGAAGGCCACCCGTCCGTCGAGGAGATCGAGCTCGGCCCGGTGCTCGCCGCGCTGGCGGACCCGCTGCGCCGCCGGGTGGTGCGCGAGTTGGCGCTCGCTCCCGACGGCACCGCGCGGACGTGCAGCTCGTTCGGATTGCCGGTGTCCAAGGCGACGGTCACCCACCACTTCCGCACGCTGCGCGAGGCCGGTCTGATCCGGCAGGTCGACCGAGGCAACAGCCGTATGGCCAGCCTCCGCCGGACCGACATCGAGCTGCGATTCCCCGGGCTCCTGGACATCGTGAGCGCCGAGACACCATCGTGAGCGCCGGGACGGAGGACCGCGGACGTACAGCGGAAGAGTCATGAGCACCCGGCTGCGGGCCGGGTTCCGATCTTGATCACGGCAGCCATGACCACTCCCGTACGGAGCCTCGTGTCACGGCGGTCCCACGGCGACGTCCCTGATCGCGTGCCCCGAACAGCCGGAAGACGGCGAAACCATGGTGGGCGATCCGGACTCGAACGAGAGCGCCGTTCAGCTCACCGCAGTGCGCGAACACTCGCACCCGCCCCCAGAGCCCCACCGGCATCAGCGTCGCCGAGGCCGCGCGGATGCAGTCGCGTGCGAAGGCGTTGGCGCCCTGCCCTCCTCATCCCCCGGCGCACGTCCCACGTATTCCAACACCCCATCGATCGCGCGGTGTTGACCTCCGCGCGATGCTTGCTTGCCTCTGCGCGCCGGGTGACCGGATGCGGTGCCAGCGAGGGGGCGGCTGCCGATGCGGGTGCGTACTGTCGTGCGGTGGCCGGGGTCAACGCCGAGGCACTGCCGGCCCTCGTGACGGCGGCGGTCACCGGCGTGCTCGGCCTGTCCGGCGCCGTGTCCACCTCCGTCGTCAGCAGCGCCATTCCCGCCGCCCTCGCCGCGTCGGCGCTCTCGGTGCTACGTGACCGGTGGAGCGCCGAGACCGAGCCCGATTCACGCGCGATCCTGCTCGCCGCCCACCAGTCCCTGGAGCGGCTGCCGCGCACATCGAGCGGATCGGGGTCATCGAGGCGGCACTCTCCGAGCGCCGGGCTGCCCTCGAAGAAGGGTCCACCATCACGGTTCCGCGCGGCAACGACATCACCGAGTACCTGGCGAAGGCACGGAACGAGGCGAAGGAGTGGATCTTCCGTGGCGGCACTGCGACGTTCGTACGGGCCGTTGTCCTTCCCGAGCGCATACAGCGCGCCCGCAGCAACCACCGCCCGCTGCGTGTCCGAATGGAGATCCTCGACCCCGGCAACGTCGCGCTCTGCGAGCGCTACGCCCATTTCTTCCGGCATGGCGTCGAGGACCCCAACGAGGACGAGCAGACTTGGACAGTCAAGGGGACGCAGGTGGAGCTGTTCGCCACCATCGTTGCCTCGTGCTGGTGCAAGCAGCGCTACCCGCCGCTGGACATCAGCGGTCGCGCTCTCGCCGGCCATGACTCTCTTTCGCTGGGACATGACGCAGAACCGCCTCTTCATCACGGAGCGCGGTCCGCGCTTGCCGGCACTGATGATCACCGAGGGGCGCTTCTGCTCCGACTACTGGCGCAATGAACTGCGCCGTTCCTGGCGCAACTGGCTCTCCGACGGCGGCGCACGTTTCGCCCGCCTGCCCTCACCCGACACGATGCCCGCCGTCCCCACCGCCGACGAGGATCCGGACGCGGCCGACGCCACCGCCCGAGGCATGGCCAGTGAGCTCGTCCTCGCCTGCTACGGCCGAATTCCGCTGGACTCCCTGAAGCTCGGCGGCAACCGACGCCTCTTCGATCAACTCGTGGACTGGGACCCGGAGCCGTAGGCCGCGACGGTGTGCCGACCGCTTCATCGAGGACCTGCCGGACGGCCGTGAACGCCCTCGTGGTGGAGAGTGGCGTTCTGGTATGCAAGGAGGGAAAGGAAGGCCGTGGCGGAGGAGACGGGGGTGACGCCGTGGCGGAGTACCACGTGGACTGGCCGTGGCTGTTGGCGAGGCCGGACGTGCGCGGGGACGAGGCCCTGCGCGGGGTGAAGGAGGCCGGATCCGCTCCGGACCGGGAGCGGTGGTTGGGCGTCCTGTCCGACGCCGCGTCCGGCGCCGACCCGGCAGCGGTCGAGCGCTACGCGATCGGCCTGGCGCAGGCCGGCCGGTACGCCGAGTCGCTCACGTTCTGGCGGCTGCTGGTGGAGCATCTGCCGGGAAGCGCACGCGTTCGGCTGAACATGGCCTCCTGTCTGATGAGCGCCGGGCGCCTGGACGAATGCGCCCATGTGCTGGAGGAGTGCGCCCGGCGCTGCCGTGACGACGATCCGGCCTACCCGATCTTCCGTCGGCGGCTGGCCGAACTGGGGGCGCTGCGCGGCCAGTTGGGCAGGGAGCAGCGCCTGCTGGAGACCCGTGCGGACGCCTACCGGGAGCTGGCCGCCCAGGGCCGTGCCTCGATCACGGACCTCAAGGAACTGTGCCGGATCCTGGCCACCCTCGCTCAGCAGCCGGGCAGCGGTGTCACCGCGTCCGAGGTGGCGGAGGTCGCGGAGCGGATCCACGCCCAGGCACCGGACGACGTGGGAGGCCTGGAACTCCTCTGCATGGCACGGATACTGGCGGACGACCAAGACGGAACGGCTGAGGTGCTGCGCCGGCTGGAGCGGGTCGCCCCGGACTCGCCGGTGCTCGCGGCCGCCCGCGAGCAGGTGACCGACCCCCGATTCCGCGAGCGCTCGGGCGAGCTGAAGCGCCGCTGGGACGACATCTGCCGCCGGGCCTCCGACGGCGACCCCGGTGCCGAGGACGAGCTCCGCCGCGAGCTCCGCAGCCACCCGCACGTCGAGCAGCTCGGGGTCGGCCTGCTCTTCGCCGTGTACGGCCGGGCTGCGGACGGCCGCGGCGACTACGACGAGGCGCGCCGGCTCGCCCTCGAACTCGCCGCCGCTCCACGGGCGGGACACCACACCCACTTCCACGTCGCGCAGTTCCTGTGGAACCTCGGCGAACGCGACGAGGCACGACGGCAGTTCGGCCTCGCGCTGACGACCTCGGAGACCGAGGAGGATCGCGAGACGGTACGGCTGGCCGCGCGTACCGTAGGCGCGGAGATCGCCGATCCGGCGGGGGGCGTGGGTGGGTGACCGTGAGCGGCGCGTTGCCGCGCTGCTGATGGAGGCGGACAGTCTGCGGCGGGCCGAGTACGTGCTCTTCACTCATGCACCGGGCATCGATCTCGCCGTACTGGTACGGGAGTTGCAGGACGGGCGGCGCGCCTTCGAGAGGGCCGGGCAGGCGAAGGCGGCGGCGCTGGTGGACTTCTATGTGTCGCTGGTGGAGGAGCTCACGCCGGCACTGCGGGAGGCCGACCGGCGTCGTGGCGCGGAGCCCGCCGACACCTGGGAGCCCATCGAGCGGGATGCCTCAAGGCTGATCGCGCAGGGGCGACTGGACGCCGCCCTGGACCTGGTGCGGTCCGCGGGCGCTGCGCTGCCCCCGGACTCCTATGCCGTCGGGCGGATGTTCGGGATGGAGTGGCGGGTCGCCGAGGCCATGGGGGCCGCCGGGCGCCACCGCGATGCACTGCGGATCCTGGACGGCCTCGCCGGGGAGATCGGCACCACCGACGATGTGATCCAGCCGGGCCTGCGACTCCGCCTGCACCGGTTACGCGGCGGGCTGTACCGGGCGGAGGGTGAGTACGAACGCGCCTGTTCCGAGTACCGGGCGGCGCTCGATGCCGTGTCGTCGATCGGGGAAACCGGCGACGAGCTCGATATTCGGAGCGAGTTGGCGGACACTCACGCTGCCGCCGGGCGGAGCCGGCCGGCGGTGCGGGAATGCCGCCGGGTACTGACCCGCGCCGAGGCGGTGGGCGCCGGACCGGTACCGCGGGCGCGGGCGCTCAACCGGCTCGGAGAGGCGTACCGGCAGGCGGGCGACGCCGCGGCGGCCCGGCGCTGCTTCCGGCGCACGCTGGAGCTGGCCGGTGACGCCGGGGCCGATGACCCGCGCGTGCTGCGGGCTGCGGAGGCCTGGGTCGGGCTCGGGGACCTGCTGGTGGACGAGGACGACCATGCGGGGGCCGCGGACGCGTATTTCCAGGGCCTGTTGAAGTCGATGACGGTCAATCGGGACGCCACCGCGCAGGGTATGGGGATGGTCGCGTCGCGCATGGAACGGCTCAGGGCTCCGGAGGCGGAGCTGCTGCTGCGCACGGCGGAGGTGTTTCGCGACTCGTTCCCCAAGGACGGCCGGTACTGGGGGCATCATCTGCCGTTCCGGCTGGCCGAGGCGGAGGCGCTGGCAGCGTCGGGAGACACGGGCGGCGCGGCCGCGGCGTTGCGGGTACTGCGGCAGGAGGCGCTCGGGCGCCGGGCCGATCTGGCGACACTTCTGCGACTTGAGGTGCGGCTGGCGAGGACGCTGAGGGCCGACAGGACGGACGGGGCGGGCGCGGTCGGCGGGGTGGGCGCGGATTCGCGAGCGCGCAGCGGTGCGGACCGGCAGGCGGCCTTCGACCTGTTGTGGGCGCGACGCTGCGCGCTGCGGCGTACGGTCTCCGGACGTGGCGGCGAGGCGCGGGAGGACCTGTCCGCGCTGGTGACGCGGCACCAGGACTGCTACGGCCTGATGATCGGCATGCTGCTCGACCACGACGGGGCCGAGCTCGCCCTGCCGGAGGGAGAGCCGGAGGGCGAGCTGCAAGGAGTCGGGGCGGTCGAGCTCGCCTTCGATCTCCATGAGGAGTACCGGGCGTGGGCCGAGGGGGCCTCGGCGCCCACGGGCGTGCCCGAGACACCGGCGACCTTGCGTGAACTGCGGGCCTGCCTGGCAGCGGATCCGGACGCCCGCCACTGCGCGTTCGTCTCCTACTTCTGCTGCGCTGAGAGCGGCGACGAGGGCGGCTGCGTCGTCTTCGTCGTCCACGCCGACACCGGACGGCTGACGGTCTTTCAATCTCCGCTGGGCGGCCGCGAGATGCAGCGGGCGGCGGGACGGCTGCGGCGGGCCTTCGACGGCGACGCGGACGCCTTCCCGCCGCTGCCTCCGCTTCCGGCACGGCGGCCGTGGCGCCGGAAGCTGGACTTCTTCGAGGACTTGGCCCCGGGACTGCTGGCCTTCCTGCCCTCGGTGACGGGACGGGAGCTGCTCTGTGTCGCGGCCGACCCGGCGCTGCAAGCACTGCCCCTGGCGGCGCTACCGCTGCCGTCTGCGGACGAGGACGCGCAAGGAGGCCGAACGCCGCTCGCCCACCGCCACGCCGTCGTTCAGGTGTCCAGCGCCACCGCCCTGCTGCGTACGGTCGCCCGGCCCCCCGCCCCGGCCGACGGCGGCGTCCTGGTCGCGGGCGTCGCGGCCGAGGAGGACCCGGACCCGGAGCGCCTGGAGCACGACATCGACTTCATTGCCCCCCTCATCGCCCCCGGGCACGCCGGCCGGCACGCGGTGACCGAAGTCGGCCGGCTGTCCGCCACCCCGGACGCCGTACTGGCCGCTCTGCGCACCGCACGCGTCGCCCACCTCACCGGGCACGGCTGGTTCGACCGCGCCGAGCCGCTCGACTCCGGGCTGTTGCTGGCCCACGACGGGCAGCGCCCGAGCAAGTACCCACCGGAGGTGGAGATCCGGACCCGGCTCCGGCACCTGCTGACGGCCCGCCATGTACTGGACGCCGGGCTGCGGTTGGACCTGCTCACACTGCGCGCCTGCTCCACGGCACGCCGCGATCTGCACAGCACCGGGGACCTCCAGGGGCTGGCCCACCTCCTCCAGGCCTCCGGTGTGCGGTCGGTCGTCGGCACGTTGTGGGACGTGGACGACACCAGTTCACGACGGCTCTTCGCGGACTTCTACCGCCGGCTGTCCACCACCCCCGCAACACCCTGGCGGGCCCTGTGGGAGGCCCAGCGCGCGATGCTCGCGGGGGACGGCACGGCGTACGACACGCCCTGGCAGCGTCACCCGTACCATTGGGCCGCGCTCGCGCTCTTCGGAGATTGGAGAATCCGGTGACATCGCCGACGCCGTTCGCTCAGGCAGACCTCACGGACCGTCAAGTCATCCTCATCCTCCAGGAGTTGACGGAGGAGCTGACAACCGGCGCGGCCGCGGATTCGATGCCGCTGGACCAGGAGGAGGCGCTCCTCCTGCTGGACGCCCTGCGCGGCGCCCGGCCGGAGTCCGAGTCGCAGGCGGCCCCGGCCGTCCCCGAGGGTGCTGCGGCCCGTGCCGCCGCCCGCCGCCTGCTCGCTGTGCTCGCCGAGGAACCCGCCGGCGCGGACTTCGCCGCCGAGTTGCTCGCCGATCCACCCAACGACTCGCGGCTGGGCGGCGAACTGGCCGTTCCAGGCGTCGTCGTTCTGGCCGGTACGGTGGCCTGGCTCCAGACGAAGGTCGACATCCGCTTCAAACGAGGCGGCGGCAAGACCGAGTTCGAATTCCGGCTGGGCAAGGAGGCCGCCGACGGGTCCACGCTGCGTGAGCTGGCCGCCGCCGTCGCCCGCCTGCTCGGCTGGTCCCGACAGTAGTCACACCACCCGTACTCGCCCAGCCGACCGACCGGACCGACCGGGGTGCGGAGCCGGGAGCGAGGATCGGCGAGGCGCGGACGATCGTACGTCCACCGCGCCTCGTCTCGCCTCGCCGCTCAACCCGGCGCGGCAGCCAGCCACCAGGTCACCCTCGTTACCGAATGCGGACAGAACCCGATGAACAACTCGCGTTCAAGCGTCATCTGACGGGGTGTGACGAACAGCGGATCCGGCCGGCCGCCCTGTGGGGGGCCGGCGGAAGTGCCGCATCCTGGTATCCCATGGGGGGCTCCGATCATGACCACGCGCCGTACTCGCCGTACCGCCCGTTCCGCCGCACTGGCGGCGGTCGCCGCCGCTGTGGCACTCTCGCTGACCGCCTGTCAGGGCGGGGCCAAGGACGCCGCCACCGGCTCGGGGAAGAAGGTCTCCAGCTCCACCTCCGCCTCCCGCCCCGCCGGTAGCGGTGATGCACCCAGCAACGCCGAGGCCGACGTGCCGACGTCGACGACCGCCACGCATCACTCCGGCACCGCACCCGCCTCCGGGAACGGAAAAGCGTCCCCGGTCCGCACCCGGACCCTGGTGGACGGCAGCAAGGCCGAGATCTACGAGCTCGGCGCCCAGCGCTACCGCGCCAAGATCGTCCACGGCGGTGAGGTCCTGGCGACGCTGGAGACGAACCAGCACGACGCCGGGCTCGACGCCAACGACATGTTCGTCGTACTCACGCTGGACGGCCAGGTCCACTCCTGGACGGGCGGCGGTCACCAGGGACCGGGCACCTTCAAACTTGCGGGCGGTTGGACCGCCAAGGTCACGAAGATCGGCGACGACCGGTACCGCGCACAGATCCTCGGCAACGACGGCGCGGTGGACGGGACGCTGGACGCGAACCAGCACGACGTCGGGGTCGACGCCAACGGCGTATACGTCGCGCTCAGCTTCGGCGGCGTGATCAGCGCCCACATGTAAGGGCCGTCAGCATTGCCTTCCTCTACAGTCCATTGCAACGCCGCATTGCATTCGGCTACAGCGCCATTGCATCAATTTACCGCCATTCACCTGGGTAAATAGGGTTTGATTGATTGACAGCCATTCCGAACTCGCCGTAGCTTTCGAGCCGTGTTAAACACGTACTATCGCGAGATGAGGAACGGCCATGGGTGAATCGCTCCACACCGTCACAGCTCTGCCGGAGGCCCGTCGGCCCGGGTGCCCCTTCGATCCGCCGGCAGAGCTGATCGATGCCCGTCGGCACGGCCCCATCAGCCGCTACACCCACCCCGGCGGCAGACCCGGCTGGCTGATCACCGGATACGACCTGGTCAGGTCGGTCCTGGCCGACTCGCGGTTCAGCTCGCGCAAGGAACTTCTCAACGTGGGCGACTTCGAGGTTCCTCCGGCACCGCCCGGCGAGTTCCTCCTCACGGACGACCCACAGCACAGGCGCTACCGGAAGCCGCTGATGGGCAAGTTCACGGTACGGCGGATGCAACAGCTCACCGAGCGCGTCGAGCAGATCACCGCCGCCCGCCTGGACGCCATGGAGAAATCCGGGCCGCCGACGGACCTGGTGACCGCGTTCGCCAAGCCCATCCCCGCCATCATCATCTGTGAGTTGCTGGGGGTGCCGTACGAGGACCGGGGTTCCTTCCAGGAACAGATCGACGCGTTCCTCGGCGGGGAGACTACCGAGGAGGAGCTGATAGCGGCCTACACCGCGACCCAGGAATACCTCGCGGGGCTGGTGGCCGCCAAGCGCGCGAAACCCACCGACGACGTACTCAGCGACCTCACCGACAGCGATCTGACGGAGGAGGAGCTGAGGGGGATCGCTCTGATTCTGCTGGCAGCCGGGTTCGACACCACCGCGAACATGCTCGCGCTGGGCACCTTCGCGCTGCTGCGCAACCCGGAGCAACTGGCCGCGCTGCGTGCCGATCCCGCGCTCATCGACCGGGCCGTGGAGGAACTGCTGCGGTACCTGAGCGTCGCCAAGACGTTCATGAGGACCGCGCTCGTGGACATCGAGCTGGGCGGACAGACCATCGAGGCGGGCACGACGGTCGTGCTGTCGTACAACACCGCCAACCGCGACCCCGAGCGCTTCGCGGATCCCCACCTGCTCGACCTCCACAGGCAGGACGGCGGGCACCTGGCCTTCGGTCACGGCATCCACCAGTGCCTGGGACAGCAGTTGGCCCGCGTCGAGATGCGGGTCGCGTTCCCCGCACTGGTCAACCGCTTCCCCACGCTGCGCCTGGCCGTCCCCGACGAAGAGGTCGGCCTGCGCCCGGAGACCGCGGACATCTACGGGGTGAAGAGCCTCCCGGTCACCTGGGACGCGTGACCGCGCGCCGGTGAGACGAAGCCCGGGGACACGCCACAGGCCTGCGTGTCCGGACTCGTCGCCAGCGCCCCGAGCGCGGTCGGACCGGCCCCTGGCCCCGACCGGGAGTGCCACGGCGCCGACGTGAACGACGGCCGTCGTGCGGCGGCCGACGTGCGGCGGGGGGGCACCGACAATCCCGGTGCACTCCGCCAGCCGGTACTGGCAAGATCCAAGTATGCCGATTGTCGACGTGTCGCCCGGAGTGTCCATCGCCTACGAGTGCTTCGGCGACCCCGGCGACCCCCCTGTGCTGCTCGTGATGGGCTTCGGCGCTCAGATGATCGCCTGGCACGAGGACTTCTGCCGTGCGCTGGCAGAGCGTGGCCGCTTCGTGATCCGGTACGACAACCGCGACAGCGGCCTGTCCACCAGGTTCGACGATCACCCCGTGGACATCAGTCAGTTCATCGCCGCTGTGAGCTCGGGAGACATCCCTTCCGCCCTCGCGATGGTTCCTTACGGACTGCAGGACATGGCCGACGACGGCCTGGGCCTGCTCGCCGCGCTCTGCATCGAACGCGCTCACGTGGTCGGCGCGTCGATGGGCGGCATGATCGCCCAGACGATGGCCATCACCCAGCCGGAGCGAGTGCTGACGCTGACGTCGATGATGTCCTCGACGGGTGAGAGCGAGTACGGCCGGCCCAGCCCCGAGGCCCAGGCGGTGCTGTTCAGCCCGAAGCCGCCGGACCGCGAGGGGTACATCGCCGCGGCGGATCGGGAACTGGTGTGGGCGTCCAGGCGCTACGGCGACCCCGCGGCCGTTCGAAAGCTGGCTGCCGACAGCTACGACCGCGCCTACCACCCCGCCGGGGTGGGACGTCAGCTCGGAGCGATGGTCCTCAGCGGCTCACGCGCGGACGCACTCCAGGAGCTGCGGGTGCCGACCCTGGTGATCCACGGCCTGGACGACACGCTGATCGACGTCAGTGGCGGGCAACGCACCGCCGACCTGGTGCCCGGCGCCAAGCTCCTTCTGGTCCCCGACATGGGGCACGACCGCCCACGCGAGCTCTGGCCCGTACTCATCGATGCCGTGGGGGCCCACACCAGCTGAGCGGCGGTGCGGGCAGGCCGAGGTTCCAGGCTCCAGGCACCCCTCTGTCGGGCGGAGAGAGGTGGTCGAGCGATGGCTGCGCGCCTGGATCACGCGGGCCGGCCGGCCTCCGCCGCTGCGACCAACACATCCGGCACCGCGCACAGTTCGGCCGGCCCGGCCGGGATGGCATCGGCGGGACCGTGCGGCGGCGACGGGGTTGACCGCGGGGCGCGTGCCCTGCGGGTCCGCCGCAGCCTCGGCGTGGGCAAGGAGCGCGCCGTTGTCGAGTGTTGGGGTGCCGAGGTCGTCGCTGAGCCGCCGCAGTGACGCCGCGAGCAGGTCGATCGGGTGAGTGAACGCGCGGAACCTCAGGTGCCATCCACAAGGATCTTCCTCGCGCCTTACGGCAGACGACCTCGACTCAGGCGCCCGAGGAATGCTGGGCCACGCACATTTGACTCCACGTCACCCCTGCCAGATGTCGGCCACCGACGGGGCCACCGCGCCGGCCTGGGTGTGGCCCGCGCGGGCGGCGGCCGGGCGGCGCGTGTCATCCACCAGGTTGCGGCCCATCGTGCGGCGCGAAGCGCGGTCCGGGGACAGCAGGAGGACGCGCGTGCCGTCGTCGGACAGTTCCGCGGCCTGCTGCGGGGCGCTCGGATGCGGCCCGACCGCCTGCGGGATCGGCACGACCGCCAGCACCCGCCGGTACCCGCGTGCCAGCTGGAGGTTGGCGGTCGAACGGCTGCCGCCGTCCATCCAGCGCCGGCCCGCCACGGTGACGGGCGGCCATACGAGGGGTACGGCGCAGCTCGCCGCGACCGCTTCGAGGAGTGTCGTTCCGGAGCGTGAGTCGAACACCCCAAGTTGTCCCGTCCGTGCGTCGACCGCGGTGATGCGCAGCTCGCGCTCGGGCCAGTCGCGGACGTCGCCCAGAAGCGTGCCGACCGTGTCGAAGACCTCCGACTCCGGACCGGTCGTGGCGTGTAGCGCTGCCCGGCCGAGGCGTTGGACGGATCGGTGGGGATCGCGGGAGCCCAGCGCCGCCCAGAGGAAGCGCGCCGTCTGGCGTGCGGTCACCGGCAGTTGGACCGCGTCCGCTCCGTTCAGCTGACGCTCGTACAGATCCGCGGCCGGGACGCCGGCCAGGAGCCGGGATCCGAAGACGGCACCGGCTGAGGTGCCGATCACGACGTCGGCGCTGCGGCGATCGATCCCAGCTTCGGTGAGCCCTGCGAGCACTCCGGCCAGCCAGGCCCCGCCCACCGGTCCGCCGCCGCCGAGTACGAGTGCGGTGTCGGACACGATTCCCCCCTGCCCCGTGAACGGCATGCCCGTGACGCCCGCGAACGGCGCGTCCACGGAAGCAAAACGGGGAGTTTCCCCCGGTCGCCGGGTTGACGATAGCATCCGTACCGGGGAATGTTCCCCGGTACGGGGATCGAGGTGAGGGAGACACGATGGGCGACCGTCCACCGGTAGGACGCCGCGACGCGCTGCGCAACCGGAAGCTGCTGACGGACAAGGCCCGCGAGGTCTTCGCCGAACAGGGCCTGGATGCCCCGCTCGATGACATCGCACGGCGGGCGGGCGTGGGCAACGCCACCCTCTATCGCCACTTTCCGAGCCGTGCCGCGCTCGTCGACGAGGTCTTCCGGGATGCGCTCACCGAGACCACGGCGGCGGGCGAGCGGGCACGAACCGCGGAAGACGCGTGGACGGGACTGACGGAGTACCTACGCGCGGTGTTCACGGGCTTGGCCGCAGACCGCGGCACCAACGACCTCATGACCACGAACCTGGAAGGCGTCACCTCCCTGGAGGCGATCCACGCCCACAACCGCACCACCATCGACGGGCTGATCCGGCGCGGTCAGGAACAGGGCACCATCCGCCCGGACCTCACCACCGAGGACCTGCTCTTCGCGCTGGCAGCCCTGGGCCGGGCTGTTCCCGCGCTCACCACGGTCGCTCCGGATGCCTGGCTCCGCCCGCTCGCCCTCCTCCTCGACGGCCTTCGCGCCCACCCCGCCACGCCCCCTCTGCCGACACCGGCCCTCACGCCTGCCCATCTCGGCACGGTCCTGCTCAATCTGGGCCCGCACAGGCGGCGTTGAGAGGTTCCCGACTCACGCGGTCGCCCCGCCCCGATACACCACCGACTCGGCGTATCGATTTCAGTGCCCGGGGCTCGCGAGGGCGGAGTCCACGTCCATGCGACCTTGGATGACGAGGTTGGCGTCTTCGGTGAGGCGGGCGAGGAGACCGGTCTTGCAGAATCCGTCGGCGGTGAAGGCGCGGGTGTTCCGGTCGGGGGCCTTGTAGTAGCCGCGCAGGGTGCAGGGGCCGCGGGTCCAGAGCTCTCCGAGGGTGCCTGCCGGTACGTCGGTGCCGTGCGAGTCGGTGATGCGGATCTCGTCCCCGGGCGAGAGAGGGCGACCATGCGTGTGCCGGATGACCTCGTCGGTGTCGGTGAGGCGGGTGAGCGAGAGCAGTCCTTCAGCCATCTCGAAGACCTGTTGGAGGCGGCAGTCGAAGGCTTGCGGGATGCGCGCCGCCAGCTCGGGGTGGGGGCGTGCGCCGCCGATCTGGATGAGGCGCAGGCTGGAGAGGCCCGCGCTGACCGTCGAGGAGGCGTCCAGCCACAGGTGCGCGTCGGCTGGGACGAGGGTGGTGACGGTGACCTTCTCCGTCTCGATCACACGGAAGGCATCAACGGGGTCCGGGTCGTCGATCAGTACGACGGTGCCGCCGCCGGCGAGGGTGCCGACGATGCCGGGACAGCCGAAGGTGAGGTTGGACGAGGCCGGGAGGACCGCGAGGTAGACGTCTTCGGGGCCGAGGCCGATCAGTTCGGCTGCGGCTCGGGTCTGGTACGCGTAGTCGTTGTGGGTGCGCGGGACCAGCTCGGCTGCCGCGGTGCTCCCGCCCGACAGCAGGAAGAACGCGACGTCGTCGGGGTTGTGCGTGCGGTCCGGGTCGCGCGGCGCGTCCACGGAATGGAGAGGGAAGAACAGGCATCCGCTGGGTGCGGTGGCGAAGCCTCCTCGGGTGTCTCCGGGGTCGTGGAGGGTGAAGGCACGGCGCAGACGCGGATGGTCGACGCTGATCTCCGCGGCCATTGCGGCGTGGTCGAAGCCGCGGTGGAGGCGGGGGCCGATGTAGGCAGCCGCTTCGGTGAGGCGCGCGAGACATCCGATCTCGTCGGCGCGGTGCGAGGTGGGCGCGAGGACCGGGAGGGCACCGGCCCGCATGAGGGCGTAGACGGTGATGACGCACTCGGGCACATTCGGAAGCTGGACGATGACCCGGTCGCCGGGACGGATGCCCCGGAGCGTGAGCCCGGCGGCCACACGGTCGACGCGGCGGTTCAGTTCGCGGTAGGTGAGGCGACGATCGCCGTGGACGAGGGCGGTGCGCGTGGCGTACGTGCGGGCGTGCTCGGCGAGGAGTTGGGGCAGGGCGGCGCCCTGGTAGTAACCGTGGTCGTAGTAGCGGCCGTTGATCTCGGGCAGGAGCGGGGTGCAGCCGTGCAGCATGGTGCGGACTCCTTCCTGGTGGCGTGGATCGCCGACCGTGTGTACGGGTCCCGCGCCATCCATGTCCGTCTGCGCCGACCGATCGTCAGTGTCGTGGACACGATCCCGGGTCGGGCAGTAGAGGATCATCCGAGGAACCGCCTGGTGCGGCGGTGCGGTCGACCAACGGCGGCCCGGAGATCACCGCGTCGGCCCGGCAGTGCGCGCCAGGGTTAAGGTGCGTCTGTGGAGCGGATCCTGGTGGTGGGAGTGACCGGTGCGGGCAAGTCCACGCTCTCCCGGGCCCTGAGCGGTCGCCTGGGCCTGCGGTACCACGAGATGGACGCTCTGTACTTCAACGGCCCCGGCTGGGCTGTGAACAACAGGTTCGCCGAGGAGGTGTCAAGGCTCTCCGCCGAGTCCGGCTGGGTCATCGATTCCCTCGGCCATCCCGAGGTCCGTGATCAGCTGTGGGCGCGGGCCGACACCGTGATCTGGCTGGACTATCCCAGACGCGTCATCATGCCCCGCGTGCTGCGCCGGTCCCTCCGGCGCACCATCACTCGCGAGGTTCTCTTCGGCGGCAACAGGGAGACCTGGACCGACTGGCTGACGCGGGAGCATCCGGCCTGGTGGGCGTGGTCCCAGCACGCGTCCCGCCACGACGAGGTCGAACGCCGTGTCCGCGACCCCCGCTTCGCCCCTCTCGCCACCATCCGCTTCCGCCACCCCGACGAGACCGCTGCGTGGCTGGCGTCGCTCTGACCTCACGGCGAATCACAGGGCGGCGAGTCCTGCGAGGCCGGTGCGGGCGGGCGTCGGTGAGCGCCAGGGGACAGGTCGGCGCCGCACCAGGGGCTCTGCGAGGGAAGCCGAGGGGTCGTGTCCGTTCCGCTGTGTCAGGCGAAGGCGCGCACGGCACGCTCGTCCGCGTCCATCCGCAGACGGTCACCGGGTTCTGCCTCGTCCGGGGGGGCGGAGAAACGATGAGTACGCGGCTGGAGGCGCCGCCACACCGTCATATGCCCAACGTGCCGACCCTGCCGAGGGCAGTCCCGGTGACCCGTGACACCGCCGAGCAGGCCCTGCCGGAATGGGGCATCGGACTGCGGCACCCCGTCGTGGCCCCGGCCCTGCTCATCCCCAGCCCCCAGCGGCACCCCGCAGCGGCCTCGACACGGTACGCCGCTTCTCCGGCGCGATCGGCTGGGTAGTCGCCCGCGGCAGCGGGCCGGTCATCCTCGACCTTGGCGAACTGCGCGGCCGGTCCGCCGAGGGCCGGCCGGCCATCACCGAGGCCGCCCGCTCCCTCGCCGGTTCCGGCCGCGGCCTGGAGCCGGCCGGAGTGACCCCGCCACACGTTCGTACCGTCCCGTCCCCCTCGCCATGTCTATGAAATTGCTAACATTGGAAATTAGGAAGGTCGTCACCGCGGAATGTGAGCGGCCCGGACGCTCGGTGCGGGTTCGGCTCTCCCGGTGCCAGGCGCGAGGATGGGTCGCATGTTCTTGACGAGTGGGTGGATGCGATGCCGAGTGCACCGGCTGGTGAGGCCGTGTCGTGCTGGACGGGGGACGGCACGGTGAGTACGCCGCT
>NZ_JBVHMR010000076.1:0-20378 GCF_055558375.1 Streptomyces sp. NPDC025793 | reverse complement strand
GCTACGAACGGAAAGCCGACCACTTCCTCGCCTTCACCAGCATTGCCTGCACCCTGATCTGCTACCGCAGACTCACCAAATGAGATGAGCTCTTATACGAGGAGGAACCGTGTCCCAGGGCATCGCGCAGTACAAGGCCGCGCACACCGTCATCTACGGCAGCTCCAGCCTGGACCGTCTCGTCACCGAGGAGCAGGCCGGTCACGCGGCCGCCTGGGAGGCCACCCGGAAGCTGAAGAAGTCCGGGCAGCCGATCGACGACCAGAACCTGTCCCACACCCTGGAGGCGCTGGCGCGCCAGCAGGCCGACCGGCTCGTGGTCGACCTCGGTCTGGATCACCTGGACGAGGAGGAGGTCAAGCGCCACGCGGCGGCCGCAGCGGTGCGTATCGCCCCCGAGTTCGTCACCGTCTGACCCCAGCGGCTCGGGCACCCTCAGGTACGGGCGGCCGCGATCACCAACCTCCGACGCCCGTCGCCTCCTTCGGCCTCCCGGCCGAAGGAGGCACCGTCGGCCTCCGGTGAGGGGCAAGGGTCCTGGGCGACCACGACCAGGACCACGACGACTCACCGTGACGAGCACTGTGTCGACCCGCCCTGCCCCGGCTTGCCTCGGGCACCCGACCGGGATGCCGGCCCGCCACCAGGCCGCTCCATCCGCCGGCGCCCCATCCACGATCATTCCGCGGCCGCAGAGAGCGAAATCGATCACGAACGACGGTGCCGACGGCAGTGCCGCCCGTCGCCGTGATGCTGTCCACGACAACGTTCAGCCGGTCCGCGCGCCGGGCTTCGAGCACGAGCTCGGTGCCCATTTCGTGGATGCCCGACATGATCGGCTTCGCCAATTCGAGCCTCCGAGAGGGGGGTGGCCGGCGCCGACGAGCGATGGAGCGCGTCGGCCGCTGCGAGCTGACGCACCGACACAACGGGGAGAAGATCCTCACGGCCGCTGTACGCGTGTTCCCGACGGAGTGGCTGGACGCTCACCTGGACCGCATCGCCAAGGAAGCGGGCGTGGGCAGTGCGACTCTGTACCGCGACTTCCCCACACCGGCGGCCTTGATTGAGGCGGTCTACCGCAACGACGTGTCCCGCCCGTGCGACGCCGCCCCCGCTCTGCTCGTACAGAAGTCGCCGGCAGAGGCACTGCGCGCGTGGACACGCCTTTTCCTGAACTACGTCACCGCCCAGCACGGCATGATCGACGCCCCCGCACCATCGCGACATCGGCCAGCATTCTCAGACGGCCTCGGTCCAGAACCCGGTCCCCCATGTATCGCGTTCAGGAAAGCCTCTGGAGCGTCGGGCACATCCCGCCTTACGGTGGCGCCATGAGCGATCACCCGGAAGCACCTGTCTCCCCCGTCGAGGCCTATGAACCCCCCTACTACGTGGCTGTCTTCACTACGGTGCGAACCCAGGAGCAGAGCGGCTACAGCGAGACCAACGCACGCATGGAAGACCTGGTGAAGGACGTCCCTGGGTTCCTGGGGATGGACCACGCACAGACTCCTGGCGGACTCGGCATCACCGTCGGCTACTTCCGCGACGCCGACGCCCTCACGGAGTGGCGGAACAACGCCGAGCACCGTGCGGCGCAAAAGCGCGGGCAAGCCGAGTGGTACCAGAGCTACACGCTGCATGTGGCGAAGGTGGAGCGGAGCCACGGGTTCATACGACCGTAGGCCCTGCAGAGCCCGACGGCAGATCGAAGACGACGAGGACAAGCGCCTGCTGCGGATCATCCGCAGGGGTGCCGGCTCGGTGGTGACCTGGCGGCGGGCCCAGATGGTGCTGCTGCCCGCCCAGGACACGCCGGTGGTGAAGATGGCCGAACCGCTTCAGCTCCGGGCCGCGCACAGCGCATGGTCGGTGAGGGTCTGCGCCGCCTTGTTCAATCGGTCCTCGTCGACGAGCGCGGTGGTGGACGTCACCGACACGGTCACCGCCCGTCGGCCGTTCGCGCCGACCGCCGGCCGGCCGTACACGCCCAGGCCGTCGCCCTCGTGCATGTAGAAGACGCCGCCGCAGGTCAGCGGCACGACCCGCAGCCCGAGACCGTATCCGCCCTGCTTGCCCGCGGGCGGTACCGGCAGGTCGTCGTAGGGGACCGTCTGCCGCATCAGCGCCCACTGCGTGGCGGGCAGGAGTCGCCCGGTGGCCAGGGCACGGAAGAACGTGTCGAGGTCGGCCGGCGTGCTCACCACCGCGGAGTCCGCCGTGTGCTGATAGCTCTCCTCGGTGAGGTCCACCGGCTCGCCCCCGGGCCCGTCGATGGTCACCCGCTCGTGCGGGCCGATCAGATACGGGTTCTCGCCGGGGATGTAGGTGTGCCGCAGGCCGAGCGGGGCGATGATCCGGTGCTCTACCAGCTCCCGCCAGTCCGCACCGCCCGCCTTTTCGGCGATCATCGCTGCCAGCAGATAGTTGGTGTTCGAGTACGCCCACCGCCGCGGCGAACCGTGAGGCGGCGGGGTGAACAGCGGGGCGTGTCGCATCGCGATCGCGACGAGCTGGGACGGCGGGGTGGCGTCGTACCTGTTCTCGTCGAAATGGTTCACCAGCTTGTCCTGTACTCCGGGATCGGTGATGTAGTCGTAGATCCCGCTGGTGTGCTGGAGCAGGTCGCGTACGGTGATCCGCGAGCCGTCGTTGCCGTGTCCGCGCACCACCCCGGGCAGCCACCGTTCCACGGTGTCGTCCAGTGACAGCCGCCCCTGCGCGGCCAGTTGGAGGACCACCACCGCCGTGAACGTCTTGGTGGTGCTTGCCACCCGGAACTCCGGGTCCCACGGGACGGGCGCGTTCGAGCCCACGCCCGCGCTCCCGTACCGTGCCCGCAGCACGGCGCCACCCGGCCCGTCCACCCGTGCCACCACGTTCACATCACCGCCGGCGGCGGCCCGCACCGCCGCCAGATCCCGCCTCAGGTCCCCCGCCGAGTAGCCGCCGGATGCCGGATGCGTTCCCGTGGGCGCCTCGCCCGCCCCGCACGCCATCAGTGCCGCCAGGCACGCCACGACCGCCGTACGTTTCCCCGCCACGCTGTCACCTCTGTGCTCGGCCCGACTCGCTGCTGATCAGTGCCAGTCAACGCCCCTCCCCTCATGCAATCGATGGAGCTGACACCCGGGCGCCAGGTGGGGCTGCCCCCCGGTCGTCGTCCGCCCGCCGTCCGCCGAGGACGGCGGCTCTCGTCGCGCCCCGGTCCGGCCCCTTGAGGCCAGCGCCGCGCAGGCCCCTGCTATCTCCCCTGGGGCCCCGTCGGCACGCACCGCCGCGCCAGGACCGCCGCGGCCAGGTAGGCGAGCGCGCCGACGGTCATGCTGGTGCGCAGCCCGCTGGTGTAGTGGGCGGCGGCGGCGAGCAGACTGCCCCCGAGCGCCACGCCGGTGGCGCTGCCGATCTGACGGGCCGTGTTGAACAGGGCGGAGGCGGCGCCTGAGTACGACGCAGGCGCCGCGCCCATGACCGTCGTGGTGGAGCCGGTGAGCGCGAACGAGGTGCCGAATCCCGCGGCCATCATGGGTGCCACCAGCAGCGGGTAGGCGGGATCGGCACCCGCAGCGGCCCAGCCCGCGAGCCCCAGCGCGGCCAGGAGCATCCCGGCGACGACCAAGGGACGATCACCGGTGCGGTGGGACAATCTCCCGGACAGGATGGATGCGAACATGGTCATGGCCACCGCCGGGAACAACGCCAGCCCCGTGCGCAGGGCGGAGAAGCCGCGCTGGTGCTGGAACTCCAGGCTCGCGGTGAACACCATGCCGTAAAAGCCGAAGTTGAACAGCAGACCGATGACGGCCCCGCCGCTCATCTCCCGGGAACACAGAAGGCGAAGGGGCAGAACGGGCGAGCGGGCCATTCGCTCACGCACCACGAAGGCCGCACCGGCCACCACTGCCGAGCCCAGCCCGGCCAGGACCGCTGGATCCGTCCAGCCGCGCCGACCGGACTCGTTGAGCGCCGCGGTCAGCAGCGCCACCGCCGCCACGACCGCCGCCTGGGCCGGCCAGTCCAACGGCCGGGCCGCCTGCCGAGGCGAACGCGCCACGTGCCGCAGGGTCAGCGCCAGGCACGCTGCACCGACCGGAAGGTTGATGAGAAACACCCAACGCCACCCCACCGTGGACACGAGCAGACCACCCAGCAGCGGCCCGGCCGACGCTGCGACGCCCGCCATCGAACCCCAGAGCCCGAAGGCCCGCGAGCGTTCCAGCGGCCCCGGATAGGCCTGCTGGAGCAGGGCCAGGGAACCGGGCACGATCAGCGCCGCGCCGAACCCCTCCAGCAGCCGGGCACCGACCAGGACAGCGGCATCGGGGGCAAGGGCGCACGCGGCCGAGGACACGGTGAACACGGCCGTGCCCCAGCAGAAGACCCGCCGGCTGCCGAGCCGGTCGCCCAGCCCGCCACCGGTCAGCAGGAAACCGGCGAAGACCAGGGTGTAACCATCGGTGATCCACTGAATGCCGGTCAGCGAGGTGCCCAGATCCCGCCCGATCACCGGCACGGCGACGTTGATGACCGTCACGTCCAGGATGACCATGAAATACCCGGCGCACACAGCCACAAGCGGGGCCCAGGAAGGCCTCTCGGACCGGAGACCCGACACATGACGGGACAAAGGCCCACCGCCGCCGCCCGGCTCCACGAAGGCCACGGTCTTCCCCTCCCACGAACGGACATATGACACCGGTCGCCACCGTAAGGGATATACACCTCATATCCCCGACCGTTCGTGCACCTCACCGCGCCTCACCGCACCTCACTACGCCTCACCAACGGACGAGCGGAAGAGGGCGACATCACCGCCCGCACAGAGGCAAGCACAGCCAGTGGACGCAGAACACGTGCACCCGCCCAGCCACACGGACGCGCGGCAGCCGCACCTGGCGCCGGGGACCTGCCCGAAGAAGGCATCGCGCAGGTATGCACGGCGGGCAGCCCCTTCGGCGACCGCCCGCCGCGGGACCGTCCTCCAGAGCGCCGCCCACGGCAAGGCGTTCGACGAGCGTCGACCAGGGCCTTGCCGCCGCCCGCGTCCGCGCCCGAGAGGAGGTGGCCTTCTCGAACACCACGGGGCAGATGAAACGGCCGACCGTATGCGGCCGTTCGGCAAGGCGACGGCGTTCGCCCCATGCACCCCCTACTTCCCGCACGGCTCCGGCATCCCGGAGCGCGCATGCGCGGACGGCCCTCCCGACCGGGCCCCCTGCTCGGCCGCCACGGCTTGCTCCAGGACAGCGAATGTTTCCTGACGGCCCGGCGCCACAGCACTCGTAGGCGGCCCCGGGAACCCGCTGTACTGCCAGGTTTCAGGGGGTGCAGGCTGCGGCGCAGCCGATCCGTTAGCACGGACCAACTCACGCATTCCGCAGCGACACGCGGTCGGCATTCGGTGAGCGGGTGTCAGTAGATCATCCGAATGGATCAATAGTCATTCAATCCGCCTTTTTCTCCGGTCACTTCACATCCAGGCCGAGCGGCGGAAGCAGCCGCATATACCCCGATCGGCCCCCTGCCGTCGACATTCCGAAATGACCGATACGACAGCCATGAGTACGTTTGATCGCAGTCGGCTGACGAGCCGACATCTCGGAGATAACAGACAGGAGAAGCGACATGAAGCTCGCTCGTTCCACCATGGTGACCGCCACAGCCGGAGCCGCCGCGGCACTCGCCGTCACCGGCATCACCTACGCCTCGGCGGCCTCCGCCCCGGCACCCCAGGCAGCCCCCGCGGCCGTCGCCGCCCCGCAGGCACCCTTCAGCGGCGACTCCGGACAGGGCAAGAACAACAACAACAGCAACAACAACAGCAACAACAACGAAGGCAAGGGCAACGAGGGCAAGGGCAACGAAGGCGGCGGCCGCCGCGAGGAAGGCCGGCGCCACGAGGAGCGCCACGAGGAGGGCCGCATCTTCATCAACGAGCGGTCCTACTCCGCCCACCCCGGCGACTGCATCACCGTCGTCAGCGGCCTGGGCGCCAAGACCCTCAACGTCCGCAACGACAGCCACAAGCGCGTGGAGGTCTTCCGCGGGGCCGTCTGCGACAACGGCGCCCCCATCGCCACCGTCGGCGCCCACAGCACCAGCTTCGGCGTCGACGACCTCCACACCAAGGGCATCCACGTCAAGGACGGCGTCGTGGCCAGCTTCCGCGTGGTCTGCGACCACGACGGCGGCTGGGACGAAGGCGGCCGGGGCGGAGACCGCGGCGGCGACCGTGGCGGAGACCGCGGCGGCGACGGCGGCTGGGACGACTGATCCGAGACCGACCGCGCAATATGGGGCCCCGGCCCGCCGCAATCGAGCCGGGAACCCCCACCCCCACCGCTGTCCGACAACCCACGCGCCACATGCGCACCAACGGGCCCGGACACCAGGCATCACACCCTGGTGCCCGGGCCCACCCCAATTCCCCCACGGAACTTCTCGGCCCTCGACATCCCCCTGAACCTCAACCGTGGCATCCCCCCACCGACACGCAAGAGGGGATCTTGTAGGTGGACGGCCCGTCCTCGTCACCGGTGTCGGCGCAGACGTCGGCAGAAGCGGACGCGTGCTTTTCGGCCAACTGTGGGCGCGGGGTGTGCCGGTGCGGAGATGAGCCTGAGTCTCACCAGCACTGCCGAGTCTCGGCAACAGCGACCGCACCGGCTGCACCAGCTGTGCGAGCACGTCCTGGACCTATCGGGGCGGCGGTCGTGCACGCGCGGCCCGCGGTGTTCATGGAGAACCCGCTCTTCACCCCGGTCGCTGCCGCCTCCGCTCTGCGGGACGGCACGATCCGCCCCTCGTTCGGCTCCGCCCGCACCCCGCGGCCGGCGGCTGCTGACGGCGGTACAAGGGGAATGCCCGGATCCCGGCCTTCCGCAGCACCCTTTGGACGTACAGGCGCACGTACCCGCCCCCAAGTGCACTCCCCCGCGCCCGCGGGGGCGGTTTCGTCGTGCGACGTGGCAGGCAGCCGGTCACGGGGCGCTTGGGCTCGCTCGCGTGGGGCTCCCGCTGGATCTCCCGCGCTGACGGTCAGTGTTCCTGGGCGGTAGGGCGCACCATGATCTCGTTGATCGCGACATGCGGAGGCTGGGTGACCATGAACGTGATGGCACGGGCGATGTCGTCGGCATGCAGCCAAGCCTTCTGCGGCATGCCACGGGCGGCGGCTGATCCGGGGCCGGTCGCCATCTCCGTCGCCGTCAGACCCGGCTCGATCAGCCCCACTCTGACGCCCCTTGCCGTCACCTCCTGACGCAGGGCCTCGCTGAACGCGCCCACCGCATGCTTCGTCGCCGAATAGATGCCGTTGTTCCTGCGCACCACCCGGCCCCCGACCGAGCTGACGTTCACGAGATCGGCGATCCCGCGCGGGCCGTCCGCCGCCGCGCGGAGCAGGTGGGGCATCGCCGCCTGTGACAGGTGCAGGACGGCGTTGAAGTTGAGATCGACCATTCGTTCCCAGTCTGCGGGGTCGCCTTCCTCGATGGTGCCCATGGCCACGTAACCGGCGTTGTTCACGAGCACGTCCAGCCCTGCGCAGCACTCCACGGCGTCCTCGACGGCCCGACGCGCCTGCACCGCGTCTGCGAGGTCGGCGGTGAGAACGCTGCACGAGCCGCCCCGATCGCGGATCACTGCGGCCAGTTCCTCCAGCCGCCCCGTACGGCGGGCGACGACTGCCACAGCGGCACCCTGCCGAGCCAGCGACAAGGCGGTGGCCGCACCGATGCCGCTGGACGCGCCCGTCACCAGCGCCGCGCATCCCGCCAGTGGCGCACCGCCACCGGTGGCACCCGCCGCCGTAGCGCTCTGATCCGCAGCCTGCGCGGGCCCGCCGTCCGGTTCCCTCACACTCATGATCGTCCTTCACACAGGTCATCCCGCCCACGACCAGGCCGAAGGCGGCGCGCACCTCACACCCCGCCGTCTGGCGGCGAGATGCCGAGGATGTCTACGGTTCGGAATCCGGCAACGTAGATCGTCGCGGGCTTCTCGCATCAGGTGACGATGCCACGCCACTGCTTCAGGCGGTTGATGCACCGCGGCACCGCTCGGCGTCGTCGCGCTGCTCGCCGAGGTCCCGGCGAGAAACGGCGGCCCGCCGTCGCGGCTGCCCTGCGCAGCGGTCAATCGTGCTGATCCGCCGGGAGGGGTTTCACCGTCCGGTTGCCGCGCCTGCGTGGATGGGCACAGTCCGCGTGTGGCGTACGGGTGCCGCGTGCGGGCCGCCCCGATCGGCGCCGCCTCAGCAGTAGCTGGCGAGGCGTCAACGACTCGGGGCACCAGGACTGCGTTCAGCAGGCACGGCTCGGGCGCGACGCCGCATACCGGTGGACCGAAGTCGGCGGACAACAGCCGCGGTCGTCAGGCGCGCAGCCGTGCGCGCTTCAGACATGGTCTCGGTACGGTCGACGGTGTGCGGCACTGCGCAGCCGGGCCTGCGGCTCGGCTGTACTGAAGAGCCGGGCCCGAGGGCCTGCACGTTCCAGCACCTCGCGCGCCGACGACGGCGCCACTACGGAGGCGGGCGCCCCGGTTGCGTTGTGCCTCGGCGGAAAACGGCGATGTTGCGGGCGACCCAGCCGTTGAAGGGGCGTGGAGCGCGGCCGAGGACTCGTTCCACGTCCGGGCTGATCCGCGGTGCGGCCGCGTTCGGGGCGGAGATGATGTCCAGGGTGTCGTCGGCAAGTTCCGCCGGCACGAACCGGGTCATCGTGGCCTTGGCCTCATCGCGGGTGAGTTCGTGGAACCGTACAGGCGAGCCGAGCTCGGCGGCGATCGCCTCCGCCTGCTGACGCGGCGTGATTACCTCCGGGCCGGTCAGCTCGTACACCCCGCCGGTGTGCCGGTCGTCCAGCAGGCAGGCCGCCGCGACCTCGGCGATGTCCGCCGGGTCGATGACCGGCACTCCTACGTCGCCGAAGGGCGCGGCGACCGTCCCTTGCGTGCGGACGGACTCCGCCCAGGCCAAGGCGTTGGAGGCGAAACCGCCCGGTCGCAGGACGGCCCAGTCCAGGCCGGAATTCCGCAGCGCGTCCTCCACCGCGCGCACCGCGACCGCCCGGCGGCCTTGTGTCCCCCATATGGGCGGGTTCGCTTTCCGGCCCTTGATCCGGACGGGCTCACGCGTGCTTCACCGGTCGGCGGACACGACCTGCACGTCCCTGCGCGGGGCCCGCTCCTGCGCACCGGCCAGCCAGAGGAATACCGGCGGAAGGGCGAGCTCGATCACCGTCAGCACGATCTGGAACCACTGCGGCCAGCCGTGCACGGCGAGCGAGAGCAGCCGACCCACGCCTCCCAGCAGGAACACTCCGGCCAGCCACCGCACCTCCCGGGCCGGGATCGGACGCTGGCGCGCGACCCAGAGCCAGGCCAGCCCGTAGCCGACGAAGCTGGCCCCCATGAACCGGCCCCAGCTGTCCACCGTCGTGCCGGCGGAACCGGCACCGGGGATCGCCGCGTTGCCGAGCGCAACGTGGAACAGGCCGATCGCCACGCAGGACCAGCCCATCAGCGTGGTGAGTACGCGCAGAGCCCTCGCCATCGTCCCTCCAAGCCGTCTCAGCGAAGCTTAGTTGACATGCGTCTACTACACTGGGGGCACCAGTAGACGCATGTCAACTAGGCTTCGCTCGTGCCTCCTCGCCAGCGACTCGCCCCCGCCGACCGCCGCGCCCAGCTCCTCGCCGTCGGCGCACGGCTCTTCGCCGCGCACCCGTACGCCGACGTACTGATGGAGGAGGTCGCCGAAGAGGCAGGTGTCTCCCGGGCCCTGCTCTACCGTCACTTCCCCAGCAAGCACGCCCTGTTCGCGGCCGTCTACCAACAGGCTGCGGACCAGCTGCTCGCCGGGACGCAATTCGACCCCGCCGACTCCCTGGCGGAACAGCTCGTCCAGGGCATGGACCTCCATCTTGAGTACTTCGTGGCGAACCGCAACGCCGTCCTCGCCGCGAACCGGGTCCTCGCGGGTGACCCGGTGATCCAGACGATCATGACGAACGAGCTGGACGCGCTCCGCGCACGGCTGCTGGCCGTACTGCCGCTGGCGGACGAGAGCGCCCGCGAGGCCGTGTCCGGCGTCCTGAAGAGCTGGCTGGTCTTCGTCCGGGTGCTCTGTGTCGACTGGCTCACCCACGAGACCTGCACCCGCACCCAGTTGCGCGACGTCTGTATCGGCGCGGTGCTCGGTGCCCTGCGGCCGCTGCTCGCACAGGACCCCGCTCCCGACTGGCCACGGCAGGAGCCCGGCGCAGGAGCCCCGACCCCGGGGCTGCCGCATCGGGGCGCCCAGGGAGCCTGACAGACCGTCGGCGCCCCGGGCCCGAACGTCCGGCCGGGGATCTCGCCGGCCGGAAACGGCCAGGCCTCACTCCGGATGCATGAGGGCCCGCGCCACTCGCCCGGTCCCGCCCACGCCACTCTGGCGGGAAACGCGCCTCGATCCACGCTCCGGCTTCCCCAGCCCGAGGCGCATCCACCGGCCCGAGGGACATCCGCCAGCCTGAGGGGCATACGCAGGCCGGGGGGCGTTACGCCGCCTCCCGGCCGCCGCCCCGGAGAAGCCGAGCGCGGAGAGGTGCGAACGGGGAGTGTTCACCTCCGAGCGGACAATCGTGCCCCGCCCTCTCGCGTCGGCGCGGCACAAGTGTGCGGGCAGCGCCGACGCATCGGCCGTACCGCAGCCATGACCAGGATGCCCACGCCGCACCACATGGGAGCCGGTCCTCCCGGACAGGACCCCGGCAGACGGACCGGCCGCCCGAATGCTGCCGCTTCGGCAGGGTGACGGCGCTCGCCGCCCTTGACTCGCCCGAGCCCGGGCACGCCGGAACGCGCGCACACGGCCGACCTTCCCCGCCGGGACCTGGCCGTGGACGGCCGTCCACGACAGCACCCGCACCCGTGCCCCCAGGCCACACCGTGCCCTGCCGTGCCAGATGTACACGACGGCCGCGGCGGCGGCAGCCCGACGACGGCCACGAACCGCGCGCGCCCGGCGGGCCGACGGCGACGATGCAGGGCGAGGCGCCGGGCCAGGGTCTCCGTGCGCCAGCGCAGGCTGTGCGCTCGCACATCACCGACGGTGCGGCTGTGGAACGCTCAACTCCTGGGCACAGACGGGCGGTCGGGCCCATCGCGCGGAGTCCGGCCCGCCGTGTCGCGGACGGCGCCGGTGAAGGCGTCGGCCGAGAAGTCGTTCGGCCGGGCACCACTTCCCCGCCACTCGGTCGCGCAGGCCGCCGGTGCGCTCATGGCCGTCCTGGCGTACGTCGCCGCGCATCCGCCCGTACACCGTGCATCCGCTTGTACGGTGCGCGGATCCGCACGTCGCAGACGTCACCGGCACGCCACCGCGCACGACGGACCGGCCCCGGAGACGGCCGGCCCACCGCCGCCCCGCGATCCCCTACCCGGCCGTACGACGAGCAGGCTTCGGCTCAGCCATAACACCAATCACCTCACGACTTTCGCAGCGACACGCCGCCGGAAGTGGATGAGCGGACGTCAGCGGATCATCCAGACAGCCTAATAGTCATTCAATCCACCCGTTTTCCCGGTTGTTTCGCATCCAGCCGGGCTGCGGGCGGGGGTCGCCCGTACCCCAATCGGCTCCCTGGCCTAGTCCTCCAATATGACTGATATGACCGCTATGAGTACGTTTGATCACAGTCGGCTGACGAGCCGGCATCTCCGAGATATCCAGAACAGGAGAAGCGACATGAAGCTCGCTCGTTCCACCATGGTGGCCGCCAGTGTCTCGGCCGCTGCGGCACTCGCCGCGACCGGCATAACCTACGCCTCTGCTGCCTCCGCCCCCACCTCGGTGCCGCAGTCGGCCCGGGCCGCTGCCGCACCGGCCCCTGCACCGGTTGCCGCCCCAGCCGCTGCTCCAGCTGCTGCAGCTCCGGCCGCCGCTCCCGAAGCCTCCCTCGACGGCGGCTCCGGACAGAGCAAGGGCAACGGAGGCCGCGGCGACGAAGGCCGCGGTGAAGAAGGCCGGGGTGACGGAGGCCGCGGCGAAGAAGGCCGGGGCCGGGGCGAAGAAGGCCGGGGCCGCGGTGAAGAAGGCCGGGGCCGCGGTCACAGGGAGGGGGGCAGGATCCTGATCAACGAGCGGTCCTACTCCGCCCACTCCGGTGAGTGCATCACCGTGGTCAGCGGCCTGGGCGCCAGGACCATCAACGTCCGCAACGACAGCCACAAGCGCGTGGAGGTCTTCCGCGGGGCGGTCTGCGACAACGGCGCCCCCATCGCCACCGTCGGCGCCCACAGCGACAGTTACGGCGTGAACCCGGGTCACACCGAGGGCGTCCACGTCAAGAACGGTGTCGTGGCCAGCTTCCGCGTGAACTGCGACCGCGATGGCGGCTGGCGCGGCGGCTGGGGTGGCGGCGGGGACGACGACTGATCCCGGTCCGGGAGCACACCACGGGGCCCCGGCCCGCCGTAATCGAGCCGGGGCCCCGATCCCCACCATTGTCCGGCAACCCGCACGTCGTACACGCACCGCCGGACCTGGGCACCAGGCATCACACCCCTGTTGCCCGGGCCCGCGTCCCTTCTCTCACCATCCGGTCCATCTGGGGACTTCCACACCGGACGCCTCCCCCGAGCACATCCGAACGCGCCCTCGCCACCCGCCTCTCTCCCGGCGATCCCTCCATTGGGTGAACAAGACGCACGCCGCGCGCCGGAAGACTGCCCCAGGAACCGTGGCTACCCCGGTGGTCCCACCCGCCCCTGGCCGCCCCGGCCCGTCGGCCCCGCCGACCGTACCCGGCGGGCCGCGCGCCGTGAGCCCGGACTCCCGGCAGGGACTGGTGCCGTACGGGCGGCCGCGGCCGCGCCGGACGAACCGCTGACGCGGGCCGGCGAGGTCGAGGGCGCCCGCCGCGGTTCACCGGCCATGTGCCCGGCCGGGCTCCGCGCCCTGGCGAACATGCGGATGCCGTCCGCCGCCCGCAGGACGAAACATTCGACCGGTGTCACCTCGTGGCCCGGGACGGCGCGGAAGCGGGAGCGCTTGGGCAGCACGGCCAGGACCAGTTCGGCCTCGGGCCACTACGGGGTCGAGGTGGACCGCCCGGAACGGATAGAAGAAAACGGTGCCGGCCGAGATCCGGTGACCGCCGAGCGTGAGCGCACCGGCGGTCTCGCGCGCTCCGTACGGGCCCGGCGGATACAGGCGCAGCGACTCCTTGAGGACCATTTCCCCGTACGGCAGCCGTCTCAGGTCCGCGTAGTCGGGCACCGTGCGGTCGTCCAGGACGCGGTCGAGCTCGTCCGAGACCCGTTCGGCCGCCTCGGGGTGGCGGCCGAGCAGGTGCAGAGTCGGGCCACGGCCACGGCCGCAGCGGTCGTGTGGTGGGCCGCGAGCAGCACGGCCAGGACGGTGTCGCGGATCCGGGCAGGCTGCCGGTGGCCGCAGGAACGGTGTCTGTCCGGCCGATGCCGGGAAGTAGCCCCGCCCGGCACGGCCACGGCGGGTCGTTCGTCGTGTCCGCGGCGCGCTTCTCGGTGAAGAAAGGATCAGTGACCTGCGGCGGAGGAGAGCTCCTTCAGGATCGCGCGGGCCCAGTCGTCCGGGGCCGGAGCGGTGAGTCGGGCTGCGAGGCGGGTGGTGTGCAGGCGTCGCTCCCGGGGCGTCATGGTCAGGGCCTGATGGAGGGTGGCGACCAGGTCGTCGGGCGTGCCGGGATCGGTGAGGAGCGCGGCCCCGCCCAGGTGGGCGGCCAGGCCCGCGTGCCGGGACAGTACGAGGACGCCGCTGCGTCCGGCCGCCGCGCGGCAGGCGACGTACTCCTGTGCCGTGAGGTTCATGCCGTCGGCCAGTGAAGTCACCCAGAAGACGTCCGCCGCAAGGTAGTTGTCCACGATGCGCCCGAAGGGCAGTGTCCGGGGCACATAGTCGACGGGTTGCCAGACATCGGTACCCCAGCGGGAGTTGAGGTCTGCGATCGCCTGCTCCAGCCGCGTCCGGGTGGCTTCGTAGGCGCGGATGCCCGGTTCGGGGGGCGGGCAGATCAGCCGGAAACGCACCCGGCCCCGGAACTGCGGCGCCCTCTCGAACAGGGCTGCCAGGGCACGGATCTTGTGCACCGGTGCCTTGGCGTAGTCGAGGCGTTCGACGGAGAGCACCAGTTGCCCGTCGCCCCGGGAACGCCGCCCCGCGGCGCGCGAGCCGACGCGGGTCTGTACCGCCTGGTGGTCGATGCCCAGCGGATGCACCGCGGCGCGTGGCGGGCGGGCGGTGCCGGCAAGGAGCCGCCGGAAGTTGTCGGCGTCGGCGGTGGTGTGGAAGCCGGCCCAATCCAGATGCGTGAGTGAGGTGCGCAGCTGACTGGCCACGGGGAGCCGGTGGAAGGTGTCCGGTGCGGGAAAGGGCGTGTGATGGAAGATGCCGATGGTCACGTCGGGGCGGCGTTCTTTGAGCAGGCCGGGGACGAGCCAGAGGTTGTAGTCGTGCAGCCAGACGGTCGCCCCGGGGGCGGCATGGGCGTCGATGTGGTCGCTGAAGGCGGAGTTGACCTCTTCGAAGTCGGCCCAGTGGTGCGGGTCGTGGCGGATCAGGTGGGGTGCGGACACCAGAACCGGCCACAGGGTCTCCTTGCACGCGCCGTGGAAGTAGCCCGCCCAGGTATCGGATGCCACGGGCAGCAACGCCAGACGGAGCGCGGTGGGAGGCGCCGGACAGGAACAGCGCGTGAAAGTGGGGACCTGGGCGGGGGCGAGAGCGGAGGCAGGGGCGGGGGCAGGGGTGGTGCCCTGGTCGGTGACGAGTGCGGCCGCCCATACGACGTCTTCGGCGCAGGAACGCGGATCCAGGGCGGAGGTGAGCGTGGGCAGGATGCCGTTGGGGCTGACGGGAGCCTGCCATCCGTGCTGCGACCAGCGCAGGGGCGGGCGGTGGTAACCGACTACTACGCGCGAGGGCCTGCTGATCCAGCCGAGGTCTTCCAGGGCCGACAGGATCGCCGCCGCACCGTCCAGTGCCGGGCGGTGCACCCGTGCGCACAGGGGCACCCGAGCGGCCAGGCCGGGTTCGGCGTTTCCCACGACCACGCCGTGGGCGCCCAGGTCGAACAGTGACAGGTCGTTCAGGGAGTCGCCCGCCACGAGCAGGGAACTCGGCGGCCAGTGCCGCATGCGGGCGAGTTCCCGTACGGCCGCCCCTTTGCCCGCGTTCACGGGCAGGACGTCGAAATAGCGGCCGCCGGAGTACGTCCACGAGCAGCCGAGGGCGGCCACAGCCGCTTTCAGGCCCGAGGTCAGGTGCTCGGGCGGCAGGTAGAAGGAACACCGTCCTTCCTGCACGACCGTGTCCTGGTAGGCCAAGCCTGGGAAGCCGTCCAGGGCCGAGCGCACCCGGTCCGTGCCGGGCCATCCGGCGCGCAGCCGCTCCTGGAGGGTCTCGGCACGGCTGCCGTCGGCGGCGTCGACCACGCTGGCCCCGACATCGGCGATGATCCAGCGCGGCACGGGCACCAGCGGGTCGCCGGCCACGATCTCGCGTACGGAGTGCACCGAGCGGCCGGTGGCGAAGACCATGGTGATGCACGGGTGCAGGTCGAGCAGATGGCGAAGCCTTCGGCGTGCGCGGCCGTCCCCCGCCAGGAGCGTGCCGTCGAGGTCGGTGACCAGCACCCGCGCGGTGTCGGCGGACGGATCCGGAGCGGCGGGACGAGCGGCCCGGCGACGGGGTGTGCACACGGCGTTGACCACCACTCCTCCTCCAACACAACCCATTGTGATGAAATCACGACATATAGTGATATTCTCAGGATCGGAGTGTTCCAGCCACCCCGCACAGGAGACCCGGAGGCGCTATGCACGACGCCGACCCCGCATGCGAGGAGCTGGTGTCCGCCGCACACGACGCACCGTCAGGCCTGGTCACCCACCTGTTGCACAGCGATGACCCACGCACCGCCCGGCTCGGACGGGCGATCCGGGCGATCCAGGACGACAGCGCAAACCGGTCGCCGCTGCACCCCGACGACGGAGCCCGCATCATCGACCCGATCACCCACGACCCGGCCTGGTGACCACCAAGCCGAAGGCGTCCGGACGGCCCGGCCGAAACTCGCTGCCCACCGCCACCCGGCCGCGCACACCCACCGCCGCGCAGTCCGCGCCGACGGCTTCCGCCTCGCCCGCCCCGTCGCCCCGATCGCCCCAGGCGCGCGCGGCAAGGGCACGGGCCGGAAAGGACGGCGCCCGGCCCAGGATGAACGTGCCCGGCCCGGGAAGGGACAGACGCGCGACGGCCACGAAGCCGACGGGACCAGGAACTGCGCGGGCCGCTGAAAGCCGGCGCGCGGCCGCCGGCCGGCGCAGCACCGGGCCGCAAACGCATGGCGCCCGGACATGAAGTGGGCTGGCGGGCGGCCGAGTTCGTCACGGCCACCCGCGGCCCAGAAACCGCGCCCCGAGCCCGCGAGGACTCCCCTCGGATCTCCGCGGAGAAAGAAAAACCCCCTGATCGCCGCCTTCCGCAACCCTCTTCACTCATACGCGCTTGAACGGGCCGACGCCACGGCACCCTGCACCCGCTGCGCCCCGGAGCGTCGACCGGGCCCGTCTTTCAAGATGCGGTCACCGACACCTGCTGGATACCCTCGCTGAGGGGGCGGTGACGGGGCCCCGTGTCCGGGTGTACCCCGGCCCGGCGGAAACGACGAGTTCCGCGATGCAGACTCATGCAGCGTTCACGCCTCAACGGGAGGAAGGTTCGTCATGAGATGCACTGCTGCACGTACGGCCAGAGCTGCCGCGGCAACCGCGATCGCCATTCCCCTCACGCTCGGTGGCCTGGCATCGCAAAGCCACGCGCAGAGTCCTTCCCCCAGCCCGTCGGGAACGTTCGGCTCCGGCTGCCCTGCACTCTCCCAGAAGGTCAACACAGCCAAGGACAGAATCACAGAAGCCGCGGCCGCATATCCACAACTCAGCCAACTGGTCTCGGCCGTGGTCCGAGCGAAGCTGAACGGCGCCCTCGACGGCAAGCCCCACATCACCGTCTTCGCACCCAACGACCAGGCCTTCCAGAAGGTCAGCATGTCGCAGCTCACCTCGCTACTGGCCGATCAGGGCCGGCTGAAGAAGGTACTGACCTACCACGTCGTGGACAAACGAATCACCCCGAACGAGCTTCCCAAGGGGTCCTTCACGACTCTGGAAGGCGGCAAACTGACCACGTCGGGATCGGGTACCGACTTCAAGGTCAACGGCACGGCACACATCGTCTGCGGCAACATCAAGGGCACGAACGCCACCGTATACGTCATCGACTCCGTACTGCGGCCGCCGTCCTGACACGCCGCAGCGTTCCGGAGCGACGGCACGAGGCCCAGGCACAGTCCGGTTCCCGGACCACAGTGCTCCGCCCTGGGGCTCCGTAAAGACCCGTCAAGCGGCATGCGTGGGTGCCGGGATGGCCGCACGGCAGCGCGACCGGGCCGCCGGGGCGCGGGCCGCGGACCCGGCCCAATCGCCGGACGGGCACCGGCTCACGGCCCGGCAGCTCGCCCGGCTACCGCTCGTCAGGCGGCCCGCCCCGGCAACGCGCCCGAGGCGGGTTCGGCGCTCCTCGTCGTAAGCCACCAGCCCGGCAAGCCGGCCGTCGCCGAACTGCCCGCGTCCCGCCCGCGCCCCGCCTGCGGCCTGCGGCCCGCCCGCGACGGCCGCGTCCTCTCCGACGCGGGCAAGACACGCGCCGGCACCCGGACCGGGACGCGGACACCGGCATGCAGACACCTCGACAAATCGGCAGGTCGGTTCGCACCTGACCTGCCCTGACCGCCGCGAGGGTACAGAACGCACGCCTGCCGCCGACGGCACGAGGGCGGCCATGAGCACCACGACGGCCGCACCACCACCCCGGGCGCCCACGCACCCCACCCGCACGGTCATACCCGCCCGACCAAGCCTGCCCCTTCCCCAGCCCGAAGGGCACCTTCCCGGCGACCACCGGAGAAGCCGGCGATGGACATTCGCGGCAGGGGCCCGCAACACTCGCGCCCTGAAAACGACACTGCTGCGGCGCGCGGGCAGCAACCCGCTGCACCTCTCCTTCCGCGCGACCAACAGCTGTTGTCGCTGGCGGGAACCCGTACACCGGCCCCACCCGGACCGGCGTACGGCCGGGAAGGACCTCACACGCCGAAGCCGCGGCGAGCCGCAGGGCAACCGCGTCGGTTCGTATGACGTGCAGAAGATGCCTCCGTCGTGCAGGGCCACCACCGCGTACGGCGCCGACATGCATCCCGGTCGGTCACGGCGCACAGCCCGGCTCGTTCCCTCCCCCTCCCGCAACGATCATGAAGCACGGTGCACCGCCGGCAACGGGGACGGGCCGGCCACCGACGCTCACAGCCGCCGTACCGAAGCCTGGATCCGGGACCCGCTCCCACACCTCTCCACGGCAACTGCTGCCTTCCCACGCCACGACGGGACGTACGTCACCCCAACCACACGTCAGAGCCGTGACCGCCCAGCCGCTCCCGGCCACGGCCGCATCCCCTCCGCCAGGACTCTCGGCCAGGCGCCCCCAAGCCGCCGGGCCCCGACGGCCTCGGACCCGGCAAAGCGACCGCCCACCACAACCCGCGCCATGCACAGACCAACCCGGCCGCCAAGACGCGGGACCTGCCGTCGACAACTGGACGGCCTGGCCCACGAGCAACGAAAGATCCGCATCCCCGACGTCACCTGCCGCGAGAGCTGATGATCACGGAAACACCGGCGACGAACAAACGGCCACAGCGCACGGCATGGCACACGCCACCGCTCAGGCCACGCGCCCCGGCACCGTCCGCCGACGGGCACCTGACACACCCTCCGCGGCCCAGCTCCGGACGGCACCACCAATGTCCACCCATTCAGCCGATAACAGGCGACAAGCCATAACCCATGGAGTTTCACAAACGTTTCACACGGCGCGGGCATGTACCCGCAATCACCTCCGAAAGGCAGAATCTCATGAAACGGGTCACCCGCAACGGTGCGATCGCCCTCGCCGTCGCCTCGGGCGCGATGGCTGTCGCGGGACCGGCACACGCAGACTCCACGGCAGACGGCTCCACAAACGACTCCCCCGGACTGATCTCCGGCAACACGATCCAGCTGCCCGTCCACGTCCCCGTGAACATTTGCGGCAACACCATCGACGTCGTCGGCTTCCTCAACCCCGCCGCAGGCAACAGCTGCACCAACCAGGAACACAGCACCCCCACCGGGACACCGAGCCGGGCCACCGCCTCCGGCCGCACACAGGACTCGCCGGGCGTCCTCTCCGGCAACGGCCTCCAACTGCCGGTCCAGCTACCCCTCAACGTGAGCGGTAACACGGTCGACGTAGTCGGCATCGCCAATCCCGTCTTCGGCAACACATCCGCGAACTCCCCCAGCAGCCGGCCCAGCGAACCGACCCGCACCGCACCCGAGCCGCCCGCCCGCACCACACCGCCCGCCCGACCGGTGCCGCCCACCCCGCCGGTGCCCCACGAGCCGCACACGGCGCATCTCACGCCCCACACGATCACGCAGAAGCAGACAGAAGATTCCCTCGCTCAGACCGGCGCCGACGGTATCTGGACAGCCGCCGCCGCAAGCATCACAGCCCTGATCGGCGGAGGAACGCTCTACCGCCGCTTCCGCCCACCGACCGCACGCTGAGAAGAACAGCAGCGCGCAGATCACCTGCACCCCATCACCCGGCATATCCCCACCAAGGATCCGGCCTGGTCGGCAGCCGCACACGGCACCGGCCAGGCCGACATCCCGCGCCCGACGACGCGGCAACCGGCAGCCCGGCATCCGGCGGCCCGGAACGGGATCCGCCAGCACCACTCCGACACCCACCAGCAGCCCCCTGCCCGCACCGCGCCCGCCACTCCCACCGCGTTCCCCCTCGGAGACCGGACCACAGACACCCACCCCCGGACGCCTACATCGAGCAGCCGGGCATGGGCTGATTCGCACCACGGCGCCACCGAGACTGAATGGCCCCCTGTCTCACGCGGTCGCACCAAGGCAACGCGCGCTTCCCGGCACCGCCCGACGCCGTCTCCGGCCGGGCCGGGCCGCAGGACCCGTACACGGCGCAGCACCCACGAGCGTCCAGCAGCGTCACGGGCTGCCCCCACCCGGCATGCCCTTTCGTACGGCAACCCCCGTCACGGGGTCCGGCGCGACGGCGCAACCAGGCCAAAGGCGGCTGGCCCGGGCACCCGCACCGCCCCCTTCCCTGCCCTTTCCACCCAAGACTGCTGCGGTGGAGTGACAAGTAGTACGGCACCCGTGGACGTTAACGATATGACGAGCTGATTTCTCATAGTTTCTACCAGGATTCGGATATC
>NZ_JBVHMR010000075.1:0-20820 GCF_055558375.1 Streptomyces sp. NPDC025793 | reverse complement strand
GCGCCCGAGCCCCAGCCCCTCCCGACCGAGGTCCTCGTCCGCGTCAAGGCGATCGGGCTGAACCCGCTGGAGGCGCGCCTGCGCGCCGGCGAGTTCGCGCTGATCGGCCCGCCACCGTTCATCCTCGGCTGGGGCATCAGCGGCGTGGTCGAACAGCCGTCGGGGACGTGGCGGTTGAGGCCCGGCGACGAGGTGTTCGGGATGCCGCCGTTCCCGCGGGCTGCGAGCGCGTACGCCGAGGCCGTGTCGGCGCCTGCGCTGCACCTGGCACGCAAGCCGGCGTCGCTCTCGCACGTCGAGGCGGCGGCGCTGCCGGTCGTCGGGCTGACGGCGTGGCAGGGCCTCATCGACCTCGGCGGCGTGAGGGAGGGCGACCGCGTCCTGGTCCACGGCGGTGGCGGCGGGGTCGGCCACGTCGCCGTCCAGATCGCGAAGGCCCTCGGCGCGCACGTGATCGCGACCGCCAGCACGAGCAAGCGGAAGTTCGTCGAGGGGTTCGGCGCCGACGAGGTGATCGACTGCACGGCGGTCGACTTCACCGAGGCGGTCCGCGACGTCGACGTCGTGCTCGACACCATCGGCGGCGACACCGTCGAGCGGTCGCTCGACGTGCTCCGCCCGGGCGGTCACCTGGTGACGGCGGTCGCCGAGGAGGATGCGGAGCTCGCCGCCACGTACGAGGCGGCCGGCATGCGGTTCAGCGGCATCGCGGTCGACCCCGATCCGGTCGCCCTGCGAGGTCTCGTCGAACTCGTCGAACAGGGCAGGCTGCGGATCCACGTGCAGGAGACGTTCCCGTTCGAGCGCGTCGCCGACGCGCACCGGCTGCTCGACGCAGGTCACCTCCAGGGCAAGCTCGTCCTCACCGTCTGATCCCGACGTGGGGCCCCGTGTGAGCGAGGCCCCACGGGCCGGCTCCGGCCTTTCGTCTCAACGAACCGAGTCGACCTGTCGGGCCAGTAGAACTGCGCATGTCCTTTGTCATCCCATCAAGGCGTCTGACGGTGAACGCTGCCGTTTCGGCTTCCTCGCCGACGAACCCAGGTGTACGAGGCGACATCAGGGGTGCCGGGTGGCCGTACTGGTCGGGACGGAGTCTTGCGTTCCGTGTCCAGTCCGGGCGTGCTGCGCGGGTGCTCGTGCCGGCCGCAGGATGCCGCGGGCGGCGACTCGCCCGGGGCGGGCGAGGAGTCGGTGTGGCGGGGTCAGAACTGGTCTCGCCGCCGTTGACGTGCAGGGTGGTGCCGAGCATGAAGCTGCTGTCCGCTGAGGCGAGGAAGGCCACGGCGCCGGCCTCCGCCTCCCCGTGCTTCAGCGCGGGGAGGCGACTCGCCGGTCCTCCGTCTGCCCACAGCTACTGTGCGTCGCCGCCCGCCTCGTCCTCGGCGTCGGGGTGGGCCGCAGCGGCCTGCTCTGCACGGTCTGCGATCTGCTGGAGCGCGGCCAGATGTGCCCGCAGCCGTTCCCGGCCGACGGCGGTGGCCCGCACCCAGGTGCGGCGCCGCTGTCCGGTGTAACCCTTGCGGATCTCTACGAGTTCGGCGCCGCCGAGCGTGGTGAGCTGCTTGGACAACGCCGAGTCGCTCAGCCGGGCGTGGTCGCGGACGAAGGCGAACTCGCACCAGTTGGTGGCGGACACCAGGGAGAGGATCGTCAATCTGGTCGGGTCCAGGAGCAGTTGCTCCAGTCCGGGGGGAACGGCATCGGGCGCGGCGCCGGCGGCGTGGCCCATCATGCTCATGCGGCCGCCGCGTGACGGGCCATCCGCCGCACCACCACGTTGATCAGCAGGCCCGCAGCGACCATGAGGACGGCGTACGGGAGCGCTGCGGCGGTGTACGGGTGCTCGCGGATCCAGGCCGGCATGCCGGGGCCGGTCAGCATGCGGTGCACGGCGGGGCCGGCGAAGTGCTGCGCGATGCCGAGGACGAGGCCTATCAGCACAACGGGCAGCCAGGCCTTCTTGGGCGCTGCGCTGCGGTGCGGGGTGCCGGAGACGGCAGCGACGCGGGGGCTGCGCCGCCCGGCGACGACCCAGGCGACGGCGAGGGCGCCGAAACCGAGAGCGGAGACCTCCTGGGCGGCAGAGCCGAAGTCGTTGGCGGCGAAGACCAGAGCCATGACGACCCCGAGGACGGTCCACAGCCACCAGGGCGTCCGGAGCGAATCGACGGCGTCGACACGGGCCTCGCGGACGCGAGCCAGCGCTTCCCGGGCCTCGGCGGGACTGAGCGTGTTCATGATATGCCCCCTCAACGTCATTACTTTCCTGTGAGGAAAGTACCGCCCACTTTCCTACGAGGCAAGTCAGCCCGGAAACGGACCCCGAGACCCGAGCGCGGCCGGCGCGCGTGTTCGCGCCCAACGAGGAAGCAGCGCACGCCGGTTCATCACCGGCACCGTCACCCCGCATGCCGCTGCCCACCCAGGCCACAGGTGGGTCAGGCACATCGCCTCATCGGACCGAACCAGGACGGGGCATCGTGCGTCACTCCACCGCCGGCCACACCTCCGGCCCGCCACCCCGCCACTCGATCAGCGGCGAGTTCACCAGGTCCACCACGTCCAACCCTTCCAGGCCGGCACGCTCCAGGAACACGCTCAGGTCGTGCAGGCCGAACGCGGTTCCCCGCGTCTCGCTGTCGATTCGGATCTGCCGGCCGCCGCCCTCACCGGGCGGGAATACGATCACGCGACGCTCAGCCATGGCCTCAGCCTCACCCGGTCGCAGGTGAGGCGCACTCGGGGGGCGGCTGTCAGTGGCGCCCGGTCGACCCGCGCGCGTTGCTGTCGTGGGTCTTGGTGGCCGAGCGCCACCCGCCGGTGTAGCGTCGTGATCAGCAGTCGTGGTTCCGAAGTCCCGTTCGCCCGTGATCGCCATCGCGGGCGGTTTTTGCTGTTCAACGCCTCTCCGGACCAGGGCGATCACCTCCGGGTCCCGCACGGTGCGGGGCCCGATACGAGTTCCCTCGAAGGAGACGGGCACATGGCTACCGGCACTGTGAAGTGGTTCAACGCGGAAAAGGGCTTCGGCTTCATCGCCCAGGACGGCGGCGGTCCCGACGTCTTCGTCCACTACTCCGCCATCAACGCCGGCGGTTTCCGGTCCCTCGAAGAGAACCAGCTGGTGAACTTCGACGTGACCCAGGGCCCGAAGGGCCCGCAGGCGGAGAACGTCACTCCCGCCTAGCAACGCCACGGCGAGCCCCGGCCAGCGCATCAACCGGCCGGGGCTCGCCGCCGCCGGCCCTGGCGGCTTCGGCTGGAGGACCAGGTGTCGCTGGTGGCGACGTACTGGCGCACGAACCTCAGTTGCGGCAGGTGGCGCCGCTGTTCGGGATCTCGAAGTCTGCGGCCGATCGCATCCTCGATCACCTCGCGCCCTTGCTGGCCATCTCGCCGGCCCGACGGCCACGCAAGGACACCGTCTGCATCGTCGACGGCGCCTTGGTGCCCACCCGCGACCGCAGTGTGGCCGCGTCCAAAGAACTATCGGTACTCGACGAACCTGCAGGTCGTGATTGACGCCAACAGCCGCCTGGTGGTGACGATCGGCCTGCCGCTGCCCGGCAGCCGCAACGACTGCCGGGCGTTCAAGGAGTCCGGAGTCGACCGGGCCTGCCGCCTCGCACCGACCATCGCCGACGGCGGTACCAGGGCACCGGCCTGGTCATCCCGCATCGCAAACGACGAGGCCAGACGCACCTCAGCCCACAGCGAGAAGCGGAGAACGCCGTCCACTGGGTAATCGGGACTGCCGAGCCCTCGGACAGAGCCCCGGACTCCTCTCTCTGTCCCGGCCGCAAAGTAGCGGTCAGAACTTCGTGACCGCGGACTTCTTCGCCTCGCCTACCCATCATTGCCGGTGCTGCTGTCGCTGTCCCAACTGCCGCTTCCCTCATAGCCGCTGTAGTTGTCCGTACTGCTGTCGGGAGTCGACCACGCCCTCCAATCCGGTTCGTGACGGGATGCGTCCTCCGCCGCACGTTCCCGTGATCTTCTGCTCTCTCGGTCCAGGTCGCCCTCGCCCCATCTGTGGAAGCGGTCGTCGTCGCCCCATCTGTGGAAGTCGTCGTCGTCCGTTCGCCGAGACCAGATTCCGGGCCGGTGACTCTCCTCGACGGGCGCGCTCGATTCCGGAGCCCACTGCCGTTGGCGGGTGTACGTCGCAGTGTTCCGCCAGCCGGTACGCGGCCTTCTCCGGACCGCGGCCCGGACCAGAACAACGACCGTCACGGCCAGAATGACCCCGAGGGTCTGCAACACGGTCATGTACCACACTCCGCCTCGTTGAAGCCGCAGAAACCGTGCCCTTCGAAGACCAGCACGCACCGGCCGCTGCCGAGGGAGAACCCCGCGGAAGGCTCAACGCTTTAGCCAGGGCCCCGTGCCCCACATCGCCGCGAGCCAGGCCCGTCGGCTGGAGAGGACCGGTGCCCCCGTCTCTTCTTGCCCCGGGCCACCTCCGCCGAAGCCGGGGTGGCCCGGGGCAACTCCGAGAAGATCTCCACCCGTGCCACCCAGTTCACCGCCACCGTCATGCAGGGCAGTTGCGCGCCTGCGCGCCGATTGCGCGCGATCGCGCGGGCTACCGCGCGGCTTGCGCCTGATTGCCTACGAGAGGTCGGGAGAGGCCCGTGCCCGGCCGATCAGACGCCGCGCCGGGGCGCCGTACTCGGCGGACTCGTCGAACCACTGCCCGGCCCGCTCGTACAGTTCGATGTCCTCATCGCCGGTCAGCCACAGTTCTTCGCTGATCGTCTCCACGATGACCAACCGACGGTCGTAGATCCAGAACGCGTGCGGAGCCGCACGACGCAGCTGCGCACCGAACGGGATGATCCCCGGTTCGATGCGTTTCCGACCCACGAGGTTGCAGGGCCGGTCCAGCTGCTGCGCCATCACGTCGACCGGGCACGGCCGGTGATACAGGGCGGCCTCGCAGAGGATGAACCGGAATACCTGAAGCCCGATACTGACCTGCGGCGGGAGGTCGATGATGCTTCTGACCAGGTACTTTACTGTTGGCAAGCGATGGCGTGCGACGGACGCTTTCGACCATCCTGCGGACTGTCTGCGGACTGGTGGTGAGCAGTCGGACCGCCCCGAGCAGAAGGCCATGCCGCCTGGGTTCCCCGACGGCGAAGCATCGCCCGCGCGGCCATCCGGCTCTGGGCGCATCCCTGTCGGCTCGGCCGGTCCCCCATCGGGGACCGAACGCCAATCCATTGGATTAAAAGTCCTAGCCAAGGCTTGCTGGATGGTTCCGGACGCTGCCTCGGTGTCCGGAACTTCCTGGTCAGAACATGTGCGCCGTGATGCGCGGTGCGGCTCGTGACGGCTCGTGCCGCACCATCCGCTCACGCAGATCGTGGGTTTGACCAGTACAGATACCCGCTCCAAAGCAGGGCCACGCCGCGCACGAATGCCGACGCGGAGTCCGTGGCAGCAGGGGAAGTTGGTTGTCATGGCGGCGAGCCGACTGGGAGTGACGCGGTCCGTCGCTTCATGGGATGAACTTCACCTCCGGGAAGGCCGTGCACGGGCCGTCGAGCAGGTGCCCCACCCTCCGGTGCCGCAGGTGCAGGTCGAAGAAGGCGAGCGGGTACGCCTGCTGGATCCGCACCGCCCGGGCCGGATCGAGGGTGCCGATCCAGCCCTGAAGATCCGGGTCGCTCATCCCGACGGCCCGTGCCAGCTGTGGGATCAAGAACTGGACGTCGCAGTACGACGAGTGAACCGCGCCCTCCGCCTGGACGTTGAGCCGCCATCCCCGCAGGTGCGACCAGAACTCGGCGACGCTCGGCTGCGTGACCCGGGGGTACTCGGCGGTCATCAGCATGAACGGCCGGTCCAGATCGGTGGTGACCGTCGGCTGCATCGGCCCGTCGAAGCTCAGCCCGGCCCGGACGCGCCGGTCCTCGCTCATCACGAAGGCCGTCGCCGACGCGCCCTTCGACCAGCCGAACATGCCGATGCGCTGCGGATCGAGGGCGCCGAGCAGGCCGACCGGCAGCGGCCGGTGTTCGGCGTCGGGGTTGCGCCCGGCCGCGAGATCCTCGACGCGGTCGAGCACGAACCGGATGTCGGTGGCGAAGTCCCGCGGTGTCAGGGCAGGTCGGTCGAGCGGGACCGTGAGCCGGCGGTCTGGGAACACACTGAACGCGTCGTACGTGTGGTCCACCGTGACCACCACATACCCATGGCTGGCAAGCTCCTGCACCACGATGGTGGTGTCCGCCCGGTGATCGTGCGCGCCGTGCGAGAAGACGACGACGGGCAGTCGTCGGCCCGTTCGCAGCACCGGTGCGCCCTCGTGGCCGGCCGTGAGCGGCGCCACCGCGATATCGGCCGGAAAGCCGGCCGACGCGAGGAGTGCCCGCGCCACGGCGGGGGACGTCCAGCGGGCCAGTGGATACCGCTCGACGCCCCGGGCGGGGTACCAGACGGCAGCCATCAACTCGCGGTGATGCCCGGGGCCTGCCACGGGATCGGGACGGGAAGCGTCGACGAGGTGCAGGAGCACCGTGCCCACCGGGAACGGTCCGGTGGGCACGGGCAGCGTGAGCTGCACCGGGCGCGGGGCGGTCGAAGCCGCCCGCGCCTGGCCTGCGGCGCCGATCGGCACGGTGACCCCGACGGCCAGCGCGGCGCCGAGCATGCGACGACGCGTCATTCCTTCTTGGTTCATGAACGGCATGGTTGTCACGGACCCTCCCTGGGTTTCTGGACAGCACTGGGCTACGCCCGGCGCATGGGCCGCCGGCCCTGCCGGCAATGTTTCGGTCTCGATCGGCTCAGTGGCTCGGTGGAACGCGGCCTTCACGCGGCGCGGACATGAGGTAGGCGAGTACGGCCAACACCCGGCGGTTGTCGTCGTCAGAAGGGGCGAGCTCCAGCTTGGTGAAGATGCTCGTGCTGTGCTTGGACACGGCCTTCTCGCTGATGAAGAGGCGGTTCGCGATGGCGCTGTTGGAGCGTCCCTCGGCCATGAGCTCCAGCACCTGGCCTTCCCGTTCGGTAAGCCTGGAGAGGGGTTCGCGTTCGCCACGGCTGCGGCGGCCGAGCAGCTTGGTGACCACTTCGGGGTCCATGACCGTGCCGCCCGCGGCGACCGTACGGATCACGTCGACGAACTGGTCATCGCTGAACACTCGGTCCTTGAGCAAGTAGCCGACCCCTCCGGCCTGGTCGGCGAGCAGTTCCTCGGCGTAGATCTGCTCGACGTACTGGGAGAGCAGCAGGATCGGCAGGCCCGGGATCCGTTCGCGGGCGGACAGCGCCGCACGGAGTCCGTCGTCGGTGTGGGTGGGCGGCAGCCTGATGTCCACGATCGCGAGGTCCGGCCGGAACTCCAGCAGTGCGCCGAGCAGACCCGGCGCGCTGTCGGTGGCCGCCACGATCTCGAACCCACGTGCCTTGAGGAGCCGGACCAGCCCCTCCCGGAGCAGGAAGAGATCCTCCGCGACGACTACGCGCACGGCACCTCCATGACCACGATCGTCGGCCCCCCGGGCGGGCTGCTGACCGCCAGGATGCCGTCGAAGGCCGCCAGCCGTCGCTCCACACCGGCAAGCCCGGTGCCCCGGGCGGGATCCGCGCCTCCCACCCCGTCGTCGACCACCTCGATGCGCAGCAGCCCGGCCGCCCGGGCCATCCGGATCTGGAGGCCGTGCGCCGAGGCGTGCCGGACGGCGTTGGTGACCACCTCGGCGACGGCGAAGTAGCAGGCCGACTCCAGCGGGGCGGCGAGCCGCCCGGCCAGATCGATCTCGGTCTCACACGGCAGGGGCAGGTCCAGCGCGAGCGCCCGGACCGCCTCCCCGAGCCCCCGGTCGGCCAGCATCGGCGGGTGCATCCCTCTGATCAGGCCGCGCAGTTCCTCCAGTGCCGCCGCAGAGGCGACGCGGGCCTCCACGACGAGAGCGGCGGCCTCGTGCGGATCGCTGTGGATCATCTCCTCCGCGACCCGGAGGTTCATCCCGATGGTGACCAGCCGTCCCTGTGCGCCGTCGTGCAGGTCTCGCTCGATCCTGCGCAGCTCCGCGGCCGCGGAGCTGACCGCGTCGGCCCGTGTCTCGGTCAGCTCCCGCACCCGTCGGGCCAGCGCCGGGTCCGGCCCCCGACCGAGCAGCCGACCGGCATCCGCCAGCACGGTCCTCGGCAGCAGCCACAGCCCGAGGGCCAGCAGCACGGCCCCCTGGATGCCGCCGAGGACTGACGCATGGTGAGCCACCATCTCAAGGTTGAGGGACGGCGCCGGCATGCCTGGGGAGCCGAACTTCCGTACTTCCACCAGGTGTTGCCCGAACCCGCTCTGTGCAATGTCGTACGCCCCGATCCCCACCAGCCCCAGGACAGCCAGGTTCGCCGCCGCCCTGGGCCACCGCACCAGCCCGGCCACGACGGCTGCCAGCAGTGCCAGCCCGACCAGGTAACTCGTCACGGCCGACCCGATCCCGGTGCCCGGCGGCGCGGACTGCCACAGATCGAGGCCGAACAGGTTGCCGGTCATCACCACGATGGCGGGCAGCAACAGGGCCCAGCGCGCGGACCTGAGCGCATCGGCTCCGGCAAGGCGCTCGGGCCTACCGTTCGCCGGCCAGCGCAGAGCCGCACCGGCGAAGGCGGCAAGCACCGGGATGCTCACACAGCCCACCAGGATATTCAGGGGTGTCAGGCCGTAGGAAACAGAGGAACGCGTGACCGCATGAGTGAGCCAGTACGTCCATTCCAGCAGTTCGCCGGTCACCGCCGCGACCACGGGCAGTACCCACCGCCTGGGCACGCGCGCCGAGGAGAGCAGCGTGGTGGCCAGTAGGCCGGCCATCAGCAGCGCCGACGCGAGCAGCCCGTCGGGCTGGAGATCCGGCACGGTGACGACGTAGCCGCCCGTTCCTTCGGTGTTGTGCAGGGCAAGCACCAGAGCCGGCACACTGCCGTACGCGGCCGTACCCACCAACCCCGCCACGACCGGCCAACCGATCCGCCCAGCCGGTCGCGCCGCAGGCGTCGGCCGGTGCCGCGCCTGCTCCGCCCGGAAGGCCAGCACAGCGCAGACCGCGGTCAACGCCACGAGCACGCCCCCCGGCCAGGGCGCCCCGTTCACCGGAACCGGAAACGGCCACATATTCGCCCCTCGTCTCGTCTTCCTGGCCACGCGCTGCGGCCTGGAGATCATGCTGCTGCCAGGGGTTCGGCAAGCACCATGGGCCGAAACCTACTTCCGGGGTAGGCAAACACCTACTCCGGCTGGGAAGCCTCTGGCGGAAGTGTCGGCAGGGAAAGAGACAGGCGGACGTGCGGGGAGTGCTCTGCGTACCAAGGTGAGCTCCGCCTGCCTGCGCCACTCTTGCCGCCTGCCGCAGGTAGTCGCAGCGAGCGGCGACTTGAGCCAGGCACACCTATGCACTTGAAGTGCGAGCACCATCACGCCCATTCGCTTGATTCTCACACAGAATTGGTGGCTTGCCCTCGGTGCTTTTCCGGGAGACAACGTACAAGCGCGCCATGATGATGCTGTCTCAGCACGGCGATCCGGAGCCGTGTGACCTTGGCCCTCGCGAAGCACCGCTCTTGCTTGAGAAGGCGGTCCGCCTCTGCGAGGAGACAGGCGTTTCGTTCGATGAACTTGTCTCCCGCTCGGGCTTGCCCTTCGAGCTGGCGAACGAGGTCTACGCCACCGCGACCATGACGAGGCCGCGTCTTGCACTGGATGCATCCGACGAGAGCGAAAAGCCGACCGCCCCCGAGGTGCTGACGCTATTCCCCAGCTGACCGTCGTAGTCACAGCAGTTGCGCGTCCCCCACTCCAGCTCACTCCTGGCCGGCCTGTTCCGGGTCGCATGGCCACGGTGACGCCGTGCTGGTCCCTACTTCCACCCGTCCAGCGATACCTGGGGGCCGCCGGTGAGATATCGGCGGAGGGCACTGGCAGGAGGACGACCCGGTTGGTGGCTTTGTCGTGGACGATGACGGCGGCGACCAGCAGGGTCATGGATTCGAGGGCGGGTGGAAGGGCTTTGGGCTGCTCGTCGGTTGTCCGCTGAGCCACGGTTACGTCCCTTCGTCGGCCGGTTGGTGGGCAACTTAGGCCAGTACTTCGCTTGCGCGGCGGGCCAGTTCGGCCGCTCCAGGCACCCTGCGGCGCTGGTAGACGGCGAAGGTGGAGCGAAGCGAGCTGATCGCCTTGCGGGTGCGGTCGGAGGTCATGCCATCCATCAGGGTCAGGGCTTGGGACCAGGCGGCGACGGCCTCGTCGGCTCGGGCCTGGGCGGCAAGGCTGTCGCCCAGGTCGGCATCGACGAGCACTGGAGCCCGCATGGCCGCGAGGTGCGTCCGCGGGTGGCGTCCAGCCCGCCCCGCCGCTCCCGGCCGCGTGGACTGGGCGGCAACGGCGAGGTGATGCGTGGGTGTTGATCAGCCTGCGGGTTCCTGGTGGGCGAAGAGGGTGCTGGCCAGGGTGACGTGGACGGCGGTGCCGCCGAGGATGCTGAGCAGGGCGTTGCGGCGCCACAGGTGCATGCCGACGGTGGTGGCGAGCGCGGCGAGGGGCGCCGCGGCGCGAGCGTCGGTCACCGGAACGTCGCACAGGCAGTACACGATGAGGATGATCATGACACCGGCGGGCATGCGGGTGCTGAGGTACTGCACGGTGCTGCTGGCGCGCAGCGGGGCGAACGCGGCGAACGGCAGGGCGCGCAGCGCCCAGGTGACGGCGGCGGCGACGGCGATCGCGGCGACGGCGTAGGCGGTCGGGCTCGGTTCCAGGGGACGGCGGCTACGTGTCGAGCGATTCCGCGGCGAAGACGTCCTCGATTCTCCACTGTCGGCTGGTCAGGCCCTGCTGGTAGTGATAGCGCAGGCAGGTGTCGAGGGCGGCGCGGTTGGCCGCGATGCCGTAGGGCCACCAGTCCTCAGGGAACTCCTCACCGTTGCGATCCACCAGGGCGTTCATCCACGGAATCATGGTCTGGACCTGGTAGAGCCTGCGGCTTTGGCGGTAGCGTTCGGCAGCGGCGTCCTTCGCCCGGGAGAAGGCACGGTAGACGCCGTGCGCGAGTCCAGGATGGTCCTGCAGCAGTTCCCGCCGGATGACGACGGTGTGCATCATCGGGAAAATGCCGGTTCGCCGGTAGTAGTCGCGTTCCAGCGGCTCGAAGTCGGGGAACAGCCGGGTGACGTTCGGGGATCCGTCGAGCACGCACTGGGGGACATTCGCCGAGAACAGCGCGTCGATCTCACCGGCGTCGAGCATCGCGCTCAGTGTCTTTCCTTCGGGCGCGACGCGCACGTCGACTTCGGCCGGGTGCGGATGGGGGATGAAGTCGAAGGGGGGCGCGGGGTGCTCCAGGCCGCCGATCACCCAACGGCTCTCCTCGGGTTTGAATCCGTACTCGTCCATCAGGATCCCTTTGGCCCACACACCGGAGTCCTGACCGTAGACGCCGAACTCGCCGATGGTCCTGCCCGCGAGATCGCTCGGTTCCGTGATCCCGCTGTGGATGTTGACGAAGATGCACGAGTGACGGAACACCCGGTTCGGGAAGACCGGCAATGCCACGAACGGCAGTCCGGTCTTCAGCAACCGCAGGTAGAACGTGAGGCCGAGCTCGGCGACGTCGAACTCGTTTCCGCGGATCAGCCGGTCGAAGAGCTCCGGCAGGGTCGCTCCGGTCTTCATCGTGACGTCGATGCCGTCGGTGCTTACGGTCCCATCGAACAGTGCCCGCGTCGTGTCGTACGGGAAGCACCCGACCGTGAGGGCAGGGGCGGCCATGAATACTCCTCCTCGTCGGCTCTGCTGCTTCCATCGTTGGCCGTCGCGGTGTCCGCTGTCCAAGACCCGTAGGGAACGTCCGATACCGCACGGGTATCGTGCTGGACGTGGACCTTCGCTCGCTCCGGTATTTCGTCGCCGTCGCCGAGGAGTGTCACATCGGCCGGGCGGCGAACCGCCTGCACATGACGCAGCCACCACTGAGCCGCGCGATCCGGCAGCTCGAGGACGAACTCGGCGTCCTCCTGTTCGAACGCACCCCCAAGGGCGTCACCCTCACGCCCGCCGGAAAGGTTCTGTACGACGAAACGGGGGAGTTGTTGGGGCGAGCCGACCGGATCCGCAGGCGAGTGGCCGCTGCGGCGGGTACGGCGCCCCTCACCGTCGGGACCCTGGCGGACGCGGCCGAACAGGTCGGCGGCCGACTGGTCCCACTCTTCCGGGCCCGCCATCCGCACGTCCACGTCACCATCCACGAATCCGACCTCGGCGACCCGACAGCCGGACTGCGCGCCGGGCTGGTCGACGTGGCGATCACCCGAACTCCCTTCGACGAAACCGGCATCAGCACCCACGTCCTGCGCTCGGTACCTGTCGGCGTGGTGATGCGGGATGACGATCCCGTCGCCGGTCACGCCTCGGTCTCGTCGGCCGACCTCGCCGGCCGCCGATGGGTCCGGCTGCCGGACGGCGCCGATCCGGCGTGGACGGCGTACTGGACCCGCAGCGGAGACAACGACGCGTCGCCGGTCATACGAACGATCCAGGAGTGCCTGCAAGCGGTCCTGTGGAACGGCACATCGGCTCTCGCTCCCATCGATCAGCCGTTGCCCGCCGGCCTGGTCGTCGTCCCGCTAAGTGACCGCCCGCCCAGTGATCTCGTCGTGGCCTGGCCAAGGACGACAGCACGCAACCCACTGGTACGCGGCTTCATACAAGTCGCAGAGAACTGCTGGCACACCTGAAACAGACACCGGTGCTCCCGGATCCGGCTCATCACCACCCACCACGATGTCAAAGGACAGTATGTGATGTCGCCACACCACTTCTCGTCCAACTGACCGGCGAAGAAGTTGCGTTGGGCGGTCCGGGGCCGCAGGTGCGAGCCGGTCGGGGGGACCGTGGTGCGCTCGCGGTCGACGGTATGGCCGAAGCTCCGCAGCTCGGCGTGGACGCGACGGACCCCGTACGTTCCCTTCTGCGCGGTGTGAACCTCGCGGATCGCCGCGACAAGCGCGTCCTCGGCGGCCTGCCTCTCGGCGCGGGTCTTCGCGCCGGCGAGCCACCGGTAGTCGCCCGAGCGCGAGACCTCGGGGATCCGGCATGTCCGCTGAACTCCGAAAGCCTCGGCGTAGGCGGAGACGAAGTCCCGGCGGCGGGTCTTCACTTCATCTCCTCTGCGAAACATGCCGCCGCCCGGCGCAGGACCGCGCGAGCTCCCACTCCTTCTCGGCCTTTCGCAGCCGGCTGCTCTCCGCGCGCAGCCGGGCCAGTTCCTCGTCCCGGCTCTCCGGGTTCTGCTCGGCACCGCGGTGAGCGCGGCCGGCATGTTCATCGGCCTGGCGCACCCGGCTCCGCAGCGCCTCGCCCGTCATCCCGACGTCCGCCGCGACCGCCGCATACGTGCGCTTCCCGCTCGCCGCCCGGCCCGACGCGACGGCATCGTTTCTGACCTCCGGATACGGAAACCCACGTCCCGCCACGACACCCTTCCTCGGATCTGCAGGATCCCTTGCCAGGGTGTCCACACCTCCGGGGTCATCTCAAGTCGGGCCGAGGAGTCCTGTCACGAGCCCGCGGGCGTAGGCGGCGTCGAGTCCGTCCGGGCGGAAGAGGATGCGGTACATCAGGGGCGAGACGACGCGGTCCATGACTGTCTCGACGCCGGGTGTTTCCTCCCCGCGTTCGGCCGCGCGGGTCAGGATGACATCGATCTGTTCGGCGGCGTAGGCGGAGCACTGGCCGGCGTTGCCGCCGTCCGGGTCGCCGAGCAGGGCGTCCCGGATGTAGGCGCGGCCGGCGGTGGAGGACATCTCGTCGAGGAACTGCTCGGCCCAGGCCGTCAGATCGGGTGGCAGGGCGCCGTGGTCCCTGGGCGCGGTGTCGGGTCGCAGGCGCTCGACCGCCACGTCCGACAACAGCTCCTGCAGGTCACCCCATCGGCGGTAGATCGTCGAGGGGGTCACGCCCGCGCGCTGGGCGATCATCGGTACGGTCAGGGCATCCCGTCCCACCTCCGCGGCGAGGTCGCGTACGGCGGTGTGCACCGACGCCTGAACCCGGGCGCTGCGTCCGCCGGGGCGCACCATCTGCCTGCTCATGAAACCCACCTTAAAGCACATTCATTGCGTCTAGCGCTCCACCTACCTCCGCGTGACCCACTGGCCACCGTTCGACGGCCGTTTCGCCGCGCGTGGTGTACACCGTCCGGGCGCCGGGCCGGCCGTCCGTCTGCACTGCGAGACGTGCGGTGCGGTCTGTCCGCTCCATGCCCACGGTGCCGTCACCGCTCGGGCACTTTTGGGGACGCCCGCGCAGGCTCCGCCGTCGAGAGCGGGCGAGTGCCCGACGGCGGCGTCAGAGCCGTCGGGGGCTTCCTCTTGCGGCAGACGGCCGGGGCGGAGCCGGGCGGCGCCTTCGACCCGGCCAAAGTGATGCGGCCGGATCCCGTCGTTCGTTCACGCCGCGTGCGCGAGGTCACGGGCGGGCTGGGTCTGCTCGTAGGCGTGGCCGACCCGCAGGAGCACGCTCTCGCCGCGTGGCCGTCCAAGGAGTTGCATGCCGATCGGCAGGCCCGTCGCGTCGTGGCCGACCGGCAAAGACAGGGACGGCGCTCCGGTGATGTTGGCGGGGGACGACAGGCGCACGTAGGCGTCGGAGACGCCCTCGGCGGTGCCGTCGGCCCAGGTGATCGTGGACCGGTCGGCTTCGACGGCGGTCGCGGGGACGGTGGGGGCGGCGATCACGTCGACCTCCTGCAGCATGCGGGCCCATTCCTGCCGCATGAGGGTGCGGGAGCGCTGGGCGCGCAGGTAGTCACCGGCGGGCATCAGTTCGCCGGCCTCCAGGAGGATGCGGACGTCGTCCTGGTAGAGCCCGGGGACCGTGCGCAGGGTGCCCTGATGGTAGGCGGTGGCCTCGGGCACCATCAGGCCCCACTGGGTGGCCTGGATGTAGCGGGTCATGGGGGTCTCGACCTCGACGAGGCGTGCGCCGAGGGCCTGGAGCAGGTCGATGGCACGTCGGACGGCGGCTTCGGTCTCCGGGTCGATGTGGTCGAAGTAGTAGGTGCGCGGCACGCCGACCCGCAGCCCTGTCAGGTCCGTGCCGGTGATCGGCCGGTAGTCCGTGGCGGGTGTGGTCAGGGAGGCGGGGTCGCGCGGGTCGTGCCCGGCAAGAGCGCTGAGGACCACGCCCGCGTCCTCGACGGTGCGGGTGATCGGGCCGACGTGGTCCAGCGACCAGGACAGGGACGTGACGCCGTGGCGGGGTACGAGGCCGTAGGTCGGCTTGAGGCCGACGACGCCGTTGAGCGCGGCGGGTACCCGGATCGATCCGCCCGTGTCGGTGCCCAGGGCGAAGGTCGCCATGCCCGAGGCGACGGCCACGGCTGATCCGCCGCTGGAACCACCGGCGACCCTGCTCCGGTCCCAGGCGTTGTGGGTCTGCGGGGTGGTCAGTCCGTAGGCGAACTCGTGGGTGTGGGTCTTGCCGACCAGGACGGCTCCGGCCTCCCCCAGGCGTGCGGCGACGGTGCTGTCGGCCGACGCGTGGTGGTCGGCGCGGACCCGGGAGCCGGCCGATGTCGCCGTGCCGGCGACGTCGATCAGGTCCTTCAGGCCCATGGGGATGCCGTGCAGCGGGCCACGGTAGCGGCCGACCGCGATGTCGTGTGCCGCTTCACGTGCGGCCCGGCGGGCGTGCTCGGCGACGACGGTGACGTAGGCCTGAAGGTGTGGCTCCACCTGGACGATGCGCTGAAGGACGGAGTCCGTCAGCTCTACGGGGGACAGTCGCCGTTCCCGGATCTCGTCGGCGGCCGCGGTCAGGGACAGTTCATACGGCTGCATCGTGCTTCTCCTCTTCCGCGCGGTAGGCGGGGGCGGGCGGTGTGTCCCCGAAGTCCAGCTCCCGCAGAACGGCGACGACGGCGTGGATGTGATTGGCAACGGCCGCGACTGAGGCGTGGCGGTCGGCGGGCAGTGGGAGCCCGGCGCGGGCAGCCCAGCGGGCCGCTTCCGGCGTGGTGAGTTCTGCGGCGGACATGGACGTTCTCTCCTCGGGGCTGGAGCGGCGCGGCAAACCCACGACATTAAAAGCTAAGAATTTGCGTTAGCAGGACTGTAGGGCCTACGATGCCTTAAAAGCAAACCTGTTGCGTTTAGTGCCAAGGAGTTCCATGCCCACCGCCACACCACGAGCACCCGCGCGATGCCCCCGCCTCGCCTGCTCCCTGACCTTGCTGCCGGCCTCGGCGGACGGCGCCGGTGCGCTGATCGCCGCCCGCGTTTTGCAGGGAGCGGCCACCGGCACGGCCACCAGCGCCGCGGGCGCGGCCCTCCTCGGCCTGGAGGACCCCTGGCGTCCGGGCCGGCCCGCCCTGACCGAACACCATCGCTCCGGTGGCGGGCATGGCCGCCGGCGTCCTGGCCTCCACCCTCCTGGTCCGTTTCGCACCCGCCCCACCGTCACCGTGTACGTCGTGCTGGCGGTCCTCCTCGCAGTGCCGTGGTCGCGTTCACCGCGGAGACGGCCCGCCCGCACGCCGGTGCCCTGCGGTCGCTGCGCCCTGAGCTCGCCGTGCCTCCGTCGGCACGCCGTGCCCTGCTGGCGGCCGGCACCGGTGTCGTCACATGGTCTTCTTCACGCTCACGCCGCGGCCGCGCTCACGGTGCGGACACCGCGGCGGACCGCGCCGCACGTCGCCGCTACCGGCGGAAGCCTGGCCGTCATCCCCGCCACGGCCTTGACGCTGAGCGGTCTGCGCGGAGCCGGCCTGCCCGCCGTCTACGGCGGCGCCGCCCTGGCCGGAACCGCCATCGCCGCCGCCCTGCTCGCCGTCGCGCCGCTGACAGCACTGGCCGCGTCGCGGCGCAGGGCAGCCCACGGCGCACACAACGACCATCCGTGACGAGACCGAAGGAAGCGACCGTTCATGAGCACTCCACCGGCCACCGACCCGACCGCCGCCCCCTCCTGGACCGTGGGCGGCGTCACCGTCCACCGCATCGACGAGGTCCCCCTCCCACCCACGACCGGAGCATGGCTGCTGCCCGACGCGACCCCGGACCTCGTCGCCCGGCAGGACTGGCTGCGCCCCCACTTCGCCGACGACTCCGGCATCCTGCGCATGGACAGCCACAGCTTCGCCTTCACCCTCGACGGGCTCCGCGTCCTGGTCGACACCGGCATCGGCAACGGCAAGCAACGCGCCAACCCCGCCTGGCACGACCTGGACACCGACTACCTCCAGCGCCTCACCACCGCCGGATTCCCCCCGGACAAGGTCGACCTGGTCGTCCTCACCCACCTGCACGCCGACCACGTCGGCTGGAACACACGGCTGACCGACGGCGAATGGGTTCCCACCTTCCCCCGGGCCCGCCACGTCACCTCCCGCACCGAGCGGGAGTTCTGGGCCGGGTACGACATGGAAGAGGCCCGCGAGCAGATGTTCCGTGACTCCGTGATCCCGGTCGAGGAGGCAGGACTGCTCGACCTCCTCGACGTCCCCGCCGCAGGCCTCGACATCGCCCCGGGCCTGCGCCTGCTCCCCACTCCCGGCCACACCCCGGGCCACGTCGCCGTGGAGCTGACCAGCGGCGGCCGCAGGGCCCTGATCACCGGCGACTGCATCCACCACCCCGTCCAGCTCGCCCACCCCGCCGTCGGCGCCTGTGTCGACATCGACCCGCGGCGGTCCGAGGCCTCGCGCCGCACGCTGCTCGCCTCACTCGCCGACACGGACACCCTCCTCCTGGGCACCCACTTCGCACCCCCCACAGCCGGCCACGTCGTCTCGCACGGGCCCGCCCACCGACTCTCGCCCGTCCCCGCCGATCCCCACTGACCCCGCGCCGGACACAGGCCGTAGCGATGTCATCCAGGTCCGGAACTGCTCCTCCGCGGCCGGGTTGAGCAGGCGGGTGGTGCCGGGTCCCGCGTCGGTCCGGCCGAGCCGGGCGTCGACGATGCGGTCGGGCTCGTTCGGGTTGAGGTTGACCCAGAACGTGGAGGGATCCAGCTCCAGCCAGGTGAAGAAGGAGTCGGAGGCCTGCGACGAGAACCCCGCACCATGGCCGCCGGCATACGGCGCGACCGCGCCGTCGTACTCGCCGCCCTGGCCGCCCCCCCTCACCTCGGCAGCGGTCGGGGGCAATGTCACGAGGATCAGGCTGCCGAAGAGACAGATGTCGGATCGTGAACCCCTTCCGCCCCTCTCGGCCGGGGCCGCGGTCGATAGGGGGCGGTAGGTCAGCCGGGGCCGGCAGCCCGGTTTCGTGCAGACCGGCGCGGCCGGTGAGACGCGCCGGGTGCCCGGCGCCGTCACGCGCACCACCGGCGTGCTGCCGCGTCGGCCCCAGGTACGGCCCTTGGGCGGCCTCAGACCCTGGCCTGCCCTTCTGGCGGATGACCTCGGCGATCCGGGCCAAGGTCCGGCATTGGTCCTCCACCCAGCCGTGCGCGGCCGGGCCGGCCTCCGGCTCGCCCTCCAGTATCCGCAGCCTCCGGAGCGAGCCTGCAACGGGCGCCACCGGGCCCCTTCGAGATCAGGGCTTCCCGCCCGCCGGACGCCACGGCCCGACGCCAGTCGACGCCTCGGTGAAACGGCCGGCAGGGGCGTCTTGGCGCGGACCAGCTCCTGGACGGGTTCAGCGGCCCGCGACTCTGCGGAGGGCAGGGGGATTCGACGCGGATGGATGTCGAGGTCGAGGGAAGCATCCGGATCATCGGCGCGGAGCCCTACGAGAACATGATCGATAGCGGACCGAAAGATGACAGCATGGACATGCCCATGCAGCCCTCCTAGGCTCTCGATCCATGTCTGCCGCTGTCGACACACATTCGGATGCCTACCAGGCGGGACAGGTACTTGCCCCGTTCATCCTGGCCGCCATCGCCCTTGTCATCCTCTGGACGGCAACCCGCACGTGGCGTCGGCCCAAACCGGTAGCGGTCCCCGAGGACCTGGAGACCACGGCCAGGCTCGCGCGGAAGCGAACCCGTCGAGTCGTCATCGGCACCGTGGTCATCGTTGTGGCGGCCATAGTGATGGCCGCGCCCCACATGCACCGGTCCGACGACTTCGGCAGCGCCGCGTCCAAGGGGCCCACGATTCTGACCATCACCCCACCGACCACCCTCGGCAGCTACAGGCTGATGACCGGCACGCAAGCAGGCCGACTCAGTGCCCAAATGGAAGGAAAACTACCCAAACACGAGACAGTCGTCTTCTACACCACCGCAAGCAAGCCCACTCAGCCCGTGATAGAGGTCTTCAGCGACACCAGCACCACCGATCCGCGGCTCGCGCAGGAACTCACCCGGAACTCGGCCGACCACGAGATCACCGATCTCATGGCCGGAGCACACCTCACCGACGCCGAGGATTTCAACCCCGGCTCGACCGGCGGGAAGATGCGCTGCGGAAAGAACAACGTCGAACTGCTCTGCGGATGGGCCGACTCCGGGACCGTCGGCGGACTCCTGGGCAACGTGACGAGTGGCCTCAACGCCCAGCAGACCGCTTCCCTGACCCGCGAATTCCGGAACAGCGCCGAACACTGACACCGCAGCAGGCCGGACCCATCAAGACCAGGTCCCGCCTCGCCGGCCTCTCCTGGAGCCGACCGGCTCAGCCGAAGCGAACGCTTTGTGCGACGAACGAGGCGCCGTTCACAGCCGAACCGCTCGGCAGAGTGACGGCGGTTCCGACGCAGCCGTACTCCGGGAAGGCGGTGGCCCTCCTGTTCGTGTGGTTGATCACGGTGTGCGCACCACCGCGCAGCAGATAGCACTCGCCTTCGTTCGGGCTGCGGAGCGTGAATTCCTCCCCGCTCACGTTCACGTAGGTGAAGCTACCCGCGGAGGCCTGAGCGCTGGTGGGCAGCCCCAGAGACAGGGTGAGAGCGGCGCCTGCCGCCAAGGCCACGCGTTGCACACGACCGAGCGATCCCATGGCTTCTCCCAAGTTGTTTCAGGGATGTTCTGCGTCCGTACCGTACGGGCCAGTGCCTTCGGGGTAGTGGACTGACCGCAGCCGCCTCACCCCTCTGGGGGCCAGATTCACCGGTGAAACGGTCACGCCGTTCCCAACGGAGACGCCGGGAGGCCACGGGAGTCCTTGCTCAGCCTGGCTGATGTCCGGTCCGGAGCCCGGGCGGTGCTGCTCCGGATCACCGAACCGGGCGACGCCCGGCCTGGGATCCGGAGATGGCGGTCGACTTCGTCCGCCCTCAGTCGAGCTTCCGGAGGGCACGCTCCCGTCGCCGCGGCCATACGTCGGTGCGGACAGACGGCGTCGCCGCGCCGAAGGTCACCGACTTCGCCGGTGAGCAGATGCGGCGGACGCCTCCGAACTGCGAGACTACGCGGTCATCAAGCGGGTCGCCATGAAGATCAAGAAGGTCAAGGCCCTGGACGGGCTGGACGAGGCGGCACCGATGGAGGAGCCCGCCGGCTGGGCGAGGACGCCTCCCCGGCTGTGCTCACCCTGGTGCAGGCCCAACTGGTGCAGGCCGGGGGCCCGGGAGCGGTCACCGAGGCGGTGGAGGGGCTCGGTGGGTTCGCCGGGCAATACGAGCAGATCGAGAGGGCCTCCGCGCATCACGGCAACTTCTGGGAGGTACTGCCGTGCGGGCAGCTCGGGCGGGAGCGGTCGGTGATGTTCGACCTCGCGGAGAAGCTGAAGACCGTCGACATCTCCTTCGGCACACGGAACTGGCGCTAGGTGTATTGATCACGAGCGTTGTTAACGCTGGGCGGTCTTGATCGTGGCGAAGGCCCCCGTGTGTGGTGGAGGTGTCGAATCTTCACCGCAC
>NZ_JBVHMR010000074.1:0-21176 GCF_055558375.1 Streptomyces sp. NPDC025793 | reverse complement strand
TCCCGCCCATACGTCGCCAACAGCGCCTGCGCCTCGATCGGATCACCCAACCGCGTCCCCGTACCATGCGCCTCCACCACATCCACCTCAGCCGCCGACACACCCGCATCCGCCAACGCGGCCCGGATCACCCGCTGCTGCGCCGGACCGTTCGGCGCACTCAACCCGTTCGACGCACCGTCCTGATTCACCGCCGAACCCGCCACCACCGCCAGCACCGGATGCCCCAGACGACGCGCGTCCGACAACCGCTCCACCAACAGCAGACCACCACCCTCCGAGAACCCCGTACCATCCGCCGCATCCGCGAACGCCTTGCACCGCCCATCCGCCGCCAACCCCTGCTGACGACTGAAATCCACGAACAGACCGGGCGTGGACATCACGGTGACGCCGCCCGCCAGGGCCAGGTCGCACTCCCCGGTGCGCAGCGCCTGTGCCGCGAGGTGGAGGGCGACGAGGGAGGACGAGCAGGCGGTGTCGACGGTGACGGCGGGGCCCTCCAGCCCGAAGGTGTAGGACACGCGGCCCGACAGGACGGCGGCGGAGTTGCCCGTGCCCAGGTGGGCGCCGACCTCGTCGCCCGGTGCGAGCGGACGGGAGGTGTAGTCCTGGTAGTTGGTGCCGGCGAACACACCGGTCCGGCTGCCGCGCAGCGACCGCGGATCGATGCCCGCCCGCTCGAACGTCTCCCAGGCGACCTCCAGCAGGAGCCGCTGCTGCGGGTCCATGGCCAGGGCTTCACGGGGCGAGATGGCGAAGACGCCGGGGTCGAAGTCGGCGAAGCCGTCGAGGAAGCCACCGGTGAGCGTGGAGGTGCGGCCCGCCGTACCGGGTTCGGGGTCGTAGAGTCCGGCCAGGTCCCAGTCCCGGTCCGTCGGGAAGGGGCCCATGGCGTCGGTCCCGTCGGCCAGGAGCCGCCAGAACCGCTCCGGGGTGTCCGCTCCGCCGGGGAAGCGGCAGGCCATGCCGACGATCACGACCGGGTCCTCTGCCGTGTCCCGGCGGGTGACGGCTCCGGCGGAGGCTGCGGGGCCCGCCGGGGCGAGCTGCTCGCCGAGGTGTTCGGCCAGGGCCGCGGGTGTGGGGTAGTCGTAGACGAGGGTGGCGGGCAGCCGCATGCCGGTCGCCTCGCCGAGCGTGTTGCGCAGCTCGACGGCGGTGAGGGAGTCGAAGCCGAGTTCCCGGAAGGCCCGGGCGGGTTCGACGTCGTCGGGGCTGGGGTGGTTGAGGACGTACGCGATGTGTCCGCGGACCAGTTCGAGCAGCGCGTGGCGCCGTTCGGCGTCCCCGAGGGCGGCGATCGTGGCCATCAGGTCGTTCTCGTCGCCGCCGGAGGCGGTCGGGGCGGCGGGGCGGCGGGCGCGCAGCCGTTCCAGGTCGGGGAGTTGGGCGTAGAGGCGGCGTGGCCGGCCCTTGTCGAGTTCGGCGCCGAAGACCTCCCAGTCGATGTCGGTGACGACGAGTGCGGTGTCGTCCTGGTCGAGGGCGTCCTGGAGGGCGGTGACGGCGACGGCGGGGTCCATGAGGCGGACGCCGTGGCGCTGGAGGCGCTCGCCGACGGTGCCGGCGGCCATGCCTCCGTCGGCCCAGCCGCTCCAGGCGATCGCCGTGGCGGGCAGGCCTCGGGAGCGGCGGTCCTCGGCGAGGGCGTCGAGGTAGGCGTTGCCGGGGGCGTAGTTGCCGTGTCCGGGGCTGCCGAAGACGCCCGAGGAGGAGGAGAACAGCACGAACGCGGAGAGGTCCAGGTCGCGGGTGGCGGCGTCGAGGTTGAGCGCGCCGCCCACCTTGACCCGCAGGACCTCGGCGAGGCGTTCGGGTGTGAGCGAGCCGATGACGCCGTCGTCGAGGACCGCGGCGGTGTGGAAGACGGCGGTGAGGGGGCGTTCCTCGGGGATGGTCGCCAGGAGTGCGGCGAGGTCCGTGGGGTCGGCGATGTCGCGGGCGACGAGTTCGGCGTGGGTGCCGGCGGCGTTCAGTTCGGCGAGCAGTTCGGCGGCGCCTTCCGCGTCGGGGCCGGAGCGGCTGACGAGGAGGAGGTGCGGGGCTCCCGCGCGGGCGAGCCAGCGGGCCACGTGGCGGCCGAGGGCGCCGGTGCCGCCGGTGACGAGGACGGTGCCCTGCGGACGCCACTGGCGGCGGCCGGGCAGTCCGCCGACGGCGGCGCGCTCCAGTCGGCGGCCGAGGACGCCGGTGGCGCGTACGGCGACCTGGTCCTCGTGGTCGGTGCGGGCGAGGACGGCGGCGACGCGGTCGGCGGTGCGGGCGTCGAGCTGGTCGGGCAGGTCGATCAGGCCGCCCCAGCAGTCGGCCTGTTCCAGGGCGACGACCCGGCCGAAGCCCCAGACGAGTGCCTGGGCCGGTGCGGTCGGGGCGGCGCCGGAGCGGGTGGCGACGGCGCCACGGGTGAGGAACCACACGGGCAGCCGGGTGCCCAGGTCGTCCAGCGTCTGCACGAGGGCGACGGTGGTGGCGAACCCGCCGGGCAGCTGGGGGTGCCGGGGGTGCGGGCTGTCGTCCAGGGCGAGCAGGGACAGCACGCCGCGGGCGCCGTCGGTCGCGTCGGCCAGTACGGCGGCGAGGCCGGTGCGGTCGAGGTGGCCGTCGACGGTCACGGGGACGCAGTCGGCGCCCGCGCGGGTCAGGGCGGCCCGGACCGCGGTGGCCTCGGGTCCGTTCTCGTGGCCGCGGGGGACGACGAGGGTCCAGCGGCCGGTGAGGGCGGGGGCCGTCGGGTCCTGCAGCGGGTGCCAGGTGATGCGGTAGCGCCAGCGGTCGGCGGTGGCGCGGTCGGCGCCGCGGCGCCGGTAGCCGGCGAGGGCGGGGGCCAGGGTGGCCGCGGTCTGTGTGTCGAAGCCGAGCGCTTCGGCGAGCGTGGCGTGGTCGCCGGACTCGACGGCCTGCCAGAACGGGGCGTCCGCGCCGTCGGCGGTCCGCGGGGTCGCGGCGGTGGTGAACGCGGGCCAGTAGCGGCGGCGTTGGAAGGCGTAGACGGGAAGGTCGACGCGGTGTGCGGGCTCGTCGTGGACGGCTTTCCAGTCCACGCAGCCGCCGCGGACGGCGAGGCCGGCCACGGACTGCAGGAAGCGTTCGGTACCGCCCTCGGAGCGGCGCAGGGTGCCGAGGACGGCGCCGTCGGCGATGCCGAGGTCGTCGAGGATGTCTCCGACGGCGGTGGTGACCACGGGGTGCGGGGCCATCTCGACGAAGACGCGCTGTCCGGCGTCGGCGAGGGCGCGCACCGTGCTCTCGAAGCGGACGGTGCGGCGGATGTTGTCGTACCAGTAGGCGGCGTCGAGCGTGGTGGTGTCCTCGATGCGTGCCCCGGTGACGGTGGAGTGGAAGGGGATCTCGGCGGGGCGCGGGCGCACCGGGGCGAATCCGGCGAGCAGGGCGTCGCGGACCTCCTCGACCTGGGCGCAGTGGGAGGCGTAGTCCACGGGGACGCGGCGTGCGCGTATGCCGTCGTCGGTGAGGCGGGCCAGCAGTGCGGCGAGCGGCTCAGCGTCGCCGGAGACGGTGACGGAGCGCGGGCCGGTGACGGAGCCGACGGAGATCCGGCCGTCGTAGGGGGCGATGAGCCGCTCGACCTCGGCGAGCGGCAGGGGTACGGCGACCATGCCGCCGCGGCCGGTGATGGCGGTCAGCTCGCGGGAGCGGGTGACGACGACGCGGGCCGCGTCCTGGAGGGTGAGGACGCCGGCGATGTGGGCGGCGGCGATCTCGCCCTGGCTCTGTCCGGCGACCGCGGCGGGGCGGACCCCGCACGCCATCCACAGTCGGGCGAGGGCGACGCAGACGACGAAGAGGGTGGGCTGGACGACGTCGAGCCGTTCCAGGGGCGGGGCGCCGGGGGCGCGGCGCAGGACGTCCAGGACGCGGTAGTCGGTGAACTCCTCGACGGCGGCGGCGGCTTCGTCGAAGGAGGCGCGGAACCGGGCGTCCGTGTCGAGGAGTTCGGTGGCCATGCCCTCCCACTGGGGGCCCTGGCCGGGGAAGAGGAAGACCGGGTCGCCCTCGGTGTCGGCGACGCCGCGCACCACGGCGGGGTCGGGAGTGGCGTCGGCCAGGGCGGTCAGGCCGCGCAGGAGGACGTCGTGGTCGGCGGCGACGACGACGGCGCGGTGTTCGAGGGCGGACCGGGTGCCCGCGAGGGACCAGGCGAGGTCGGCGGGGTGCGGCCCGCCGTCCGGGGCGGAGCGCAGGTGGGCGGCGAGCCGGCGGGCCTGGTCGCGCAGGGCGGCCGCGGTGCGGCCGGAGACGGCGAAGGCGCGCGGGCGGGGAGCCTCGCCCGGCTCGGTGCTGTCGTCCTGTTCGGCGGGCGGGGCCTGTTCGAGGATGACGTGGGCGTTGGTGCCGCTGACGCCGAAGGAGGACACGCCGGCGCGGCGTGGCCGGTCGCCGACGGCCGGCCAGGCGCGGGCTTCGGTGAGCAGTTCGATGTTGCCGGCGGACCAGTCGACGTGCCGGCTGGGCCGGTCGACGTGGAGCGTGGCGGGCAGCCGGCCCGCGCGCAGCGCGAGGACCGTCTTGATGATGCCGGCGACGCCGGCCGCGGCCTGGGTGTGGCCGATGTTCGACTTCACCGAGCCGAGCAGCAGCGGCCGGTCCGCGGGTCGGTCCTGGCCGTAGGTGGCGAGCAGGGCCTGGGCCTCGATGGGGTCGCCGAGGGTGGTGCCGGTGCCGTGCGCCTCCACGGCGTCGACGTCGGCGGGGGCGAGCTGCGCGCTGTTCAGCGCCTGCCAGATGACACGTTCCTGGGAGGGCCCGTTGGGGGCGGTGAGGCCGTTGGAGGCGCCGTCCTGGTTGACGGCCGAGCCGCGCAGGACGGCGAGGACGGGATGTCCGTTGCGTCGGGCGTCGGAGAGCCGTTCGACGACGAGCATTCCGGCGCCCTCGCCCCAGGCGGTGCCGTCGGCGGTGTCGGCGAACGCGCGGCAGCGGCCGTCCGGCGACAGGCCGCGCTGGCGGCTGAACTCCAGGAAGATCGTGGGCGTCGACATGATGGTGACGCCGCCGGCGAGGGCGAGGTCGCACTCCCCCGCGCGCAGGGCCTGCGCCGCCAGGTGGAGGGTGACCAGGGAGGAGGAGCAGGCGGTGTCGACGGAGACGGCAGGGCCTTCGAGGCCGAGGGTGTAGGAGATCCGGCCGGACAGCACGCTGGACGCGTTGCCCACCCCGTCGTCGCCCGCGTTGTCGGACAGGCTGAGCAGGGTGGTGTAGTCCTGAAGGTTGGTGCCGCAGAACACGCCGGTGCGGCTGCCGCGCAGGGCGAGCGGGTCGAGCCCGGCGCGCTCCAGGGCCTCCCAGCAGATCTCCAGCAGGATGCGCTGCTGCGGATCGGTGCCGACGGCTTCGCGCGGCGAGATGCCGAAGAAACCGGCGTCGAAGTCGCCGACGCGGTCGACGAATCCGCCGGTGCGGGTGTAGCTGCGGCCGGGTGTGCCCGGGGTCGGGTCGTACAGGGCGTCGATGTCCCAGCCGCGGTCGCGCGGCCAGTCGGTCATGGCGTCGGTGCCGTCGTCGAGCAGCCGCCACAGGTCGTCGGGGTCGTTGACACCGCCGGGGAATCGGCAGCCCATGGCGACGATCGCCAGGGGTTCGTGCTGGTGTGCCTCGGCCGCGGCCAGGCGCTGCCGCGTCTGGTGGAGGTCGGCCGTGACCTTCTTCAGGTAGCCGAGGAGCTTGTCCTCATCGGTCATGTCGTGTCACCCGTTCTCAGGTCCCGTGGCCGTGCCGTCAGGAGATGCCGAGGTCGTTCTCGATGAAGTCGAAGATCTCGTCCGCGCCGGCGGACTGGATCCGGTCGCTGACGTCGTCCCCGCCGGTGGCGGGGGCGGCGACGGCGGTTGTGGCCCGGCCGGTGAAGCCGCCGAGGAGCGACTGCAGCCGGGCGCCGATGCGGTCGCGTCGGCCGTCGTCCTGCGGCAGTGCGGCGAGGGCCGCCTCCAGGGTGTCCAGCCCGGCGAGGACGGCGGCGGCACCGTCGGTGTCGTCCGAGAGCCGGCCGTGCAGATACCCGGCGAGTGCCGTGGCGCTCGGCTGGTCGAACAGCAGCGTGGCGGGCAGCGCGAGGCCGGTGGCGGCGCCGATCCGGTTGCGCAGTTCGACGGCCATCAGCGAGTCGAATCCCAGGGCGTTGAACGCCGTCGTGGCGCCGACGCGGTCGGTGCCGGTGTGGCCGAGGACGGCGGCGGCCTCGGTGCGCACCAGGGCGGTCAGGGTGCGTTCGCGCTCGGCGGCGGACTGTCCGGCGAGCTGTTCGCGCAGGGCCTGCGAGGCGCCCGCGGTGTTCTGGGGGCGGCGGGCGAGCAGGTCGCGGACCTCGGGGAGGTCGGCGAGCAGCGGGCTGGGCCGGGAGGTGGTGAAGCCGGGTGCGAAGCGGGCCCAGTCGATGTCGGCGACGGCGAGGACGGCGTCGGTGCGGGCGACGGCCCGGCCGAGGGCGTCGACCGCCCGCTCGGGGGCGAGCGGCTCGATGCCGCCGCGCCGCATGCGGTTCTCGCCGTCGGCGTCGGCGCCGGCCATGCCGCCGCCGGCCCACGGCCCCCAGGCCAGTGAGGTGGCGGGCAGCCCGGCGGCCCTGCGGTGTTCGGCCAGGGCGTCCAGGTAGGCGTTGGCCGCCGCGTAGTTGGCCTGGCCGATGGTGCCGAGGGTGCCGGAGACCGACGAGTACAGGACGAACGCGGTGAGCTCGCGCCCACGCGTCAGTTCGTCGAGATGGCGGGCGGCCGCCAGCTTGGGGCGCAGGACGCGGTCCAGGGCGGCGGGGTCCATCCCGTCGAGGAGCCGGTCGTCGAGCACCCCCGCGGTGTGGACGACGGCGTCCACGGGGTGTTCGGCGAGGAGCGCGGCGAGCGCCTCGCGGTCGGCGGTGTCGCAGGCGGCCAGGACCAGTTCGGTGCCGGAGTCGGCGAGCGCGTCCTTGAGGCGGGCGGCGCCCTCGGCGGCCGCGCCGGAGCGGCTGACGGCCAGGATGCGGCCGGCGCCCTGCGCGGCGAGCCAGGCGGCCGTGTGCACGCCGAGCGCGCCGGTGGCTCCGGTGAGCAGGACGGTGCCCGACCAGTCGGGCGCGGGCGCCAGGGGCGTACCGGCCGGGACGCGTTCGAGGCGGCGCAGGAAGGTGCCCGCGGGCCGTACGGCGATCTGGTCCTCGCCGGTGCGGCCGGCCAGTGCGGCGGCCAGGCGGCGGGCCACGTCGGCCGGGACGGCGGTGTCGGTCCCGGCGGGCAGGTCGACCAAGCCGCCCCACAGTTGCGGGTGTTCGAGGGCTGCGGTGCGGCCCAGTCCCCACACGGCGGCCTGCTCGGGGGCCATGGGTGCCTCCGTGCCGAGCACGCCCGCGGCGCCCGCGGTGAGCGCCCACAGCCGCGCCGCGTCGGTGCCGTCGGCGCCGTCGGCGAGTGCCTGGACGAGGGCGGCGGTGGCGGCGAGACCGGCCGGTACGGCGTCGTGTCCGGGCAGCGCGTCGGTGTCGGCGGCGAGCAGGGACACCACGCCGGTCCACGGCCCGGCGTCGTCCTGGCGCAGGTCCGCGAGGACGGCGGCCAGGGCGGTGCGGTCGGCGGTGGCGCAGTCGACGGGCAGGACGCGGACGCGGGCGCCGTGGGCGGTGAGCGCGTCGGCGACGGAGGTGGCCCAGGGGCCGCCGTCGAGACGGCCGGGGACGGCGAGGAGCCAGCCGCCGGTGAGGGTGGCGGCGGTGTCGGCGGCGGGCCGCCACACCACGCGGTGTTCCCAGCGCTGGATCTGCGCCTGCCTGCGGTCCTCGCCGCGCCAGGCGGCGAGCGCGGGCAGTACGGCGCTGAGCGGGGCGTCGCTGTCGACGGCGAGGCGCTCGGCGAGGGCGGCGGGGTCCGCGGCCTCGACGAGTTCCCAGAACGCGGCGTCCTGGCCGGCCGCGGCGGCGGCGGGCGCGGACGTCTCCAGCCAGAAGCGCTCGCGCTGGAAGGCGTAGGTGGGCAGGGGCACGGGCCGGGCTTCGGTGTCCGCCGGTACGGCCGGTACGTCACCGAGCCCGTGCACGTGCAGGGTGCCGGCGGCGAGCAGCGCGGAACGGTCCTCGGGCAGGTCGCGGCGTGCCAGGGGTACGGCGGTCACCGCCGCGGAGTCGCTGACGCCGTCCTGGACCAGGGGGGTGAGGGTGGCGTCGGGGCCGAGTTCGAGGAAGCGGGTGGCACCGCTCTCCTCCAGCGTGCGGACCATGTCGGCGAAGCGGACGGCCTGGCGGACGTGGCGCACCCAGTAGTCGGGGGTGAGCAGGTCGTCGCCGGTCGCGAGGGTGCCGGTCACGTTGGACACGACGGGCACGGTGGGGGCGTGGAAGCCGACGCGGGCGGCGACGGCGCGGAAGTCGTCGAGCACGGCGTCCATCAGCGGCGAGTGGAAGGCGTGGCTGACCTTCAGGCGCCGGGTCTTGCGGCCCCGTGCGGCGAACTCGGCGGCGATCTGCGTCACGTCCTCGGCCTGGCCGGAGACGACCACGGAGACGGGTCCGTTGACCGCGGCGACGGCGACGCGGTCGGCGCGGTCGGCCAGCAGGGGCAGTACCTCCTGCTCGGTCGCCTCCAGGGCGGCCATGGCGCCGCCCTCGGGCAGGCTCTGCATGAGCCGGCCGCGCGCGCCGACCAGCGCGCAGGCGTCGGCCAGGTCGAAGACGCCGGCGACGTGCGCGGCGGTCAGTTCGCCGATGGAGTGCCCGGCGAGCACGTCGGGCCGTACCCCCCAGGACGTGGCCAGGGCGTGGGCGGCGGTGCCGTAGGCGAAGAGCGCGGCCTGCGTGTAGGCGGTGCGGTCCAGCAGGGCGGCCTCGGCGCTGTCGGCCGCGGCGAGGACGACGTCGCGCAGCGGCGGTCCGTCGAGGTGGCGGTCGAGTTCGGCGCACACCGCGTCGAAGGTCCGCGCGTAGACGGGGTGGGCGTCGTACAACTCGCGGCCCATGCCGGGGCGTTGGGCGCCCTGGCCGCTGAACAGGACGGCGAGCCGCCCGCCGTCGGCGGTGCCGGTGGCCGTGCCGGGGTGCGGCTCGCCGGAGGCGACGGCGGCGAGCCCGGCCAGGAGTTCCTCGCGGTCGGCGGCGACGACCGCGGCGCGGTGGGCCTGCGGGTGGCGGGCGACGGCGAGGGTGCGGGCGACGTCGCGGGGGTCGTCGTCGTGGTGCAGGAGGTGGGTACGCAGCCGGGCCGCCTGGGCGCGCAGCGCGTCCGGGGTGTGTCCGGAGACGGGGTACACCCGGGGCACGGCGGCGGACTCGGGCCGCTCGGCGGCGGGCTCGGCGGCGGGGGGTTCTTCGAGGACGACGTGGGCGTTGCTGCCGCTGATGCCGAAGGAGGACACGCCCGCGCGGCGGGGCCGGTCACCGCGGGCCGGCCAGGACCGGGCCTCGGTGAGCAGCTCGATGGTGCCGCTGGACCAGTCGATGTGCGGGGAGGGCTCGTCGACGTGCAGGGTGCGCGGCAGTTCGCCGTGGCGCATGGCCATGACCATCTTGATGACGCCCGCGGCGCCCGCGGCGGCCTGGGTGTGCCCGAAGTTGGACTTGGCGGAGCCCAGCAGCAGCGGTTCGCCCTCGGCGCGTGCGCGGCCGTAGGTGGCGAACAGCGCCTGCGCCTCGATGGGGTCGCCGAGCGTGGTGCCGGTGCCGTGCGCCTCGACGGCGTCGACGTCGGCCGGGGCGAGCCCGGCCGAGGCCAGCGCCTGGCGGATGACGCGCTCCTGGGAGGGGCCGTTGGGTGCGGTCAGGCCGTTGGAGGCGCCGTCCTGGTTGGTGGCGGAGCCGCGGACCACGGCGAGGACGGGGTGGCCGCCCCGGCGGGCGTCGGAGAGGCGTTCCAGCAGGAGCATGCCGACGCCCTCGGAGAAGCTGGTGCCGTCGGCGGAGGCGGCGAACGCCTTGCAACGGCCGTCGGCGGCCAGCCCGTTCTGGGCGGTGAACTCGGTGTAGGTGCCGGGTGTGGCCATGACCGTGACACCGCCGGCCAGCGCCATGGTGCACTCGCCCTGGCGCAGGGCGTGGGCGGCGAGGTGCAGGGCGACCAGGGCGGAGGAGCAGGCGGTGTCGACCGTCATGGTCGGCCCCTCCAGGCCGAAGGTGTAGGCGACGCGGCCGGACAGGACGCTGCCGGACACGCCGAGCCCGATGTAGCCCTCCATGCCCTCGGGGATGTCGGCCAGACCGGAGGCGTAGCCGGAGCCCATCGCGCCGACGTAGACGCCGGTGCCGCTGCCGCGCAGGGACAGCGGGTCGATCCCGGCGCGCTCGAAGACCTCCCAGGAGGTCTCCAGGAGCAGCCGCTGCTGGGGGTCCATGGCGAGCGCCTCGCGGGGGGCGATGCCGAACAGGGCGGCGTCGAAGTGCGTGGCGCCGTACAGGAATCCGGCCTCCAGGCCGGGCAGGCGGTCCAGGTCCCAGCCGCGGTCGGTGGGGAAGGCGCCGATGGCGTCGCCGCCCTCGGACACGAACCGCCACAGGTCCTCGGGCGAGCTGACGCCGCCGGGGTACTGGCAGGCCATGGCGACGATGACGACCGGGTCGTCTTCCTCAGCGGTGGCCGTCGTGGTGGCGAACTCCTCGGTGGCGCCGGTGAGTTCGCGGGCCAGGTGGCGGGCGAGCGCGCTGGGGCGGGGGTGGTCGAAGACGAGCGTCGCGGGCAGCCGCAGTCCCGTCTCGGCGGTGAGCCGGTTGCGCAGGTCGACGGAGGTGAGGGAGTCGAAGCCGAGGTCCTTGAAGGACTGTTCGCCGTCGACGGCGCCGGCCGAGCCGTGTCCGAGGGCGACCGCGGCGTGCCGGCGGACGACGTCGAGCAGGAGGCGTTCCTGGTCGGGTGCGGACAGTCCGGACAGGCGGCGGCCGAAGGCGGAGGCGTCCGTGTCGGCGGCCCGGGCGGTGCGCCGGGCCGGTGCCGGGACGAGGCCGTGCAGCAGGGCGGGCAGCCGCCCGGCCGAGGCGGCGGAGCGCAGCGCCGCCGGGTCGGTGCGCAGCGGTGCGAGGAGGGGCTCGCCGGTCGCGAGGGCCTGGTCGAGCAGCCGCAGCGCCGCGTCGGGGTCCAGGGCGGGCAGACCGGAGGCCGCGATGCGGCGCCGGTCCTCGTCGCCGAGGCCGCCGGTCATGCCGCTGTCGTGGTCCCACAGGGTCCAGGCCAGTGAGGTGGCGGGCAGACCGGCGGTGCGGCGGTGGTGGGCGAGGGCGTCCAGGACGGTGTTGGCGGCGGCGTAGTTGGCCTGTCCGGCGCCGCCGAGCAGTCCGGAGGCCGAGGAGAACAGGACGAAGGCGGTGAGGTCGGCGTCCCGGGTCGCCGTGTGCAGGGCGAGCGCGGCGTCCGCCTTGGCGCGCAGCACGGGGGCGAGCCGGTCGGGGGTGAGCGAGCCGAGCACGCCGTCGTCGAGGACGCCCGCGGTGTGCACCACGCCGCGCAGCGGCCGGTCGGCGGCCAGCGTGCCGAGCAGTGCGGCCAGCGCGCCGGGGTCGGCGGCGTCGCAGGCCTCGACGCGTACGGCGGCCCCGTGCGCGGTGAGTTCGTCCGTCAGCTCGCGGGCGCCGGGGGCGTCGGTGCCGCGCCGGCTGGTGAGCAGCAGGGAGCGCACGCCGTGGGCGGTGACCAGGTGGCGGGCGACCAGGGCGCCGAGCGCGCCGGTGCCGCCGGTGATCAGGACGGTGCCGTCGGCGTCCCAGCCGGGCGCCCGGTCGGCCGCGGCGGCGCGGGCCAGTGCCGGTGTGCGCAACGTGCCGTCGCGCAGGGCGAGTTGGGTGGCGCCGGTGCTGACGGCGGCGGCGAGGGCGGCGCGGGAGGCGTCGGTGTCGTCGAGGTCGGCGAGGACGAGACGGCCCGGGTTCTCGGTCTGGGCCGAGCGGACCAGGCCCCACACGGCGGCGGCGGACAGGTCGGTGACGTCCTCGCCGTCGGCCGCGCTCACGGCGCCGCGTGTGACGATCACGAGCGGGGCGCCGTCGGTGCGCGGATCGGCCAGCAGTGTCTGCAGGTCGGTCAGGACGCGGCCGGCGATGCTCGCGGGGGTCTCGTCGGGGGCGGAGGCGTACGGCAGGACCACGGCCGTGGGTGTGTCGTCGGCGCCGAGTGCCGGCCGGGCGGGCACCAGGCCCGCCGGATCGCCGCAGCCGAGCCGCCAGCCGTCGGTGTCCGCGGTGTCGGGCAGGGCGGTGTCGCTCCAGCGCACGGTGAACAGGGCGCCGTCGGCGGGCCGGGAGGTGTGCAGGGCGCCCTGGGAGACCGGGCGGCTGACGAGGGAGTCGACGGTGGCCACGGGGCGTCCGGTGCCGTCGGCGAGGTGCAGGCCGACGGCGCCGGAGGAGCCGCGCTCCAGGCGGACCCGGAGCTCGGTGGCACCGACGGCGTGCAGGGTGACGCCGCTGAACGCGAACGGCAGGCCCACGCCCGCTCGTTCGGCGCCGTCGTCGCCGCCGTCACCGGCGAGCTGGGCGTGCAGGGCGGCGTCCAGGAGGGCCGGGTGCAGGCCGAACCGGGCGGCGTCGCGGTGCTGTTCCTCGGGGAGCACCACCTCGGCGTACCAGGTGTCGCCGGAGCGCCAGGCGGCCCGCAGGCCCTGGAAGACGGGACCGTACTGGTAGCCCTGGGTGGCGAGGGCGTCGTAGAAGCCGTCCAGCGGGAGGCTGTGGGCGTCCGCGGGCGGCCAGGCGACGGGCTCGGCCTCGGGCGCGGCGGGCGCCGGGGCGAGGACGGCGGTGGCGTGCCGGGTCCAGGGGCTGTCGTCGTCGGCGCCGGCCCGGGAGTGCACGGTGACCGGCCGGCGGCCGTCGGCGTCGGCGGCGCCGAGTGCGATCTGGAGCTGGACGCCGCCGGCGTCCGGGAGGATCAGCGGGGCTTCGAGGGTGAGGTCGTCGAGGAGGCCGCAGCCGACCTCGTCACCGGCGCGCAGCACGAGTTCGACGAACGCGGTGCCCGGGAGCAGGACGGTGCCGGACACGGTGTGGTCGGCGAGCCAGGGCTGGGTGCGGGTGGACAGCCGGCCGGTGAGCAGCACGCGGTCGTCGTCGGCGACGCGGACGACGGCCCCGAGCAGCGGGTGTCCGGTGCCGGTGAGACCGGCGCCGGTGACGTCGCCGGTGGTGTCGGCGGGCCGCAGCCAGTAGCGCTCGCGCATGAACGCGTAGGTGGGCAGGTCGACTTGGGGGTCGGCCGGGTCGCTGCCGAGCAGGGCGGCCAGGTCGACGGAGACTCCGTGGGCGTGGGCGGCGGCGACGGCGGCGAGCAGGGTGTCCGGCTCGGGGCGGTCCTTGCGCAGCACGGGCGCGCAGAGCCGGTCGACGGTGTCGTCGGGCAGTGCGGCGCGGACGAGCGCGGTGAGCGTGGTGTCGGGGCCGAGTTCCAGGTAGCGGGTGACGCCGTGGGTGGCGAGCCAGTCGACGCCGTCGCCGAAGCGGACGGCGTGGCGCAGGTGGCGCACCCAGTAGTCGGCGGAGGTCAGTTCCTCGGCGGTGGCCGGGCGTCCGGTGAGGTTGGAGACCACGGTCAGGCGCGGCGGGTGCGCGGTGACGCTCTCGGCGACGGCGCGGAAGGCGTCGAGGACGGCGTCCATGCGCGCCGAGTGGAAGGCGTGCGAGACCCGCAGTCTGCGGGTGGTGCGGCCGCGGGCGCCGAGCGCCGAGGCGACGGCCTCGACGGCGGCCTCGTCGCCGGAGATCACGGTGGCGCGCGGGCCGTTGACGGCGGCCACCGACACGGCGCCGCCGTGTTCGGCGAGCAGCGCGGCCACCTCGTCCTCGGCGGCCTCGACGGAGACCATCGCGCCGCCGCGCGGGAGGTCCTGCATCAGCCGTCCGCGGGCGGCGACGAGCCGGCAGGCGTCGGGCAGCGACCACACGCCGGCGACGTGCGCGGCGGACAGTTCACCCAGCGAGTGCCCGAAGAGGTACTTGGGCGTGACGCCCCATGATTCCAGCAGGCGGTGGAGGGCGACCTCGACGGCGAACAGGGCGGGCTGGGCGAGGCCGGTCTCCCGCAGCGCCGCGTCGTCCGGGGCGCTGTCGAAGACGGCTTCCTTCAGGCTCAGTCCGAGTTCGGGGTCGAGGTGGGCGCACACCTCGTCGAAGGCCCGGGCGAACGCGGGGAACGCGCCGTACAGTTCGCGGCCCATGCCGGGACGCTGGGCGCCCTGTCCGGAGAAGAGGAACGCGGTCGCGCCGCGCAGGGTGCGGCCGGTCACGACGGCCGGGTGCTCCTCCCCCGCGGCGAGGGCGCGCAGGGCGTCGCGGGTGCCGGCCAGGTCCGCCGCGAGGACGACGGCCCGGTGTTCGAAGGCCTGCCGGGTGGCGGCGAGGGCGCGGGCGGTGACGTGCGGGTCGTCGGCGGGGTGGGCGTCGGTGTGCGCCAGGAGGCGGGCGGCCTGGGCGCGCAGCGCTTCGGCGCCGCGCGCGGACAGCGGCCAGGGCGCCAGGGGCAGCCGCACGGCGGTCGCGGGGGCGGGGGCCTGGGGCTCCGCCGTCTCCTCGGGCTCCTCGGGCGCGGCCTCCAGGATGGTGTGCGCGTTGGTGCCGCTGATACCGAAGGAGGAGACGGCGGCGCGGCGGGGGCGGCCTTCGGTGAGCGGCCAGTCGGTGGCCTCGGTGAGCAGCCGGACGTGCCCGGCGTCCCAGTCGACGTGGGTGGAGGGCTGGTCCACGTGCAGGGTGCGGGGCAGGCGCCCGTGCTGGAGGGCCAGCACCGTCTTGATGACGCCGGCGACGCCGGCGGCCGCCTGGGTGTGGCCGAGGTTCGACTTCAACGAGCCCAGGTACAGGGGCCGTTCGGCGGTCTTGGCCCGGCCGTAGGTGGCGAGCAGCGCCTGGGCCTCGATGGGGTCGCCGAGGGTGGTGCCGGTGCCGTGGGCCTCGACGGCGTCGACGTCGGCCGCGGTGATCCCGGCGCCTTCGAGGGCCTGTTCGATGACGCGCTGCTGGGCGGGCCCGTTGGGCGCGGTCAGACCGTTGGAGGCGCCGTCGGAGTTGACGGCGGAGCCGCGGACCACGGCCAGCACCGGGTGTCCGTTGCGGCGGGCGTCGGAGAGGCGTTCCACCAGCAGCAGGCCCACGCCCTCGGACCAGCCGGTGCCGTCGGCGGAATCGGCGAACGCCTTGCAGCGTCCGTCCGGGGCGAGCCCGCGCTGCCTGCTGAACTCGAACAGCAGGCCCGGGGTGGCCATGACGGCGACACCGCCGGCCAGGGCGAGGTCGCACTCACCGGCGCGCAGCGCCTGCACCGCCCAGTGCAGGGCGACCAGGGAGGAGGAGCAGGCGGTGTCGACGGTGACCGTCGGGCCCTCCAGGCCCAGGACGTAGGAGATGCGGCCGGAGGCGACCGAGGTCGCGTTGCCGGCGAGCATCAGTCCGTGCACGTCCTCGGGCACCTCGACCGGGCCCTGGCCGTAGCCGGAGGTCGCGGCTCCCACGAACACTCCGGTGGAGCTGCCGCGCAGGGTCTGCGGCCGGATGCCGGCGCGCTCCAGCAGCTCCCACGACGCCTCCAGCAGGATCCGCTGCTGCGGGTCGGTGGCGAGGGCCTCGCGGGGGCTCATGCCGAAGAAGGCGGCGTCGAAGGAGGCGGCGTCGCGCAGGAAGCCGCCCTCCCGGGTGGAGAAGGTGCCGGGCCGGCCGGGGTCGGGGTCGTAGCGGTCCTCGATGTCCCAGCCGCGGTCCTGTGGCAACGGGCCGATGGCGTCCCGGCCCTCGTCGACGAGCCGCCACAGGTCCTCGGGCGAACGGATGTCGCCGGGGAACCGGCAGCTCATCGCGACGACGGCGATCGGCTCCCGGCTGCGGTCCTCGACCTCGCGCAGCCTGCGGCGGGTCTGGCGGAGTTCACCCGTGACCCGCTTGAGGTATTCCACGTACTTGTCGTCGTCAGCCACGAGAGTCACTTCCTTGAACCGGGCGGAGCCGGGGCGTCGGGTGCGTGCGGAGGACCGGCGGGGTGCTCACAGGTCCCCCAGCTCGCGGTCGATCAGGTCGAAGAGGTCGCCCGCCGTCTCGACCTCGGCCAGTTCCGCGTCCTCGTCGGCGAGGGCGGCGGGCGCGGCGGCGAGGGCCGGTTCGACAGGCTCGCCCTGCCAGCGGGAGAGCAGTTCGCGCAGCCGGGCGGTGACCTTCTCGCGGTCCTCGCCGGCCACGTCGGCACCCCGCAGGGCGCTCTCCAGGCGGTCCATGTCGCCGAGGAGGGCCTGCGCGGTCCCGGGCGGCTCGGGCAGGGACAGCTCGCCCAGCAGGTAGCGGGCCTGGGCGAGGGCGGTCGGGTAGTCGAACACCAGGGTGGCGGGCAGCCGCAGGGCGGTGGCCGCGCCGAGCCGGTTGCGCAGCTCGACCGCCGTCAGGGAGTCGAAGCCCAGCTCCTTGAAGGTCTGTTCGGGATCGATCTCGGCCGCCGAGCCGTGTCCGAGGACGGCGGCGGCCTGCTCGGCGACCACGTCGAGCAGGAGCTGCTCGCGGTCCGCGGCGGGCAGCGGAGCCAGCCGGTCGGCCAGCGACCGCGGTGCCTGCGCGGCGGGCGCCGTCCCGGCGGCGGTGGCGCGGCGCCGGGCGGGGGTGCGCACCAGGCCGCGCAGGAGGACCGGCAGGACGTCGTGGTGTGCGCGCAGGGCGGCCGGGTCCAGGTCCATCGGCAGCAGCGCGGCCCGGTCGCCGCCGGCGGCGGCGTCGAACAGCCGCATGCCGGTGCCGGGTCCGAGCGGCACCATGCCGGTGCGGGCGTGCCGTTCGCGGTCGGCGTCGCCGAGTTCCCCGGTCATGCCCGCCTCGGGCAGCCAGGTGCCCCAGGCGAGCGAGACGGCGGGCAGGCCCTTGGCGCGCCGGTGCTGGGCGAAGGCGTCCAGGAAGGCGTTGGCCGCCGAGTAGTTGGCCTGTCCGGCGCCGCCGAACGTGCCGGCGACCGAGGAGAAGACCACGAACCGGGCGAGGTCGAGGTCACGGGTGAGCTCGTGCAGCGCGACCACGGCGTCGGCCTTGGGCCGCAGCGCCCGCTCCAGCCGGTCCGGTGTCATCGAGGACAGCACGCCGTCGGCGAGGACACCCGCGGTGTGCACCACGGCCGTCAGCGGCCGGTCGGCGGGGATGCCCGCGAGGAGCGCGGCGAGCGCGGTGCGGTCGGCCACGTCGCAGGCGGCGACGGTGACGTCCGCGCCCCGCGCGGCGAGTTCGTCGCGCAGCTCGGCCGCGCCGGGCGCGTCCGCGCCGCGCCGGCCGGCGATCAGCAGATGCCGTACGCCGTGCTCGACGACGAGATGGCGGGCGGTGATGCGGCCGAGGCCGCCGAGGCCGCCGGTGAGCAGGACGGTGCCGGCCGGGTCGGGCGCGGTCGGCAGGGTCAGGACGACCTTGCCGACGTGCCGCGCCTGGCTGACGAAGCGGAACGCGTCGGGCGCCCGGCGGACGTCCCACACGGCCATCGGCAGCGGTTTCAGCGCACCGCGCCCGAACAGGTCCGCCAGGTCGGCGAGGATCTCGCCGATCCGGTCGGGTCCGGCCTCGATCAGGTCGAAGGCCCGGTAGGTGACGCCGGGGTGGTCGGCGGCGACCTGTTCGGGGTCGCGTACGTCGGTCTTGCCCATCTCCAGGAACCGGCCGCCGCGCGGCAGCAGCCGCAGGGAGGCGTCCACGAACTCCCGGGCCAGGGAGTCGAGGACGACGTCGAAGCCGCGGCCCTCGGTGGCGGTGCGCAGTCGCTCCTCGAAGTCGAGGTCGCGGGAGGAGGCGAGGTGGGCGTCGTCGAGTCCGGCGGCCCGCAGCGCGTCCCACTTGGCGGGCGACGCCGTGCCGTACACCTCGGCGCCGAGGTGCCGGGCGAGCTGGACGGCGGCCGAGCCGACGCCGCCCGCCGCCGCGTGCACGAGGACGCTCTCGCCGGGCTTGAGCCCGCCGAGGTCGACCAGGGCGTAGTACGCGGTGAGGTAGACGATGGGTACGGTCGCGGCCTCGGCGAAGCTCCAGCCCTTCGGGATCGGTGCGACCATCCGGGCGTCGGCCACCGCGACGGGCCCGAAGGCGCCGGCGAACATGCCCATCACCCGGTCGCCGGGTGCGAGGCCGGTGACGTCGGTGCCGGTCTCGGTGATCACCCCGGCGCCTTCGAGGCCGATCGCGGTGGCGTCGCCGGGGTACATGCCGAGCGTGGTGAGGACGTCGCGGAAGTTGACGCCGGCGGCGCGCATCGAGATGCGCACCTCGTTCGGGGCGAGCGCGGCCTCGACCTCGGGGCAGGCCGCGAGTCGCAGGCTGTCCAGGCTGCCCCGGTGGGCCACGCCGAGCCGCCAGGTGTCGGTGCCGGCGGGCGGGACGAGGGCGCGGTCGGCGGCCAGCGGCACGATGCGCGGTGTGGTCACCGTCCCTTCCTGCACGGCGAGTTCGAACGCGGTGTCGCCGAGCGCGGCGGGCAGTGCCGCCGCCGAGGCGTCGGTGCCGTCGGTGTCGACGAGGACGAACCGGCCGGGGTTCTCGGTGCGGGCGGCCCGCACCAGGCCCCACACCGCCGCCTGCACCGGGTCGGCCGGCCGGGGTCCCGCCGGGACGGCGCCCCGGGTGACGACGGCGAGCCGGGCGTGCGCGAACGCCGGGTCGGCCACCCACCGCTGGACGACGGCGAGCGCCTCGGTGAGGGTGTCGCGGCCCGCGTCGGCGAGGTCGCCCAGGGTGTTCTCCGGAGTCTGCGCGGGCACGGCGTACAGGACGGTGTCCGGCACCTGCTCGTTTTCCGCGACGGGGGTGAGGCCGCAGGCCCGGCGCACGGTGTGACCGGCGGCCCGCAGGGCGTCGGCGAGTGCCGTCGCCTCGTCCGCGCCGACGACCGTCCACGCGGTCGGTGCGACGGCGTCCGCGGTGGCCACCGGCTGCCAGTCCAGCTCGTACAGGCCCTGGCGGTCCGGGGCGCCGATGGTGGAGCCCGCCAGGTCGCCGGTCAGCTCGCGCAGGGTGAGCGAGCCGACCGAGCCGACCGGGCGGCCCGCCGGGTCGGCGAGGGCGAGGCCGATGGCCTCCGGGCCCTCCTGGACCATCCGCAGCCGCAGCGCCGAGGCACCGACGGCGTCCAGGCGCACGTCGCTCCACGAGAACGGCAGCCGTCCGGCGTCCTTCATGGGCACGAACATCACGGCGTGCAGCGCGGCGTCGAGCAGGGCAGGGTGCAGGTCGAAGGCGTCGGCCGCGGGAGCGGCGTCGGCAGGCAGGGCGGCCTCGGCGAACACCTCCGCGCCGCGCGTCCAGACCCGGGTCAGGCCCTGGAACAGCGGGCCGTAGAGGTGGCCGCGGTCGGCGAAGGCCTCGTAGAAGCCGTCGAGCGGCACCTCGGTGCCGTCCTCGGGCGGCCAGACGGTGAAGTCGTAGGGTACGGCGGCCGGTTCGGCGGCGGCGGTGAGCAGGCCGCTGACATGCAGGGTCCACGGCGTGCCGGGCTCGGCGGTGTCGGGCCGGCCGTGCACGGTCAGGGGGCGGGCGCCGGTGGCGTCCGGCGCCTCGACCCGTACCTGGACCTGCACGCCGCCCTGGGCGGGCAGGGTGAGCGGGGCCAGGATCGTCAGTTCGGTGACGTGCTCGCAGCCGGTCCGGGCACCGGCGTGCAGGGCCAGGTCGAGGAATCCCGTGGCCGGGAACAGTGCGGCGCCGGTGAGCGCGTGGTCCTTGAGCCAGGGGCTGCTGCCGAGGGCGAGCCTGCCGGTGAGGACATGGGTGTCGCCGTCGGCCAGTTCCACGGCCGCGCCCAGCAGCGGATGGCTGCTCGCGCCCAGGCCCGCGGACGTGACGTCGCCGAGCAGCGCGGGCGGACCGGGCCAGAAGCGACGGCGCTGGAAGGGGTACGTGGGCAGGGGTACGGTGCGGGCGCCGGTGCCGTCGAACAGTCGCGGCCAGTCCACGGGCAGGCCGTGCGCGAAGGCCCGGGCGACGGCGTCGAGGAGCGTCTCGTCCTCGGCACGGTCCTTGCGCAGCACGGGCACGAACAGTGTGGTCTCGGCGTCCGGCAGGCAGCTCTGCGCCATCGCGGTGAGCGTGCCGTCGGGTCCGACCTCCAGGAACCGGTCGGCGCCGTGTTCGGCGAGCCAGCGGACGCCGTCGGCGAAGCGGACGGCGTCTCGCACATGGCGCACCCAGTACTCCGGGTCCTGCAGTTCGCCGCCGGCGGCGGCACGGCCGGTGACGTTGGAGATCACCGCCATGCGCGGCGCCTCGTAGGTGATGCCCGCGGCGACCTCGCGGAACGCGTCGAGCATCGGTTCCATGAGCGGGGAGTGGAAGGCGTGGCTGACCCGCAGCCGGGTGGTGCGGCGCCCGTCGGCGGCGAGCCGTGCGGCGATGTCGGTGACCACGTCCTCGGCGCCGGAGACGACCACGGAGCGCGGCCCGTTCACGGCGGCGATGCCCGCGTCCGGGTGCCCCTCCAGGAGGGGGCGTACCTCGTCCTCGGTGGCCTCCACGGCGAACATGGCGCCGCCGGACGGGAGTTCCTGCATCAGCCTGCCGCGCGCGGCGACCAGGGCGCAGGCGTCCTTGAGCGACATCACTCCGGCGACGTGGGCGGCGGCGATCTCGCCGATGGAGTGTCCGGCGACGAAGTCCGGGCGTACGCCCCACGACTCCAGCAGCCGGTACAGGGCGACTTCGACGGCGAAGAGGGCGGGCTGTGTCCACTCGGTGCGGTTCAGCAGCTCGGCGTCGTCGCCGAGGACGAGGTCGCGCAGTTCGGCGCCGAAGTGGGCGCAGACGGCGTCGAAGGCGTCCGCGTAGGCGGGGTGGGTGTCGTAGAGGCCGCGGCCCATGCCCGGGCGCTGGGCGCCCTGCCCGGAGAAGAGGAAGGCGGTCTTGCCGTCGACGCGGTGCACGCCGGTGACGGTGTGCGGCCCGCTCTCGCCGGCGGCGAGCAGCCGCAGCCCGTCGGAGAGTGCGGCTCGGTCGGCGCCGAGGACGACGGCGCGGTGCTCGAAGGCGGCGCGGGTCTCGGTGAGCGACAGGCCGAGGTCCGCGGGGGTGATGTCGGGGAACTCCCGCAGATGGTCGAGGAGTTGGGCGGCCTGGGCGCGTAGGGCGTCCCGGCTGCGTGCGGTGACGACCCAGGGGACGTACGAAGCGTCCGCGACCGGGACGACAGAAGCGTCGCCGGCAACCGGTTCGCCGGTCACATCCTCCAGGATCACATGCGCGTTGGTCCCACTGATACCGAACGAGGACACACCCGCACGCCGCGGAC
>NZ_JBVHMR010000073.1:0-21380 GCF_055558375.1 Streptomyces sp. NPDC025793 | reverse complement strand
AGACTTCCTGCACACCTACAACCACCACCGCTGCCACACCGCACTCGGCGGCCACCCACCGATCAGCCGTGTGAACAACGCTTCAGGTCAATACAGCTAGGCCGTGCGGAGCTGCGCACCGGGGACGTCGCGGCGGTCGGCTCGGAGGAGTACGCGGACTGGTCCGAGCGGCTGCTCGCGTGGGAGAACGTGCAGGGCAGGCTCGCCGACTACCTGGTGGAAATCGGGCTGTGCGAGGGGGCGAGACCAGCGGCTTCGAGCCGCGTCCTTCCGCCGGCAGCTGAAGGACGAACTGCGGTCCGCCGCGGCGGCGGATGCCGGGCTCCCGACAACGAGGCCACACACTTCATCCCGCACAAGAACGCCACGTACGTCGCCTTCCGCGAGGTCGGCAGCGGCTTGGTCTTCTGCTCGAACAGCTCTCCGTCCGTGTCGAGCCGGGCGCGGCTGTGCGCCGGCCGCCGGCTCGCATCGCGGCAAGGAAGTGACCGAAATCACGTTACCCTACGTGGCAGTTGGTCTCTGCCTGTAGTTTTGTCGTCTTTGTTAGTGATGCGCGGAGCCCATTGCCGAAGGCATGATCTTCTTGCCGAAACGTTCAGCCTAGGGGGATATAGGTGGAGATTCGTCACCTGGTGACGTTCCAGAAGGTCGCTACGCTGCTGAGCTTCACACGTGCTGCGGAGGAACTCAGTTATGCACAGTCGAGTGTGACGACGCAGATCCGCGCGTTGGAGACCTCGTTAGGGGTGGAGCTCTTCGACCGGCTCGGCGGGAGGATCCGGCTGACACCCGCCGGTGAGAAACTGCTGGAGTACGCCGAACAGATCCTGGCGCTGACCGAGGCGGCACGTGCGGACGTCGCCGGCGGGGACGGTCCGTCGGGGAACCTGGTGGTCGGCACGATGGAGAGCATCACCTCGTACCGCATGCCTCCGCTGCTGGAGTTCTTCCACCACCGCTTTCCGAAGGTGCAGCTGTCGCTCCGGCCGAGTCTGTGCGCCGAGACCTGCCACGCGCTGCGCCAGGGCACCTTCGACATCGGCTTCCTGATGGAGCAGGAGACCCGGCACCAGGGCCTGGAGACCGTGGTACTGGCCGAGGAGCCGCTGGTGCTCGTCGCCGCGCCCGGGCACGCGCTGGCGGGGCGGGAGAACCTGTCGCTCGACGATCTGCGGGCGGCGTCGATTCTGGCGACCGAGGCGGGCTGCGCGTACCGCGATCTGTTCGAGGTGGAGCTGCGGGGCGCGGAGACGATGCCGTTCCTGGAGTTCGGCACCATCGAGGCGATCAAGCGGGGTGTGATGTCCGGGCTGGGGATCTCGTTGCTGCCCGAGGTGACCGTGGCCGCGGAACTGGAGAAGGGCGAGCTGGCAACGCTGTCCTGGGACACCCCGTTCTCCGTGCACACGCAGCTGGCCTGGCGCAGCGGCAGACGGCTGTCGCGGGAGCTGAAGCTGTTCATCGACCAGGCGGTGCGCCTCATGCGGGACGAGACGCCGCTGGCGGAGTCGGGCTGACGCGCGCCCCGTCACCTGGCCTCATACGGTGGCCGGTTCGGGGGCGAAGACGGAGATCCGGTCGGTGACGTCGTCAGGTGTCCGGCGCCTGGGCGGTTGCGCGTCTCCCGGTGTGCCGATGTACAGCCAGCCCAGCAGGCGTTCGTCCGGCCGCAGGCCCAGCAGTCGGCGGGCGCCACGGGACTCGGTGAAGGGGCCGGTGCGCCAGATGCTGCCGAAGCCTCGGCCGTGCAGCAGGAGCATCAGGGATCCGGTCATCGCGCTGGTGGCGGCCAGTTGCTCCCACTCGGGCACCCGGTGACCGACGGCCGGGGTGAACACCAGCGTGGCCAGCAGCGGCGCACGGCGCGTCTTGGCCTCGGTCCGGTCCCGTTCCGCGTCGGGCGCCGAGCCGTCGTCGGCGAAGCAGCGGCCCAGGGCGGTGCGTCCTTCGCCGCGCACCAGGATCCATCGCCACGGCCGGATCCTGCCGTGGTCCGGGGCGGTGGCGGCGGCCCGGAGCAGATAGGCGAACTCTTCGTCGTTCGGAGCCGGTTCGACCAGCCGGTGCCCGCTGCGACGGCTGAGTACGGCGGTCATGACGTCCATGGGGTTCCCCTCGTAGGCGCGTACGAAGTGGGGGCGGGGTGCCGGGACACCCCGCCCCCCAGTCGGCGGATCAGCGGTGGGCAGTGGCGGATCAGTAGTGGACGCGGCGGCTGCCGTCGGTCTGCCGGTAGCGGATGGACCACTGGCTGCGGCGCACGTAGGTCCGCTGGAGCCAGCGGTCTGCACCGTCGTAGCGTGCGGTGAACGGGGTGCGGGCGTGCAGGCCCTTGCGGTTGTTGATCAGGAGGGCCTCGCCGGGCCGGAGGAAGACCTGGTGTGCGGACTCCCGGCAGGCGGCCTGGAGGCGGTCCAGCGCGGCCTCGGCGGCCGTGGTCATGGCGCGTACGCCGTTGGCGGAGGAGGAGATCTCCGGGAACTGTTCGGGTCCGCTGATCATGGCGACCGGGTCGGAGAGAACCTCGCCGCCGCCGGCCACGTCGCGGATGTAGCTGCCGGGGGCGTTGAGCCGGAACAGCGGGCTGCGCAGCAGTTCCAGGGTGCGGGAGTCGAGGGCGCGGACGATGTCCCGGGCGTCCGCGTAGTGGGTCGCGGCGACGCCCTCGTGGTCGGCGCGCAGGCAGCTGAGAACGAGGAAGTCGGGGTTGCTGACGTCGTAGCGGCCGATGGCGTCGTGCACGATGTCGTTGTGGAAGTTGAGGAAGACGGTCGAGCCCTGGTTGGTCTGGGTCATCGCGCCGCCCTCGACCGGGATGACGTCGTGGACGAGCTGCCCCCGCTTCTCCGTGAGGAAGCCGACCGGCTCGCCGAGCAGGCCGGACAGGCCGAGCAGGACGCCCTCGGCAACGAAGGTCTCCTTGCCGGTGGCCGGGCCGCCGTCCGCCGGGGTCGCGGGCAGCCGGGCGTCGACAGGGAGGTTGCGGACGTAGCCGACGCCGGGGGTGTCGTTGTGGCGGCCGAAGTCGAGGATCTGCTGCAGCAGTTCGAGCGGCAGGGTGGCGAAGATCTGGTGGTAGCGCGCCATGGCGCGGTCGGTGTCCAGGGTCGGATCGGGCTCGGCGGCCAGGTCTCGTCCGATGGCGTCCCGGACGGCGTCGGGCAGCTCGATCAGGCCGAGGGTCTGCGGAGCGCGGGTGCCGGTCTCGACGGTGGTCGCGGTCATGGTGGGAATTCCCCTTCTGGCAGTTGGCTTCTGGCAGTTGGCTTCTGGCAGTTGGCTTCTGGCGGTCGGCTGCGCGGGCGGGTGGCCTACAGGGCGCGGAGTCCGGCGGTGCTCTCGGGCAGGCCGTCGTGGAGTTTCTGCGCGAGATGCCGGGCCTCTTCAGGGTCGGCGGCGATGTGGGTGGTGGCCCGGCTGCCGATGATCTCGGTGACCGGGATGCCCACGACCCGGGCCTCGGGCAGGTCGTGCACGCGCTGGAAGCGGTCGATGTCGAGGTAGCCGCCGACGACCACGAGGTGCGGTCCGTCCTCCAGGCGTACGGTGTCGATGCCCTCGGTGTGGAAGACGCTGTGCGCCAGATCGGCCTGGGCCGCGGTGGCGTAGCCGAGGACCTTGGACCTGGTGTTGGCCACGACGCCGGCGGTCGGCCCGCCCTCGTTGCTGATGACCGTGCCGGAGGTGAAAGGGGCCCGGTTGTGGCGGCAGACCAGGGTGATGCCGTGCTGCCGGGCGGTCCGTACCGACCTGCGGTGCAGAACCTTGGCGCCGTACAGGGACATCAGCGCGGCGGTGTCGTAGGTGACCTCGGGCAACAGACGGGCTCCGGCGACCACGTTCGGGTCGGCGCTGTAGATGCCGTCGACGTCGGAGTGGATCTCGACGCGGTCGGCGCCGAGTGCGGCGGCGACCAGGACGGCGGAGAGGTCGGAGCTGTTCTTGCCGAGCCAGGTGGGGCGGCCGTGCCGGTCCGCCGCCTGGCCGCCGGGCACGATGACGACCTGGTGCTCGTCCAGGGCCCGCCGCAGCGGTGCGTCGTCCAGTCGCGCCACCTTGGCCCACATGAACGTGTCGTCGGTGACGAGGCCCTGCTGGTGACCGGCGAGCACGGTGGCGGTGAGGCCGGTGCGGTGCAAGGCGGTGGCCAGGAGGTGGGCGCTGACGGTGTCGGCGAGGGTCAGGAGTCCGGCTCCGGTGGCGTCCTCCGGCTGGGGGTTGACCTCGTGCAGCAGGCCGCGCAGCTTCTCGGTCTCGCCGGGCATGGCGCTGACGACGACGGCCAGCGGCCGCTGCTCCTGCTCGGCCCGCCGGCTCAGGGCGGCGGCGAGGTCGGCGTAGGCCGTGGGGGCGGGGAAGGTGGAGCCTCCGAACTTCAGGACGGCGGGTGCGGTCACAGCGCACCTCGCAGGGTGAGCGCCTCGGCGATCTGCAGGGCGTTGAGGGCGGCGCCGATGCGGACGTTGTCGGCGACGAGCCACAACCAGAAGCCGCGCGGGTTGTGGGCGGAGACACGGACGCGGCCCACGTGGACCCGGTTCGGGTCGCCGGCGGTGCGCGGGGTGGGGAATGCGCCCGGCGTTTCCAGGTCGTGGACGGTCACCTCGTCCTGCTCCGCCAGCAGCCGGACCAGTTCGGCCCGGTCGACCGGGTTGTGGCACTCGATCCAGGCGGCCTCGGAATGGCTGTTGGCCACCGGGACGCGCACGCAGGTCGTGGTGACGTCCAGGTGCGGCAGCCCGAGGATCTTGCGGGATTCCTGGAGCATCTTCTGCTCCTCGAAGGTGAAGCCGTCGTCCAGGAGGCGGTCGATGCTCGGGATGACGTCGAAGGCGAGGGACGGGCTGAAGGTTCCGGTGACGCCGGCGCTGTCGGGGTCGTCGAGGACGGAGCGGGCGCCGGCGCGCAGTTCCTCGATGCCGGAGTAGCCGGCGCCGGACGCCGCCTGGTAGGTGCTGACCACGGCCTGCCGTATGCCCCAGCGCTCCTGGACGGGCGCCAGCAGCCGGACCAGCGGGATGGTGGAGCAGTTCGGGTTGGCGATGATGCCGCTCGCGGGGCGTTCGTCGAGTTCGTGGGCGTTGACCTGGGGGACGACCAGCGGAGTGTCGGGGTCCATCCGGAAGGCGCTGGTGTTGTCGATGACGAGGGCACCCTGGGCGACGGCCTTGGGTACGAACGTCGTGCTCACGCGGGCGCCGGCGGAGAAGAAGGCGACGTCGACGCCGGCGAAGTCGAAGCCGTCCAGGTCCTGTACGCGGTAGGGGTGGCCCTCGACGGCGACCTCCTGGCCGGCCGAGCGGGCGGAGGCGACGAGTTGAAGGTCGCGGTAGCGGAAGCCGCGCTCCTCGATGAGCTTCAGCAGGGTGGTGCCGACGACTCCGGTGGCGCCGACCAGGGCTATGGAGGGTGCGGTGGGATCGGTGACGCGGGGCATGGGAGGGGGTCCTTCCTCTCGGGCGGGGTGTGCTTGCGGGGCGCGGACGGTGGGCGTTCGCGGTGCTCAGGCGGAGGTGCGCTTGCCGGATGCGGCGACCGGCTGTGCGGAGGCGGCCGGGGCAGCCGCGGCGGCGGGACGCAGGCGGGGGCGCCAGCCGAGGTTGATGCCCAGGGAGGCGGCCACGATGAGCGGGATGCCCAGCGCCTGGGTCCAGGTGACGTGGTGTCCGTAGACGGCCCAGTCGCAGACCATGGCGGCGGCCGGGTAGACGAAGGCCAGGACGGCGATCTTCGAGGTGGGCAGCTTCTGGTAGGCGGAGTACATCAGCACGTACATGACGCCGGTGTGGATGAAGCCGAGGCCGGCGAGCCAGGCCCAGCCGCTGCCGAAGTGCGCGCTCTGGCCGAGCTGGGTGAAGGGCAGCAGCAGCGGGATGCCCAGCGTCACCTGGACCAGGGCGACCAGGTGGGGCTTCACCCCGGTCACGCGCTTGGTGATGATCGTGGACAGGCCGTAGAAGAGGGCGGCGAGCAGGGCGTAGCCGAGACCGGTCAGGTAGGCGGTGCCGCCTGAGAGGTCGGACGTCGAGATGCCCGCGACGAGGACGAGCCCGAGGAAGGCGACGAGCAGCCAGCCCGCCTTGTGCGCGGTGATGCGGTCCTTGAACAGCAGGGCCCCGAGCAGCACCACGAAGAACGGCTGTGTGTGGTAGACGACCGTGGCCACCGAGATGGACGTCTTGCCGTAGGCCTCGAACAGGAACGCCCAGTTGAAGACGATGAACACACCGCCGAGCGCGGCCAGGCCCAGCTTCTTCGGGGTGAAGCCGTGGTTCTTGAAGAAGCCGCGAACCAGGCAGTACAGGCCGAGGAAGAGGGTGCCGAACACGCACCGGAAGAAGACCACGTTGAACGGCGAGGCACCGGACTGGACGACGAAGACGCCGATGGTGCCGGACAGCAGCATGGCCGCCGTGAGTTCGACCGCGCCGCGCGTCTCCTGACGCGAAGGCGCTTCTGATGTGCTCATGTCATACTCCTGCTCTGAGGGGAAGGTCCGAGGGGAAGTCGGGGGGAGATCCGAGCTGATGCAACGAAGCTACGAGCTTCGGCGGGGGCCGGTCCACGCGCTGTTGGGGAACGAAATCGATGCCCGCATCAAGGCTGTCGATGAGCCCGCGTGACCAGGCGGAACGTCAGTTCAGGGGCAGCGGGTAGTGAAGCCCGCCGTCGGTCCACAGGGCATTCGCGCCGCGGCCGACGTCCAGGCCGGAGGACGGTCCGAGGTTGCGCTCGTAGACGTCGCCGTAGGTGCCGACGGCATCGAGGATCCGGTGGGCCCACGTCTCGTCCAGGCCGAGCGCAGGTCCGTGCCGGCCGGCGAGGTCCGCGGCAGCCCGTGCCGATCCGCCCTCCCGTACGGCGTCCTCCGCACCGACGAGAAACTGCAGCACCCACCGGCACACCCGGAACCAGGCCGGGTCGTCGTCCCGGACGGCGAGGGCCATGGGCTCACGGGAGATGGCGGTCTCCAGCACGATGTGGTCCGCCGGGCGGGGCAGCGTGGCCCGCGCGCCTGCGAGGGCGATGCGGTCCAGGACGTAGGCCGCGCACGTACCGTCCGCGTAACCGGCCAGCGCCTCGGCGGGGGTGGCGTAGGCGACGGGCTCGACCTCAAGGCCGCGCGCGCCGAACCAGGCCGCCAGGTTGCCCGCGGTCGTGGTGCCCGCCTGGGTGGCGAGCCGTTGGCCGGCGAGCTGTTCCGGGCCGGATATCCGGTCCGCCGTCCGGACGAGGAAGCCTTCCCCGTCGTAGCAGGTGACGCCGGCGAACAGGACGGGCTCACGGGCCTCGCGCCCGAGCGTCCACGACAGGTTGCAGGTGGTGAGATCCGCCGCGCCCGAGGTGAGCCGGGTCAGCCGCTCCCCCGGGTCCGTCGGCAGCCACTCCACGGCACCGGCGTCGCCGAGCGCCGCCGCGGCCACCGCGCGGGCGACGTCCGCGTCGAGCCCGCTCCACGCGCCGTGTCCGTCCGGCAGGGACAGGCCCCGGATTCCCTGGCTGACCACCGCCCGTACGACGCCTCGCGCGCGCACGGCCTCCAGCGTCGTGGCGGTCCTGTGCACCATGGTCGTCACAGCATCCCCCTCACCGCCGCGCCGACCAGCTCCTCGCGGTCGAACCGGCGCTCGTTGTAGCCCAGCATGTCGATCAGCGAACGCGCGGTCACCTCGGCGGTGCCGTGGCCGTCCGAGGCGGCCACGGGCATCGCACCCGGATGGGACCAGCGCAGGGTGCCCCTCGGGTCGATGGCGGCCCGCGAGCGATTGGCGTTGTCCTGGTGCAGGCAGTACGGCACGTCCAGGTGCCCGTGGGCGAAGGCGCCCACCAGCGCCGATCCGACGTCGTCCCCGAAGCGCAGCGTCGACGTGATCAGCCGCAGCGCCTCCTCGTAGATGCCGGTCTGCTGGACCGGTCCCCCGGCCGGCGCCCGGCGCCGCTCGTCGGCCTCCACCGCGGCGGCGAACTCCAGGGCGTCCACGTTCTCCTCGATGGTCGGGATCCGGTACGCCTCCACCGCGGTCTTCACGATCAGCCGCTCGGTGCCGCTGCGCACCGCGAGGCGGACACTGTCCTCCAGCATCCGGTAGGCGCCCACCGGTGTTCTCGGGAAGACGCCCATGTACGTGTAGAGCACCACGTGCCAGTCGACGTCGTCGCCCAGCCACTGCGCGGCCAGCCGGCGCAGCGCGGCCAGTGCCTCCAAGTCCTGCTGCGGGCTGGTCTGTTGCGCATAACTGACCGAGATGCTCCGCATGCCGTGCTCGCGGAAGAACATCCCCTCCAGCACGCTCAGCGCGATCAGCAGGCTCGGCGGGCACAGCTGACCGAGCATGCAGCCGCCGAAGCTCTCCAGGTGCATCGGCTCCGGCCGGTCCGCCAGGATCCGGCAGCACTCGGCCCAGGCCGCGGTGGCCTGCGGCAGCGGTACCCGGCTGTACGGCAGGCAGTACGACACCGGACCGCCCTCGGTGGCGTCCGCGCCGACGCGGGCCAGCGTGCCGAACAGGTCCCGCGGCAGGGCGGAACCGTGCCGGAACTGGACGGGGAAGTCGTCACCGGCCACGCCTGCCAGCAGCCGGCGGGTCTCCTCCTCGCCATGGGCCACGACCGGATATCCGTTGAGGTCGTCCCCCCGTTCCAGCGCCCGTCGGGCGGAGGCGTGGTCGTTGACCCGGGTGTAGCTGTCGACGGTGACCGTCCCGACGGACGCAGCGCGCACGGCCCGTACGGCCTCAAGACCCCGGCGCATGGTCGCCGTGTCGGCGAACCCCATGCGCGGCTGCACCACCAGCCGCCCCTCCTGGCGGCTGCGCCTGACAAAGCGGGAGAAACGGCCGAAGGCCGGGGCGACGGCCGGAACGCCGGCCGGCTGCACGGCCTTCATGCCAAACCCCCCTGTCCCGCCATCGCGAGTTCACGGGCGGGACGTTCTTCCAACGTGCCGAGAAAGGCGTCAAATTCGTCCATCCCGGCCTCCGCCTCGAATGCGGCGTCGAATCCAGCGGCCACGAGTTCGGCGCCGAACCGTGCGTTCTCGGATCCGCGGATACCGAGTTTTCCACCGATGACCACGCGCAGACCGGCCAGTTCGGGATCGCTGCGGATCTGCTCGATGAGCCGGAGCCCGTCGAGGTGTCCATGGCCGTTGACGGTGCTCACGACCAGGACGTCGGGGCGGCGTTCACGGCACTCGGCGAGGATGACATCGTCCGGCACGCACGCACCGAGGTTGGTCACCTCCCCTCCTCGTTCCTCCAGCAACAACTGCAGGAAAACGAGGTTCCACATATGCGCGTCCGACGACACGCTGGTGACGACGAAACGGCTGGAAAGCGCCGGGGATATCTCGTCCATTACTCCCGTCCACAGGTCGGAGAATCTTCAAAGAAGCTGACGCCCAGAAAGCTACGAGGTCAGGCGACGCCAGGTCCACGACCTGCTGAGGAACGAAATCGATGCCCGCATCAAGGCTGTCGATAGGCGGGCGGAAAAGGGAAACGCACACCGGACCCGGGCGGACCGGGCGGACATGGGCGTGCCAGGGGCCGGGCGCGCGCCGGGTGGTGGCGCGGGACCACGGGGAGCAAGGCCCTGCCGGACACGGCCGGCTTGTTCGCCGGGCTTTCCCCCACAGGACGAGAGCCGGGGCCGACCAGTCCGAACTGGCATCATCCACGCGCGCTTCGCGGTCTCACTGGGAGAACGCGTAGGTCCGGACGGGGTCGAGGTGCGGTTCGCAGGGCCCGAGGCGGTCGGCCGCGAGGGTCGTGAGGGGAGCGCCGCAGGGGCAGGCGCGGTTGAGCCCCTCGTCGCCTCTCGGTCCGCGGCACCCGTTGCTGTTCTCCCCATGAGGCAGGGGCTGGATATCGGCGGCGTCGTCGGGACGCACCAGCACTGTGTGTCGCGTACCGGCCGAGATGACGAAGCCTTGTGCGCGGCAGACCACAGGTCCGCGCGACTGAACCGGCTTCGGGTCCTCTTGATCGTCCTGCGCGGCGTAGGGAGGTCCCCAGGGCTCGGGATCGATCACGTGGTGGCCCCGTGGGACGGTGGAAGGCGCCCGGTGTGTCTCCTTGTCCCGGTCTCGCTCGTCGTCGGAGACGTCAGGGACGGCGGCCGGCTCGGCCAGCTCCGGCGTGATCGCCGCGCCGCACTTGGAACAGGGGAAGACGGTCATCCCGTCGCCGTAGTGCTCGGGACTGCTGCCTCGCATCCTCGTTCCGCTGCTCGGCATCCCTCGCCGAGCCGCCTCTGTTCCTTGGCCTCTTGGAGCCGGTCGAGCAGGCTGAGGTGCCGACGTCGGGTGCGCAGCCGCCGAGGGCGGCCTTCCGCAGCTCGACGTGGGCGAGGCAGTAGCGACCGGCGGCGGGCGATGAAGGACGGTGGTGGTTGATGACGTCCTCGGGATGGATCTCCCGTGGTGGGCTCGGGCATGGGACCTGTCCGCATGCCCTGCCCAAGGACACCGCAGACGAGGGTCACAGGTAGTCGAAGAAGGGATGACGATCTTCCCGTGGTGGCCGGCGTCTTGGACGCCCCGGTCGTCTGGTCCAGACGTGCTGCGAGCCGGTCGAACCGGGACCGGGTGGCGGTGTGGTCGTGGCCGCGGGGGAATTCCATGTGGTCTGGATCATCGAGCTTGCGGTCGCTTGACGGCGAACCCGGTCGTTCAGGCTTCCTTGTCAGCGAACCTGGTCGCTCTTCGGCCCGATGCCCTTGATCCCGGCCGGAGTTCCGTCCGGGGCGAACGAGTGGTGGAAGGTGAAGGCGTGCGGCGCGGAGCCGTGGTCGCGGAGGTGTTCCAGCCTGGAAACCCCGTCCTGCCAGGTGGGTATGACGCCGTCGGAGACCCACCAGATGACGTAACTCGGGTGTCCTGTCCTCTCGAACCAGTCGTGACGCCTGTTCAGCGCCTCACGGTGCAGACCGGTGTAGACGGCGTCGAAGGCGGGGCGCAGGTCGGTCCAGAGTGAGAGGGTCGCGTCCAGGGCGGTGGTCTCCACGGTGCGGCCCTTGTCGTACCAGGTCGGTACGGCGAACTCGCCCCATGCACCCCAGTCCAAGTCGAAGTGTGTGCCCCGGCCGCGGTCTGCCGCTTCAGCACGAGCGAGGTACCCGGGGTGCCGGCTGATCTTCCGGTAGATGGCCTCGCCGCTGTTGCGGAGTTCGCGTGTGAGAGGTGCGGGATCGGCGAGAGGCGACTTCAGGACGCCGAATGTGTACAGCGCAAGATGGGGCATGCGTCTCTCCGTGGTCGGGGGTGCCTGGTGTGGACACGCGGGTGGCTCAGCCTGAAGGAACTCCTGTGCGACCGTGGGCGATCGCCGAAGACCAGGTGAAGGTAGCTGCCTCTGCGGGCCCTGTCTAAGTTGCGTTTTTCCCGTTCAAGTGGCCTCTTGCACCGGTCGTTGCGGGGGCTGGGCGGTGACGGGCGGGGCAGGCTGCGGGTGCGTGCGCAGGTGGCGCTGCGCGCCGCGCGTGGACACTCCGACGCATGCATGGCCCGGGCGACGGGGCTGCGTTGGACACCGTGCGCCGTCGGCGTGGCCGGGTCGCCCGGGCGGCCTGGCGGACCTGCCCGGGCGCAAAGACCGTCAACGCTGCGGCCGTCCCGCCTCGTTCACACCGCTGCAGGCCGCCCGGGTGCTGGACCTGTACCGCCCGGGGTGGCGCTGTGGAGGAAGCGGGTCAGAGGCTGCGGGCGGCGATGTCGCCGTTGGAGGTGGTGGCACGGATGTCGAGATCGACGCTGCCGTCGTTCTTCAGGGCGTTGCTGATGCGGCCGTGACCGGTGCCGGCGTCCAGGGCGGCCGAGACGCCGGCGGCCGCGCCGACCGTGATGTCGCCGGACTGAGTGGTGAGCACGACCATGCCGCCCATGGCCTCGGTGATCCGGATGTCGCCCCTCGCGGTGCTGATCTCCGCGGGGCCGCCCAGCCGGCCGATCTCGACGTCGCCGTCGACCGCGATGAGGCGCACGCTCGCGGCCTCGTCGATCTCGATCTGACGGTACGCGCCTTCGAATGCGACGTCGCCGAGGCGGCCGACGGTCCGGAGTTCGGCGCCGGCGGTCGTGGCCTCGATGCGGGAACCGGCGGGCAGTTGGACGGTGACCTCGATGGATCCGGAGGGGCCGAAGAGCTGGTTCTTGGGCTCTGAGGTGCGGATCCGCAGGACGCCGTCGGCGCAGGCGACGGTGGTCTGCTCGGCGGCCTGGACGTCGCGCCTCTTGGAGGGGTCGGCGGGCAGGACCTCGACGGTGGTGTCGGCGCGGTCCGCGGCGATGAACCGGACGCGTCCGGCGGGGATGTCCAGGACGGCGGAGATCGGGGCGGGGGTGTCGAACTTCTGCATCGTGCGCTCCTTCGGCTCGTTGTTTCCGATGACAGAAACGCTACGTTGCATTCACGAATCCGGCAACAGCATTATTGCGTTCAACTCCCAAAGTTGCAGGCAGAAGCCATGAAATCGTTGCAACGGGGCGACAGTTAACGCAACACCCTCCGCCCCCCATTCGTTGCAATGACCTGAAGATGAACACTATGAAGGGGCGTCAGCAGATCACGGCGGGCCACTGCGCGACCGAACCCCCGCCCGATCCGCGTCGTGCACGGTGCGAGCCTCAGCCCCTTCAGCCCCGTCCCCGCCCGGCACGATACGGACGTCGCCGCCCCGGCCCAGGAGCACGCCGACCCGCGTCACAAAGCGATGGGCCGATACGCCAGGGCCTGATCGACGACTTCATCAGCAGAGAGCTCCCGCTCCGGCGGCCAGAAGATCAACTCGCTGACCTGACCGGACGGGCATGCCAGGGCTCTGTCGAGCCTGTCCAGCCAGCCGTCCACCCCGTCGTCCGCGGTGCAGTCCGCTTGCATGATCCGCCGCACGAGCGCGACCGCCTCCGCGCGACTCATCTCCACAGCACTCATCCAGTCCCCCACCGAGTCACCCTAGCGGGACGCGTGATCGCCCGGACAGCTCCTGGCGGAGGCAATCCGTACGGCGGCGAAGCAGTCCTGGCAGCAGTCCTGAGGGCGTGGCTCACCAGTCGGCGTGTGCCGTGATCCATGAGACCAAGGCGTCATCGTCGCCGACGGGCGGCAGGTCGGGTCCGCTGCCGAGCGGGCTGCAGGACAGCCGCAGGTGGGTGAGGTAGCCGTAGGGGCCGTTGTCCTCCGCCGGCCCGAGGATCAGGGCGTGTGTGGCGGTGCGCCAGATGCGGTGGGTCAGCGCCGGACCGGCGGCCACTGCGGCGGACACGAACGTCCGCTCCGGGGGCGTGCCCAGATGCTCGGTCACCGCCCGTGCCGCCTGCGCGAGCACGGCCTCGCAGTCCTGGTCGGTGGACGGTCTGCGGCATGTCCAGCCGGGCAGTTCCCGCCAGCCCTCGACATAGCCGTTGAGCCACTCCTCGTTCCGCATGTCCTCGTCGTGGGGGTCGACGGGATAGATCTCGCCGAAGACGAGGAATGCGCGTGCGTCCGGCTCTCCGAACGGGCTTTCGTACTCGCTGCACAGCACGTGTCCGTGCCCGGTGCGGAAGGAGTCGCAGACCATGTGCTCCCCTTCCCACCCGCGCCGCCGTAGTTCCTCCTCGACGGCGTCGAAGTCCTCGGGCACGGGGGACACGTCCGGCAGCGCGAGGAGTTCCGCGACGGCCTCGGTGGTCAACGGGCGCTGGACGAGGGCATGTATGGGTGTCGGCATGCGGATCATCGTAGAAGTCGGCATGTCGCGGGCGGCGATCAGCCGCAGTCGTTCGCCGCCCGGCACCGCGAGCGCTCGGAGGAGATGCTGCGCGGGTACGGGCCGGGAAGGGCGCCCGCCGAACACGGCCGGTACGCCCTGGTCGGCCGGCCGATGGCCTCGGCAGCGAGAGGCTGGACCGCCTCCAGTCGGCCGGCCGCGATCGGCGGCGTCGGAAACGTGTGTGACAAGGCCGCGATCCTTTGGCACGACCGCTCAGTTGTCCTGCCCTGCCCGGTTCTGGAGGAACGCCACGGCCATCGATCACGAGCTCGCACCGACCTGGTTGCCGTGGTCTGCCGTGGATCCCGACCTCATTGCCTTCGACTGGAATGAAGAGGAGGCATCCCGGATCACCGCCGTGCTCACCTCGACGGTGCCCCGTGCCGATGCCGGGTGGGAAGCCGGACATCGCTTCACCACCGAGGTCACCGCGCTTCTGGCAGCCGGATACGGCCGGTGGACCTGCGGATGGCGTTGGGCGGTCGGCGAGGGTGGTGTTCGGTCGGTCTCCGAGCCGTCCTTTGCCACGCGGTGCCAGGATCGGACCCGTGCGGCGACCGGATCGCTGTCAGCCTCGTGCTGAGTGTTCAGTTGCAGATGCCAGGGACTCCGGACTGGGCCCCAGCGTCAAGGACGGTGGCACAGATGTAGTCGTCCGGGCCGTCGTAAATCCAGCCAGAGCCGCCGCCTTGGCTGCGGAAGATCTCCTTGCCGTTGTCCGTCAGAACGAAGAAGCACCCAGGGGGAGCAACGGTCGGGTTGAGCTCCTGCTCGTCGTGCCAGGCGCCGTTGACAAACTTCAGTTGAATCTCCTGATCGGCGACGCAGTTCGCCGTTCGGATCCAGTGATCACCCTCGTTGGCGGCGAAGGCGGGCGTGGACGTGGACAGGGCGAGCACGGCACCTACGCCGAGAACGGCGATGGCGGATCGCAGGTATGTACGACCGGACAGCATAAGGCGGTTCCCTTTCGGAGTCGGCCCGGCTGGTGGCCGACCGATGGTGCGTGGGGCCATCAGGCGGTGCCCGGGGGCCGGGCGGGGTCACACTGTCAGCATTCGGAAATCGAGCACCATCGGATTTTCGGCCTGTATGGGCCCGGACGGGCGGGGCTCTGGCTCGCACCGGCATTGGGTACGCCCCGAAGAGGTCAACGGCCCGCATCCGTACCTCTTCGCGGCGCCTGAGTCACTGGCAATCCGCGTCGGATCGATGGCGATCGGGGCCTTGGAGGCGCCGCCGAGGCCGATGGTGGCGACGCCGGTGAGGGCCGCGGTGGCGGCTGATGGCGGCCCTGGCTGGGCCGTTGTCGCCGGGAACCCTCCCGGGCGATCCCGTCGATCGGGGATCCGGCTCGCGTCGCGCCGTCGTCGTCGACCACCATGAGCTCGGGCGTGCCCTGCCGGTCGACACGCCAACGCCGGCCCGCTCGACACCTGTCGATCGCTCACTCGGGAAGGCACGCACCGCCTTCCCGCGGAAGACGCGGCGCAGGCCGGACGGGAGGCGCTACGCCCTGGAGGAGTTGGGTGGTTCATGGCTGGCGGTGCCATGGACATCACGGCCCGTCATGTCGTCGAGCATCACTTTCAGCCAGTCGATCTGACCGCCGGAATCCCTTTACGGCGGTACACCCGTTTTCACCCCGGGCACGCGGAGCCCAGGGTGGTGGCCCGAACGTCGGCGTCCTTGGCATATTGAGGTCATGCATGACCGCCAGGCCGTGCTTGGTGCAGCTGCCGGCTCGTCCGCGGTTCCTCCCGACGGCAGACGTCCATGAGACCCGCGGGGAGAAGTGTGCACACTGACGGAGAGAGGCACCGGCTGGTGAACGCCTTGGTCGGAAAGGCGCGGACGAACAGGGAGATGCGCCGGCTGGCGAGCGCGTTGATCGACCCTGTCCGCGTTCCGGTCCCGGCCGACCCCAACGAGCTGCTGGACGCGCTCATCACGTCCGTCAGCCAGTGGCGTGGCCGCCGGGTCCAGGTGCATCAGAAGGCCTTTCCCGCGGTGCTGCGCGCGACGGGCATGTGGATGGAGCGGGCCGACCAGGACGGCACCGTCGCCGACCACATCATCATCGAGGAGCACGCGGCAGCCTGGCACAAGCTCGTCATCTTCGGGCACGAGGTGTGGCACATGCACAAGGACGAGGCGATCGACCCGTCCGCGCTGGCCGCCGCGACCCGCACCGACTTCGTCGAGGCCGCGGAGAAAGAGGCTGAAACGTTCGGTCTGCTGATAGTCCAGCGTCTGCGGCCGTGGCTGCAGGCGGCGCCGGACTCTGTGTACGCGGCCCAGGGCGGCGTCGACAACCTGGCCGGCCGCATCGGCGCCGCGTTGAACTACCGGGGGACCAGGTCATGACCGCCCTGATCAACTTTGTGAGCTGCGGCGTGCTGTGGCTCGGACTCGGCCTCAAACTCCGGGACCTCGTCGGTCACCGGAGTGACCCCTTCCTCCGCACCATCACCGCACTGCTGGCCCTGGCAAGCCTGTGCTTCCTGTTCGGCTCCCCGCCCGCCGTGGGTGCCATCAACCGGATCAGCGGGATCCCGAACCTGGCGGCTCCCCTGACCTACGCGGCCATCACGGCCTACGGGGCGTCCTGCCTGGTACTCGTGGTCTACTGGCGCAACGGCACCGGCGGGCGACGCACCGCCCGTCGCTGGATCACCGGCTACGCCGTCGTCGTCACCGCGATCGGTGTGCTCTTCGCGCTCGGCAGCACCCCCGTGGAGCGGCGGACCGACTTCGACACCTACTACGCGCGCACCCCGTACATCGACGCGATGATCTCGCTGTACCTCGTGGCCCACCTCATCGCCGTCACCATCACCTGCCTGTGGTCCCTGCGTTGGGCCATGGGCCGCACGGTCCGTGGATGGGTGCGTGCCAGCCTGTTGACGCTCGCCATCGGCACACTGATCGGCGCCGGCTTCAGCATCGCCAAGCTCACCGCCGTCATCGCCCTGTGGAGCGGCCACGACCTGGACTTCCTCTCGACGCGGCTCTCCCCCGGCTTCGCCGGACTCGGCGCCTTCCTGACCGTCGTGGGCGTCCTCCTGCCGTTCCTCGGGCACCACGTGACGCGCTGGTGGCACGAGCTGCGCCTGTACCGCCAGCTCGCCCCGCTGGACCGGCTGTTGAAGGACTTCCTCAAGCGCCGGGCGCTGCGACTGCACCGGCCGCTGACACCGTCGGTGTGGGTGACCTGGCGCCAGACGAGCATCACCAACGGGCTGGCCGCCCTTCAGGACTGTTTCGACCGGGACGTGTACGAGCAGACACTTGAGCGCGAGCTGGACGCTTCGGGCGATCGTACGGCCGCGGAGGCCGTCGCCCTGGCCACGACCATCGCGGCGGCGGCCCGCGGCGAGAGCGCCGGACAGCCGGCCCTGGGCTGGAGCGGGCAGCCCGGTGTCCTGGAACCGCACCACATGGAGCTGCACACCCTGGTCCGGATCGCTGCCGCGCTGCCCGGGTCCGAGCGGGTGATGCCGCTCCGGGCGCACGGCGACCCGGTCGCGAAGAGCCGTGCCTGATTCCTCCTTCGGCAGTACGTCCCCTCTCCCCCCACGCGCGGGCCTGATTGGAGTCTTCAGGCATGAGCATCGTTGTGTACGTCGCGGCAGCCGGCCTTGCCGTCGCGGCTCTGCTGCTGCTTCCCGGGCCCCGGGTGTCCCGGCGTAACCCGCTCACGGTGTCGACCTGCATCTCCGCCGCTCTCGGAGCCGTCTGCTTCACGTGCTCGGCTCCCGCGACGCTGGCCAGGGTCAACGAGATGACGGGTGTCCCGAACTTCGGTGCCCCGCTGACGTATTCGTTCATCTCCGCGTACAGCGCCTCGGTGCTCATTCTGCTGATCCACTGGCGCGGCGGCCCGCAGGAGCAGATCCGGGTGATGGTGACCCGGATCGTCATCACCTACAGCGTCCTGGTCGTCGCCGTCATCACCCTGTACCAGCTGGGCAGTGCACCGGTCGAGCGGCTGCAGGACCTCGACACCTACTACGCCCGCACCCCGTACATCAGGGAGATGATCGTTCTCTACCTGGTCGGGCACGCGGTGTGCGCGGTGAGCATGATCGTGCTGAGTCTGCGCTGGTCCCGCACCGTCACCGGGCTGCTCCGGACCGGGCTACGGCTCATCATGGTCGGCCTGACACTGGACGCCGTCGGCTTCGTCCTCGCGAAACTCGTCGCTGTCGCGGCCCGCTGGAGCGGGCACGATCTCGACTGGCTCTCCACCACCGTGGCCCCGCCGGCCGTTTCCCTCGGCGCCCTGATCACCAGTGCCGGATTCGTCATTCCGCGGCTCCTTCCGACGACGCGTGACCAGTGGCGGAGCATGAGGGACTACCGCGCGCTGGTGCCCCTGTGGGAGCAGGTGAAGGGCGTGTCCACCGCGCCCAAGCCCGCACCGTCGCGGTGGCGGCTGCCCAAGGACCGGCTGCAGGTGCTCGAACTCGCCATCCACGACGCCCTGCTGCACCTGGTCCCCGCCTTCAACCAGGACCTGGGCAGGACGGTGTACGTCCGCGCCCTCGACCACGGCAGCTCCCACACCGAGGCCCTCGCCGTCTCCGAAGCCGCCATGGTGGTGGATGCCGCCGCCGAGGCAGATGCCGCCGACTCCTCTGTGCCCGTGCAGGACATGGCAGTTGAGGCGGACCGCTACCGTCTCCTCGCCACCACCGCCTCCGGCACGAGGGAACTCGTACAGCTCGCCGAGGCGCTGGGGCGACTGCCCGCCGTCCACGAGCCCAGGTCCCGCACGAGGGTGCGGTGATGACGTCCACCCCTGACACAAGGAGTCCCATGTCCCGTACTGCTGTGGTCATCGGCGCGGGAGCCGCCGGCATTCTGGCCGCGGCCGCTCTCTCACGCGTGGTCGACCAGGTCGTCGTGCTGGAGCGCGACGCCCTCCCGGACGGGCCCGAGAACCGCAGGGGAGTGCCCCAGGGCAGGCACGCGCACCTCATGATGGCCGGCGGCCTGGACGCCATGGACACGCTGATCCCGGGCACGGACATGCGCAAGCACCTCATCGCCTCGGGCGCCCACGAGATATCCCTGAGCCGTGACATGGTCGTCTTCACGTCAGGGGGATGGTTCCACCGGTGGCGTCACGCGGATCCCCTCATCGTCACGTGCAGCCGGGCCCTGCTGGACTGGGCGATACGCACGGCGGTGCTGAAGTCCCTCGGCAACATCGAGATCCGGCAGGCCAAGGCCGTCGGCCTGCTCGGTCATTCCGGGCGCGTCCGCGGCGTGCGCATCGCCACCGTCGGCCCGGACACCCCGTTCGACGCCGGCTTCACCGCCGCGTACGGGCTCCGGCTCTCCACCGACCGTGGCGAGGCCGATCTGTACGCCGACTTCGTGGTGGACGCCAGTGGCCGCGGGTCCCGCATCGCCACCTGGCTCGGCGGCCTCGGGATCACGGACATCCCGGAGCGGACCCTGGACTCCGGGCTCGTCAACTCCACCCGTCTGTACCGCATCCCCGAGGGTGCCGAGCGCTGGCCGCTGACCATGATCCAGCCGAACCCCTTCACCGGAGGCCCGGCCCGCAGCGGCATGATCGTGCCGATCGAGGGCCGCCGGTGGATGGTCAGCCTCGGCGGGTCGCGGGGCGGCGAGCCGCCGAAGGACCCGGACGCGTTCCTCCGGTACGCGCTCGACCTGCCGCACCCGATCGTGGGCCGGCTCATCGCCGGCGCCGAGCCGCTCACGGACGTCTTCACGAGCCACAGCACGAGCAACGCCCGGCGCTACCTGGAAAAGGCGGCCGTCTGGCCGGAGAACCTGGTGGTACTCGGCGACGCGCTCGCCACGTTCAATCCGCTCTACGGCCAGGGCATGAGCGTCGCCGCCCTCGGCGCCCAGGCGTTGGCGAAGACCGTACGCCAACGCTGGGGTTCGCGGGGCCTGGCCCGCCGCGTACAGCGTGAGGTCGCCACGTCGGTGGACGCCGCCTGGACGCTCGCCGTCAGCTCCGACGTCCTGTACCCCCATGTGACCGGAGGCGCGCCCACCGCCGCGGACCGTCTGGCCGCGCAGTACACGCGTCGGCTGACCCGGTCGGCGACGGGCTCGTACGCGGCCGCGTCAGCGCTGTTCGACGTGACCAGCATGCGGAGCGGCGCGCTGCGGCTGATGCGGCCCGGCCCGCTGCTCGCCGCACTGACCGGCCCTGCATTGCCCTCATTGTCCGGTCCCCCGCTCACGCCGGCCGAGCACGAGACCCTGAGCGCCCTCATCCGCACAGGGCAGACGGGTCAGGGCCCCCGGCCCTCGGCGTGACCCCCGCCCTGCCGACGCCCTCCGCGGAGCCGCTCCGGCAGAGCGAACGTCCTGCTCAGATGGGTCTTCCGGTCCGGTACGGCGGAGCCGACGGTGCAGCGTCGGTCCCTGATCCGGTCGCATGCGGGTGTCCGGGGACAGCCGCAACCCATCGAGGCGGCGGTCAGCCGAGCATGTGGCGTCGGCCGGGTCGCTTGACCGCCTGTCCGACGATCAAGGTCTCCGCGCTCTCGATCTGGAGTCGGCCGAGGGCATCGGTGACGGACTCGTACAGTTCCGCCAAGTCCTTCGTCCAGAAGGCTACTTGAAGGTTGGCGGCGCCGGTCGTGGCGAAGGCTCCGTGCACCGCCGGGTGCGCCGCGAGCGCCCGGCCGACCGCGTCGAGCCGTCCGGGGGCGACCCGCATCTCCACATTGGCGTCGGTGCCGAGCCCGAGCAGCCGGGGGTCGACGACGACCTGGGTGCGCAGGACGCCCTCGGCGGTGAGGCGGGCGATGCGCCTGCGTACCGTGGACTCGGGCAGCCCGACTCGGGCCGCCACGCTCGCCGCCGGGACGCGGGCATCGGCGGACAGCTCCGTCAACAGGAGCCGGTCCACTTCGTCGGCCGGCGCGGCGAAACCTCCTGACGACAACGAACTCTCCTTGCCCGACGCAGAGTTCGGCCGCCTCCGCTCGTCGTCCGTCAGGACCGTGTGGCGCCGTTCATGGGCCTGACGGAAGACGTGCAGCACCGTTGACGCCGTGACAGGTGACGGCCTGCGTGGCGGGCAGGCTGCGGAAGACCAGGGGGCTGCGCGTGCCGGGCTCGGCCCAGGCGACCGCGGTGAGCTCGTCGCCGGAGGCGGACAGGTCGAGGAAGGGGATGTCGTCGCGGGCGGCGAGGGCGGCCGCGATGGTGTCGAGTTCGCCGCGCAACACCTAGACGCGCAGCAGCAGCGCGCCCACCCCGGCAGGGCGTTCCGGTACGGTGACGACTCGTGCCGTGCCGTCCGCCATGAGCGCACGCCAGCGCCGCTGCACGGTGCGGGCATTGAGCCCGAGGACCGCGGCGGCTCGCTCGGCGGTCAGCCGGCCGTCGCACTGCGGGGCCGCGATCAGCCGCTGATCCAGTACATCGAGTACCTGAACGCTCGATTGGACCGCCATGTTTTCCAGTATCGCCCGTCCGGGACGACCTCGGTGTCCGCCGAGTTCTCTGCCGTCCAAGGATACTCCGGCCTTCCGGCAGCGGTCCGGCTCGTCCGTCCACTCCCGGGGCAGATACAACTGCCAGTCCAGCGGACACGACGCCGCGTCGGTGGCGGCATGGACGCT
>NZ_JBVHMR010000072.1:0-21446 GCF_055558375.1 Streptomyces sp. NPDC025793 | reverse complement strand
CCGCCACGACGTGCACACGCCCAAGAAGACACAGCCAGCAAAGGGACAAAAGAAGAGGTCAACCACCCCAAAGCCCCGCCGCATTAGTTAAAGATCAAGCTAAGCGATGTCCCGTAACTGCTGGTCACGGGTGAGCGGATCATGCTGTGTCTGGTGTGATCACGGCGTCGGAGCCGTCCTGGATAGCCCCGATAGCCCCGTTCACCGGGCTGAGCCGGCGGCAGTTCGGCAAGCTGGTCACCGCGCTGCGGCGGGAGGGCGCCGCCGATCCGGTCCGCAAGGGCCGGCCGTGGACCCCGCCGCTGGAGGACCGGGTCCTGCTGGTCGCCGCGTACTGGCGCACCAACCTCACGCTGCGGCAGCTGCCGCCGCTGTTCGGGGTGTCGAAGTCGGCCGCCGGCCGGATCATCGACCACCTCGGCCCCTGGCTCGCCCTGCAGCAGCGCAAGCGGTTCCGCAAGGACACCGTGCTGATCGTGGACGGGACCGTGCGCCACGAGGCGCTTGATGACCGGGCGGTGGCGGAAGGACTCCGCCACCGGGCTGTCGCAGCAGTCCGGTTGAAGCTGAGGGCAGCCTGATCCGGGGGACGCCGGTGAGGGTGGGAAGCGGCCCTGACAACGCCGGGACGTGCTGGCACTGCCAGACGGTGCGGGTCCGGCAAGCGAGACGAGAAGGTGTACGCGAGGAACCAGTGGCAAACCTCCGTAAGCGACGAACCGGCTCCAATCTGGTGGATATGGGTCGGGATGCAGTGCGTGACCAGCATCTCGGTGAGCCCGCACCGGGAGCACCCTCGTGACCGAGCGCGTCCAGTGCACCGAGGTCAGCACGATGGCGACCTACTGGTCCGGGCAGCCGTCCGGCACCCGGCGCAAGACGCGCTGGTCTTCCTCCGCTCAGGGCACACCCACGCCGAACTGCACGAGCGCGCCGTGGGTGGCGCGCGTCCTGACGTGAAGTTCCCCCTGATCTTGGACAGCGGTTGCTTACGCTGCCGGGGTGAAGTCGTGCTGCAGCCTGGCTCGGGTTTCGAGCGGGGTGAGGTATCCGAACGCGGGATGCTTGCGGAGCCTGGTGCGGTTGTACTCGACTTCGATGAAGCGGAAGACGTCGGCCCGGGCGGCCTCGCGGCTCTCCCAGATGGTGGTGCCGATCTCCGCTTTGAGCAGTCCGAAGAAGCTCTCGGCTGCGGCTTTGGCGTGATCCGTCGACTGCTGGTGATTCCGATTTTGGAGACGGAGGTCGGGTGCGTGTGACGCATCCGTTCCATCCGCTGTTCGGCCAGGAGCTGGAGTTCATCGAGCGCCGGCAGTGCTGGCGTGGGGACCGGGTGTACTACTTCGACGAGGTGGGTGGCCGGTCGAAGATCCCGGCGGAGTGGACGTCGGTGGCGCCGGTGGACCCGTTCGTTGTCGCGGCCGCGGGCGAGTGCCCGTTCCGGACACAGCATCTGGTCGCGCTGGCCACGCTGATCGACCGGCTGCGGGGCGTCGGGGAGATCACGCCGTGAGTGTCGCGGAGTTCACGCCGAGCGGGAGGGCGATAGCCGTGTCGGCCGGGGGCGCGTTCGGACGGGGAATGTGCGCTGGTCTGCTACTTCTGCCTCTCGTGGTGGTGATCAGCGTCTTGGCCGTGGCCGGTGGCATCGGAATCCTGATGACAGGGTCCAACAGGGGTGGTGGCCATGGCAGCGGTAGTGGGAAACACGGCGAAGATCCGTGCTCTGCGGGAGTCGAGAACACTCAATCCGCGTCCCGAGGCGGTGACCGACGAAGCGTTCGTCGCCTCGGCGTTCCTGGATCCGCACGATCTGGTGCAGGTGAAGTACGAGATGGTGCGCCGGGTGCGCGTCGACAAGGTGCCCGTGGCACGAGCTGCGAAAGCGTTCGGGTTCTGCCGGCAGTCCTTCTATGCGATCGCGGCCGCCCTGGATGCGGAGGGGCCGGCTGGTCTGGTGCCGGGCAAACCGGGGCCGAAGGGGCCGAGCAAGTTGACCGGGCCGGTGATGGAGCACCTCGAGGCCCTGCTGGCGGCCGATCCGGGCATGAAGGCGCGGGCCCTGGCCGAGGCGGTGGCCGAGGAGTTCGGTCTCACCGTCCATCCGCGGTCGGTGGAGCGGGCTCTGGCCCGTCGGCGGGAGGGCCGCGGCCAGGCGAACGCGCCAAGGACGAGGCCTCGACGACGCGAAGGCGAAGTTCGCCATCGTCGAACTTCCCAGCATCGACGACTACCGGGCCCTGATCACCGGCGCGGGCCTGGAGGTGAACGAGTTACTGGACGTCAGTGAGCACACCAGGCGAACGCTGCAGATCATGGGCGAGGGCGCGAACAAGCACCGTGGCGCCCTGGAGGAGCAGTTCGGTGACGGCGCCCGACAGCTGATCGAGGTCCTGATGCATCCGGTCTCCACGATGCCGGAGTTCGGCTACCTGGTGGCCACGGCGCGCAGGATGCCGTAAGTGCGGTACCGGCCGGCGCGCGGCCACCGGTGACGCTGGCATGGCAACGACTCGGCCGGCCGGCATGTTCACCGCGGACGGCAGGCCGTGCAGCGAGGGCCGGTCGACGCGTTGGCCGGCCCTGGGCGTCCAGCGGGACGGGGCGGTTGACGCCTCGGTAGTAGGAGGGTGCCGTTGTTCCGAGGCGGATGCGTGGGTCCAGGTCGTGCCCGTTGCAGAGCGTGAGGCATCTGTGTGGTGGTCGAGGGTGGGGCGGTGGGCCGTTGGCTGTGCGCGGTGGCCGGCGGAGAGGCTGGTCAGGTGCGCCGGGGCGGTGAGCTCATCGGTGGCCGAGCAATTTCTGTCTGTTCACCGGCCGTTGTCCGCGCCAGCTGTCCGGGGTTCCACCGTGATCACGGCGTTTCGTGCGTGGTCGAATCGGTGTGACAGCGATGGGCGGGTCGTCGAGCCAGCCAGCCGCTGATCGCTGAGGCGGTGCTCGCGGCGTGTTCGTCGATCATGCTCAGGTGGGTGCCGGGCACGTCGACGGTGTCGTGGTCGGGGCCCCAGTGGGCCTGCCAGTGCTCGCCCGTGCGGGGCTGGCCGCCCATCCGTTCGGTGGCGCGCAGCAGCAGTGCCGACACGCCGTCGATGGCGGTCGGTGCCCAGTCGTCGAACAGCTGGAGGTGGTGTGCCATCGCGGTCAGTTCGGCGCCGCCCGGCGGCTGCGTCGCGGTCCATTCGGCGTACGCGTCGCCGAGCAGGCCGAACTGGATCTCGGCCAGACCCGTACTGCCGGGCAGGTGGCTGTCCAGCAGCACGAGTGACTCCGGTGCGGTGTCGAGATCCCTGAGCCGGGCGGCTGCCGCGTGCGCGATCCAGCCGCCGGAGGAGTATCCGACGAGGACGTAGGGGCCGGTCACGTGGGAGAGCACCGTCTCGGCGACCGCAGCCACCAGATCGGTTCGGGTGGCGGGAAGGGACTCGTGGTCCGCGTAGCCCGTCAACGGCAGCACAGCCATGTTGTGTGTCGTGCGCAGCGAGTCGGCCATCCGGGCGTATTGGTAGATGTTGGAGGGAGCCATCACGGACGGGACGCAGACCAGGGTCGGGCCCGCGAGCCCCTGCGAGAAACTGACTGGTTCTCGCATCTTCGGCGAGCCGGTACCCACGCGCATCCGGGCGGCGACGGCCAACAGCTCCAACCCGCCCCGGACCTGGTTCTGCGCGCAGGCCTGGGCGAAGAGGACGGGCAGCGGATCGGTCGTCGGTGGCGCCGCCCGGCCCGCGCCTGACGGCGTCGGGTGTGCCGGTACGGGGGCGGCCGGTGGTGCTTCCAGGTCCTCGAGCAAGGCGAAGCTGTCGGCCAGATGTGCGGCGACGGCGTGCGGTGTCGGCCAGTCGATGACCAGTGTGCGGGACAGTTCCAGACCGGTGGCGGCCCTCAGGCGCTCGATGAGCCAGACCGCGGTCAGCGAGTCGAAGCCCAGCTCGGCAAAGCCCTGCTGGGGGTTCACGTCTTCGGACGTGGCGTAGCCCATCAGCCGCGCCACTTGTTCACGCACTTCGGCGAGCAGGATTCCCGCCCACTCCTGGCGCGGGCGATCGGCCATCTTGCCGCGTACAGAGGGAATTTCGGTGACCGTCTCGGCCGTCGCCGCGTCCGGCAGCGGCGCGCCCGTCCCGCCGACGACGCCCTGGTCGGCCAGCAGACTCGCCCCCGCCGGCAGGTGATCGACCAGCCAGTAGCGGCGGCGCTGGAAGGCGTATGTGGGCAGGTCGAGCTGGGCGGCGCCGGTGCCCGCGTAGACCGCGCTCCAGTCGACCGGCACACCGCGGACGAAAAGGGCAGCCACCGCGTCCAGCAGCGCGGCCGGCTCGGCCCGGCCCTGACGCAGTGCCGGCACGAAGGCCCGCTCCGGTAGGCCCGGACCGGCCGTCGGCAGGCAGTCCCGGCCGAGGGCGGAGAGGACGCCGCCCGGCCCGAGTTCCAGGTAGGTGGTGACTTGGGCCTCGCTCAGGCGCACGACACCGTCGTGGAACCGCACCGCTGCACGGGCCTGGGCGACCCAGTAGTCCGCCGAACGCATCCGCTCGCCCCGGTCCGCTTCGCCTGGAGCCAGCGGCACGATCGGGATGCGCGGCGCGGCGTACGAGATGCTCTCGATCGCCGATCGGAAGTCGGCCAGGATCGGGTCGATCCGCGGTGAGTGGAAAGCGTGGCTCACCCGCAGTCGGCGCGGGTGGAGGCCCTGGTCGGTGAGTCTCGCCGTCACCGTGGTGAGCGTCTTCTCGTCGCCGGAGAGCACCACCGAGGTGGGACCGTTCACCGCGGCGACGGACACCAGGCCGGTCAGCTGATCCAGCATCGGCTGGATGTCTTCCTCGGACGCGCGGACAGCGACCATCGCGCCGCCGGGTGACATGCCCTGCATGAGACGCGCCCGCGCGGCGACCAACGCGCAGGCGTCCTCGAGCGACAGTATCCCGGCCACGTGCGCGGCCACGACCTCGCCGATGGAATGCCCCGCGACGAAGTCCGGGCGTACTCCCCACGACTCGACGAGCCGGAACAGAGCGGTCTCGACGGCGAAGAGAGCCGGCTGGGCGAATCCGGTACGGTCGAGCAGGCCCAGCGGGTCGTCCTCGGCGAAGGTCAGGTCACGCAGTGAACGGCCCAGCGGACCGTCCAGGTGCGCGCAGACAGCATCGAACGCCTCGGCGAAAACAGGGTGCTCCGCGTACAACTCGCGGCCCATGCCCGGCTTCTGCGCCCCCTGGCCGGTGAACAGGAAGGCCAGCCGTCCGCGCACTGTGGTGCCCGTCGTGACCGCGGCATGCGGGGTGCCCCCGGCGAGTCCGCCGAGCCCGGCGAGCAGGCCCTTTCGATCGGCGGCCACGACGACGCCGCGGTGGTCCAGGGCGGCACGCGTGGTGGCCAGTGAGTATCCGACGTCGGTGGGATCGGGCGGCTCAGCCTGATGCGTCAGGAAGGTGGCCAGCCGCGCGGCCTGGGCGCGCATCGCGGCCGCGGTGCGGCCGGAGACCAACCAGGGAACGGCCGCGAGCGTGCGGTGCGCGACGCCGTCGCCCTCCCGTCCGGCCTCCTCTTCGGGCACCGCCTCGAGAATGACGTGCGCGTTGGTGCCGCCGATGCCGAAGGCGGAGACCGCCGCACGCCGTGGCCGGTCCTCCGTCTTCGGCCACGACCGCGCCTCCTGCAGGAGTTCGATGTCGCCGGCCGTCCAGTCGACCTCGGTGGAGGGCGGGTCGGCGTGCAGCGTCGGTGCCAGCATGCCGTGCCGGAGCGACATCACCGTCTTGATCAGACCGCCCACTCCAGCGGCGGACTGGCTGTGGCCCAGGTTGGACTTGAGCGACCCCAGGAACAGCGGACGACCCGGCCGCCTGCCACGCCCGTACGTGGCCAGCAGCGCCTGGGCCTCGATCGGGTCGCCCAGTGTCGTGCCAGTGCCGTGTGCCTCGACGGCGTCGATGTCGCAGGACGTGAGCCCGGCCGCGGCCAGCGCACGCCGGATCACCCGCTGCTGGGACGGGCCACTCGGCGCGGTCAGCCCGTTCGACGCCCCGTCCTGGTTGATGGCCGAGCCGCGCAGCACCGCCAGCACCGGGTGCCCGTGGCGGCGGGCGTCGCAAAGCCGCTCGATCACGACCATGCCGACGCCCTCGGCCCAGGACGTACCGTCCGCGGCATCGCCGAAGGACTTGCACCGGCCGTCGGGAGCGAGCCCGCGTTGGGTGCTGAACTCGACGAACGAGCCCGGCGTGGCCAACACGGAAACGCCACCGACCAGGGCGAGTGAGCAGTCTTGGGCGCGCAGCGCTCCCGCCGCGAGGTGCAAGGCGGTGAGTGACGAGGAACAACCGGTGTCGAGGGTCACTGCCGGACCCTCCAGTCCCAAAAGGTAGGAGATTCTGCCCGAGATGATCGCTCCTGCCAGGCCGCCGAGCAGGAGCCCCTCGAAACCGGCCGGGTAGCGCGCCAACAGGGCCGCGTAGTCGGTCACACTCGGGCCCACGAACACCCCGGTCTCGCTGCCGCGCAGCGAGTGCGGATCGATCCGCGCCCTTTCCAGGGCCTGCCACGATGTCTCCAGCAGCAGCCGCTGCTGTGGGTCCATCGCGGTGGCCTCGCGGGGCGAGATGCCCCAGAACTGCGCGTCGAAGTCCGCGACGTCTGTCAGGAAGCCACCCTGCTGGGTGTAGCTGGTGCCCGGGTGATCGGGGTCGGGGTCGTAGAGCGAGTCGAGGTCCCAGCCCCGATCGCGGGGGAACGGGGTGATCGCGTCCCGCCCGGTTATCGCCAGCTCCCACAGATCTTCCGGTGAGCGCACGCCGCCCGGATAGCGGCAAGCCATGCCGACGATCGCGATCGGCTCGCCGACCCGCCGCTCAAGCTCCTCCGACCGCTTGCGGGCCTGCACGAGGTCTGCCGTGACCAGATTCAGGTAGTGCCGCAGTTTGGGATTGTTGTCGTCCATCTGCTCCTCGACCTCTCGTCCGCCGCCGCGGCACGTTCCACGTGCGTACAGGGATCACTCGTCCCGGCGGCCGAGCTGCGTGTTGATGAAGCTGAACAGTTCGTCGTCGGAGGCCGCCGTCAGGGTCGCCACATCGCCCTCGGCACTCGCGGCCTGCGCCGGGCCCGAGAGCCGGCTCAGTAGTTCTCGCGCCCGGCCGACGAGGACGTCGCGCACTTCCGTCTCCTCGGTCGGCAGTGCGGAGAGCGACGCCTCCAGCCGGTCGAACTCGGCCAGTGCCGCGTCCGTCGCCGAGGGCACACTGGCGGCCACCTCGGAGCGCAGGAACGAGGCCAGGATCGTCGGATTCGGGTAGTCGAAGACCAGCGTCACCGGCAGCCGCAACCCGGTTGCCGCATTGAGCCGGTTGCGCAGCTGGACGGCGATCATCGAGTCGAAGCCGACGTCCTTGAAAGCCCGCTTGTGATCGACCTCCTCCGGAGAGTCGTGGCCGAGCACGGCCGCGACGTGCGAGCAGACCAGATCGAGCACGGCCGCTTCCCGGTCCTCCTCCGGCAGCGCGGTGAGCTTCTCGATCAGGGCCGCGCCGCGTTCGACCGAGGTCGGGGACTCCGCCGTCTGCAGCCGGCGAACCTCCGGCAGGTCGGCCAGCAGCGGGCTGGGCCGCAGCGAGGTGAAGCGGGAATGGAACCGGGCCCATTCGACTCGTGCGACGACCGGGCACGGTTCGTCCTCGGCGACGATCCGGTCCAGGTTCGCCAGTCCAAAGTCCGCCGGCAGCAGGGGCAGACCTCCGCGGCGCAGCGAGTCGGCCATCTCCTCGTCCTCGCTCAGCATTCCGGCCTCCCACGGGCCCCACGCCACCGAGACCGTGCGGCCGCCGCGGTCGTGCCGTTCCCGAGCCAGGGCGTCAAGGTACGCGTTGGCAGCCGAATACGCGGACTGGTTGCCGACGCCCCACGTCGCCGAGATGGAGCCGAACAGCAGCACTGTCTGCATGCTGTCGTGGTCGAGCAGCTCGTCGAGGTGCGCCGCACCGAGCACCTTGGCGGCCAGGATGCCGCCGAACTCGGTCAACGTCGTGTCGGCGATCGGCCCGCCGTCGAGGCTGCCCGCGGCATGCACGACCGCGGTCAGCGGGCGCTCGGCGGGAACGGAGGCCAGCAATTCGACCACGGCGGCCCGGTCTGCGACGTCACAGGCCGTCACCGAGACCGAGACGCCCTTGGCGGCCAGTTCCTCGACCAGGCGCCGGGCCCCGGGCGCATCGGCGCCGCTGCGGCTGGCAAGCACCAGATGTTCGGCACCGCGGTCGGCCAGCCAGCGGGCCACTTCGGCACCGAGGCCACCCGTGCCACCCGTCACGAGCACGGTACCGCGCGGCCGCCACTCGGGCGGCTCCTGCGCGGGTGCTGCCGCTCTGACCAGACGGCGGGCCAGGACGGTCTGGGACCGTACGGCGACCTCGTTCTCGCCGTTGCCCGCGAGCACACCGGCCAGTGCGGCGACCGCGTGGTCGTCCACCGTCTCCGGCAGATCGACCAGGCCGCCCCACAGCCGCGGATGTTCGAGGCCTGCGACCCGTCCGAAACCCCAGACCAGCGCCTGGGTGGGCGAGCCGATGCGGTCCTTCGGACCGGCCGCTACCGCGCCCTGGGTCACCGCCCAGAGCGGGACGTCGAGTCCGGCGTCCAGCAGCGCCTGGGTGAGCACCACCGTGCCCGCGAGGCCTTGCGGCAGCGCTGAGGAGTCTTCGCACGGGGTCTCGTCCTCGGCCAACAGCGACAGCACCCCGACCGGGCTCGTGCCGTTCGCCGCGAGCTCGCCGAGCCGCCGGGCCAGCGCCGCCCGGTCGAGGTTCCCGCACGGTACGGCCCAGGTCACCAGGCCGGGCGCATGGGCAGCGAGTCGGCGCACGGTTTCCGCGGCCCAGCCATCGGCCGGCTGCCCCTCGGCCACCACCGCCAGCCAGGTACCGCCGATCGGCGGGCGCGTGCCGCTGGGCAGCGTGCGCCACTCCACGCGGTAGTGCTCGTCATCGACGTTCGTGTCGGTCGCGTTGTCCACGGCGATGCGCAGCTGCTCGCGACTGACCGGCCGCGCGACGATGGAGTCGAACGAGGCGACGGGCTCGCCCGCGTCGTCGGTGAGCAGCATCGTGGAGGAGTCAGAGCCCTTGCGCCGGAAAGCGACCCGCAGCGAGTTCGCTCCCCGGGTGTGCACGGTGATGCCGTTCCAGGAGAACGGCATCACCGCCTCGCTCTCGCTGTCGATCAGTCCGGCGACCGGCACCTGCAGGGCGGCGTCCAGCAGCGCCGGGTGCAGGCCGAACCGCCCCGCCTCGGCACGGACCGAGCTCGGCAGCGCGACCTCGCCGTACATGTCCTCGCCGTCCCGCCACAGCGCACGGATCCCGGCGAAGGCAGGCCCGTAGGCGTATCCGCGCTCGGCGAGCCGCGCATAGATGTCGGTCACATCGACCGCCTCCGCGCCGGCCGGCGGCCAGGCCGTCGGACTGCTCGGCACCGGGCTGGTACCGACAGGGGCGAGCGTGCCCTCCGCGTGCAGGATCCACCTGCTGTCGGCGCCGGACCCGGTGCGCCGCGAGTGCACCGTGACCGGACGCCGGCCGGTGGCGTCGGCAGCGCCGACCGCGACCTGCACCGCCACACCTGACCTCTCCGGGAGCACCAGCGGCGCCTGAAACGCCAGCTCTTCCAAGCGGGCGCAGCCGACGTGACGCCCGGCGTGGGTGACCAGCTCGACGAAGGCGGCTCCGGGCAACAGGAGGGTACCGAGCACGACGTGATCGGCTAGCCACGGCTGGGCTGCCAGCGACCACCTGCCGGTGAAGAGCACCTGGTCCTCGCCGGCGCGTTCCACGGCGGCGCCGAGCAGGGGGTGATCGGCGGACGCCAGCCCCAAGTCGTCGGCACTCGCGGTCACCGCACCGGCGGGCTCGACCCACAACCGGCGGTGCTGGAACGCGTAAGTGGGCAGGTCGATCCGCCCTCCGGCGGGAAACACCTTCCCCCAGCGTACCGTTGCCCCGTGCACGAAGGCCGTGGCCAAAGAGCGGGTGAACGCGACGTCACCGCCGTTGCGCCGCAACGACCACGACGCGGCCACCTCGGCGTTCCGGGCCTCGGCAACCGCCTCGACCGCGTCGACGAGGGCCGGGTGCGCGCTGAGCTCCACGAAGCAGCTGTGCCCGCCGTCCACAAGAGCCTCGATGGCCGCACTGAACCGCACCGTCTCCCGAAGATTGCGATACCAGTAGTCGGCGTTCAGTTCGGTGCCGTCGACCCGCCCGCCGGTCACCGTCGAGTAGAACGGCACTTCTGCCTCAGCAGGCGCGACGCCGGCCAGCGCGTCGATGAGTTCGGCTCGCAGCTCCTCCACCCCCTGCGAGTGGGACGCGTAATCGACCAGGAGCGTGCGCACCGGGACCTCCTCGGCCGCGAGCGCCGCGCACAGGCTCTGCAGTTCGTCGGCGGCGCCGGAGACGACCACCGACCGCGGCCCGTTGACCGCGGCGACGCCGAGCCCCGGGTAGCCGACGAGCCGTTCCTGGACCTGGGCGACTGGCAGGCCGATCCAGCCCATCCCGCCGCGCTCGGTCAGGCCGGCGATCAAGCGCGAGCGCAACCCGGCGATGCGGGCGCCGTCGGCCAGCGTGAGGACACCGGCCACCACGGCCGCCGCGATCTCGCCCTGGGAGTGACCGACCACTGCTGCCGGCTCGACCCCGAGCGAGCGCCACAGCCGGGCCAAGGACACCATCACCGCGAACAGCGCGGGCTGGACCACGTCCACCCGGTCCAGGCCCGGAGCGCCCGGAGCGCCGGTGAGGACGTCCGACAGCGTCGCGCCGTTCCAGTCGACGTGCGGGGCCAGCGCCGCATCGCACTCGGTCATGGCGGCAGCGAACAGCGGGCTGGTGTTCCACACGTCGAGGGCCATGCCACTCCACTGGCCACCCTGACCCGCGAAGACGAAGACCGGCTGGGTCGGATCACCGCCACTGCCCAGCACGACGTCCTCGGTGGAGTCCGCCGTGCCGGCGGCGATCGCCGTGAGCCCCGCGGTCAGCGTGTCCAGGTTCTCGGCGAGCACCACGGCCCGGTGCTCCAGTGTGGCTCGGCCGCTGAGCGAGCGGCCGAGCGCGTCGAAGTCCACCTCCGGGTGCTCGGCGAGGTAGGCGCTGAGCCTGGCTGCCTGACCGCGCAGTGCCGCCGCGCCGCGTGCCGAGAGGACGAACGGCCTGACGGATGGCGCGAGCACCCGATCGGGTGCGGGCGGAGCGGGCAACTCGCCGGGCTCCGGTGCCTGCTCCAGCACCACGTGCACGTTGGTGCCGCTGATTCCGAACGCGGAGACGGCGCCCAGCCGGGGCCGGTCGCGCTCCGGCCACTGCTGCGCTGTGGTCAGCAGCTTCACGGCACCGTCCGACCAGTCCACGTGCGAGGTGGGCTCCTCGGCGTTCAACGTCCGGGGCAGCAGGCCGTGCCGCAGTGCCTGGACCATCTTGATCACCCCGGCCACGCCGGCAGCCGCCTGCGCGTGGCCCAGGTTCGATTTCAGAGAACCGAGCCAGAGCGGATTTTCCTCGGTGCGCTCCCGCCCGTACGTCGCCAGTAGTGCCTGCACCTCGATCGGGTCGCCGAGCCTGGTGCCGGTGCCGTGTCCCTCTACGACGTCCACATCGGCAGCGCAGACACCGGCATTGGCCAGCGCGTCTCGGATCACCCGCTGTTGCGAGCGGCCGTTGGGCGCGGTCAACCCGTTGGAGGCGCCGTCCTGGTTCACCGCGGAACCCTTCACCACCGCGAGGACCTGGTGGCCGTTGCGGCGGGCGTCCGACAAACGCTCCAGCACGAGCAGCCCGACGCCCTCGGCCCAGCCGGTGCCGTCCGCGTCCGCGCTGAACGCCCGGCAGCGGCCGTCCGCGGAAAGGCCGCCCTGCAGCGCGAACTCCTGGAACACCACCGGTGTGGACATCACCGCCACACCGCCGGCCAGCGCGAGGTCGGACTCACCGGTCCGCAGCGCCTGGGCCGCTATGTGCAGCGTGGTCAGCGAGGACGAACAGGCGGTGTCGACCGTCAGCGCGGGGCCCTCGAGGCCGAACTCGTAGGAGATGCGGCCCGATGCCACACTGGGCGCCGTTCCTGTCAGCAGGTGGCCGTCGAGACCGTGCGATTCGAGCGCGAGCAAGTTGCTGTAGTCATGGGCGCTGAGGCCGACGAACACGCCGGTATTCGTGCCGCGCAGCGCCAACGGGTCGATACCGGCACGCTCGAACGCCTCCCACGCCGACTCGAGCAACAGACGCTGCTGCGGGTCCATCGCGGTGGCCTCACGAGGTGAGATGCCGAAGAAATCGGGATCGAACTCGGTTGCGTCGGCCAGGAAGCCGGCCGCCCGGGCGTTGGTCGTGCCCGAGCGGCCGGGCTCGGGATCGAACAGCTCGGCCAGGTTCCAGCCACGGTCGGACGGGAACTCCGTGGCGGCGTCCCGGCCCTCCTCGACCATCGCCCACAACGCCTCCGGCGAGTCGATCCCGCCGCCGTAGCGGCAGGCCATGCCAACGATGGCGATCGCGTCGCCGCCGGTGTCCGCCGTGACGATCGCGGGTGCCGCCGACGCGGAGGAGCCGGCGCTGACCACCTCGCCGAGCACGTATTCGGTCAGCGAAGTGAGGTCCGGGTAGTCGAAGACCACCGTTGCCGGGAGCCGCAAGCCGGTGAGCGCGGTGATCCGGTTGCGCAGCTCCACCGAGGCCAGCGAATCGAAGCCGATGCCCTTGAAGGTCCGGTCCGGTGAGACTCTTGACGCCGTCGCGTGCCCGAGCACGGCAGCGGTCTCGGCGGCGAGAGCCTCCAGCACGATGCGATGCCGGGTGGCCGGCGGCCGGGCGAGCAGACGGCGGGTCCACGAGCCGGCACCGACGCCACTCGCGACGGCGGTACGCCGCACCCGCCCGGAGACCTGGTTGCGCAGCAGGGGCGGTACCTCCCCGCGGAACGCGGCCAGGTCGAGCCGGACCGGCAGCACCACCGGGGCGCCGACGGCGAGGGCCGCGTCGAAGAGGGCAAGGCCTTCCTCGTCGGACATCGCCTTGACACCCGCGCGTGCCATCCGTCCCCAGTCGGCCTCCTGCAGGGAGGCCGTCATGTGGCTGGTGGCCTGCCAGAGGCCCCAGTCGAGCGAGACGGCGGGCAGCCCCAACGCACGGCGGTGCCGGGCAAGAGCGTCCAGGAACGCGTTGGCGGCGGCGTAATTGGCCTGGCCCGGCGCGCCGAACGCCCCGACAGCGGAGGAGAACAGCACGAAGGCCGACAGGTCGAGGTCCTCGGTCAGCTCGTGGAGGAGCCAACCGGCGTCCACCTTGGGACGCAACACGGTGTCGACCTGCTCGGCCGTCAGCGAGCCGATGACGCCGTCGTCGCTGATGCCCGCGATGTGCACCACCGCGGTCAGCGGATGCTCGGCGGGAATCGCGGCCAGCACCCCGCGCAGCGACTCGCGGTGGGAGACGTCACAGGCAACAGTCGTCACCGAGGCGCCGAGCCCGGTCAACTCGGCGGCGAACTCGCTGGCGCCGGGGGCATCCGGGCCGCGCCGGCTCGCCAGCACGAGGTTGCGTACGCCGTGCTCGGCGACCAAGTGCCGGGCGACCAGGCCTCCCAGTGCGCCGGAGGCGCCGGTCACCAGCACGCTCCCGGCTGGATCGAGGGGCACCGGGATGGTCAGGGCGAGCTTGCCGATGTGCCGAGCCTGGCTGAGGAACCTCAACGCGTCCGGGGCCCGGCGGACGTCCCAGGCGGCGGTCGGAGGCAGGGTGAGAACGCCACGGCCGAACAGGTCCAGCAGCTCGACCAACATCTCGTGGACCCGTTCGGGCGCCACCCCGAGCAGGTCGAACGCCTGATAGCGCACACCGGGGAACGCCTCGGCCACCCCGTCGGCGTCGCGGATGTCGGTCTTGCCCATCTCGACGAACCGGCCGCCGCGCGGCAGCAGCCGTAGCGAGGCGTCCACGAGCTCGTTGGAGAGAGAGTTGAGGACCACGTCGACGCCGCGGCCGTCGGTGGCGCCGAGCAGATCGGATGCGAACTGTGCGGTGCGGGAGTTCGAGATGCGTTCGCGGGGGATGCCGAGCTCGCGAACGGCCGCCCACTTGGCGGGGCCGGCGGTGGCGAAGATCTCGGCGCCCAGATGGGCTGCCAGCTGCACGGCCGCCATGCCGACGCCACCGGCGGCGGCGTGGATGAGCACGGACTCGCCGGGTTGCAGCCCGGCCACGTCGACGAGGCCGAAGTACGCGGTCAAGTAGGTGATCGGGACGGTTGCGGCCTGCAGGTACGACCACCCGTCCGGGATCGGTACCACCATCCGGTGGTCGCCCACGGCCACCGGCCCGAACGGCCCGAAGAACAGTCCCATCACCCGGTCTCCGGGCTGGAGACCGACGACTCCCGGGCCGACCTCGGTCACCACGCCGGCCGCCTCGCCGCCGAGCACCTCCTGACCGCGGACCAGGCCCAGGGTGGACATGACGTCCCGGAAGTTCAGGCCGGCGGCCCGGACGGATATCCGCACCTCACCTTCGGCCAGGGGCGCGACCGCCTCCGGTGACTCGATCAGGGCGAGCCCGTCGAAAGTGCCGGGGCGGGGGGCGGACAGCCGCCAGGCGGTCGGCTCCGCCGGCACGGCGAGCGTCTTCGAGGAGGAGACCTTGGCCAGGCGCGGCACCAGGACCGTGCCCGCGCGTACGGCGGCCTCGTCCTCCCCGGCGTCGAGCGCCGCCACCACGGCCGAGTCGGGCTCGCCGGGAGCGAGATCGACCTGGACGAGTCGGCCAGGGTTCTCGGCACGCGCCGAGCGGAACAGGCCGTGCAGGGCCGCGCCGGCCAGGTCATGGACCTGTTCACCCTCGTACGTGGCCAGCGCGCCACGGGTGACCAGGACCAGCCGTGAGGCGGCCAGCCGTTCATCGGCCAGCCAGTGGCGCACCAGTTCGAGCATCCGGTTGACGCCTGAGTGCACGTCGGCGGCCACGTCGGCGCCGTGGCCGTGACCGGGAGCCGCCAGCACCACGGCGGGCACCTCGCCCCCGGCGTCGAGGGCGGCCCGCAGCGCGGGGAAGCCGTCGTACGCCGTGCCTGTCCCGGGCGCGCCGCCGCCCAGGTTCGCCCAGCCGGTGGGCGACGAGGCCCCGACCTCACCCGCGGCGATCCACTCGATCTCGTAGAGGGAGTCGTGGGCCCGCGGAGCACTCCCGGCGATCTGTTCCGCGGTGGCGGACCGCAAGGCCAGCGAGTCGACGGACAGCACCGTGCGGCCGGCCCCGTCGGCGACCAGCAGTGCCACTGCGTCGGTCCCCACCGGAGTCAGCCGTACGCGCAGCGTGGAAGCACCGACGGCGTACAGCCGGACGCCCGACCACACGAAGGGGATGGCACCCTGGGTGGTGCCGGTGACCGCGAGCGCATGCAGCGCGGCGTCCAGCAGGGCAGGGTGCATGCCGTACGCGCCGGCGTCGCCCACATGCTGGGGCAGAGCCACTTCGGCGAAGACTTCCCCGTCACGCAGCCAGGCGGCTTTCAGCCCGCGGAACACCGGTCCGTAGGCGTACCCGGCCTCGGCGAAGGTCTCGTAAAGATCACTGAGCTCGACTTCCTCGACACCGGCAGGTGGCCACTCGGCCATCTCGAGGTCGTCGCGGACCACACCAGCGGTCCCTGAGACGAAGCCGCTGGCGTGCCGTGTCCAGGCCGCGTCGATGTCGGGGGATTCCGGGTCCTGCTGCTGTGACCAGATGGTGATCGACCGCCGGCCGGTGGACTCCTCCGGCTCGCCGACCACGATCTGCAGCGCCACGCCGCCTTGCTCCAGCAGCAGCGGGGCCTCGATGGTCAGGTCCTCGACCAGCTCACAGCCGACCTGGTCCGCCGCGCGCAGCGCGAACTCGACGAATGCGGTGCCGGGCAGCAGTGTACGGCCGAACAGGGCGTGGTCGGCGAGCCAGGGCTGGGTGGAGAGCGACAGCCGGCCGGTGCACAGGAAGCCGCCGTCGTTGGCGAGTGAGACGCCGGCACCCAGGAGCGGGGCGTCCACCGAACGCAGGCCGACCGAACTGAGGTCGTGCCCTCCGACGTGGCTGGTCTCGAGCCAGAAGCGTTCGTGCTGGAACGCGTAGGTGGGCAGGTCGACGCGTTGCGCGCCGGTGCTGGCGAAGAACGCCTCCCAGTCCACCTCGACGCCGGCGGCGTGCAGGGTGGCCATCGCCACGGCGACGCATTCCACCTCGTCGCGCCGGCTGCGCAGGGACGGCGTGACCGCCACCGGCTCGTCGCCGTAGCACTTGCGCACGTCGCTGCTCATCGACGCGGCGGGCGACAGTTCGACGAGCCGGGTGACGCCGCGCTCGCGCAGCCGAGCCACGCCGCCGACGAGGTCCACCGGCTCACGCATCTGCCGGACCCAGAACTCCGGGGTGCACAGCACCTCGGCGGGCACCACCATCGGGATCTTCGGGGCCGAATAGGCCAGGGTTTCCACCACGGCCCGGAACTGCTCCTGGACCGGCTCCATCGTGACCGAGTGGCCCGCGACGCCGACCCGCAGCGTGCGGGACGCGTGGCCGAGCTCGGACAGGCGCGCCACAGCCGCCTCGACCGGGCCCTGAAGCCCCGAGAGGGTGACGGAGCTCGGGCTGTTGATACCGGCGAGCGAAACGCCCTCGATGTCGGCGATGACCGGCTCCACCACGTCGGCGCCGGCCGCGACCGAAACCATCACGCCGGCGGCCGAGGTCTGGATCAGCCGTGCTCGGGCGGTGACCATGGTGGCCGCGTCCTCGAGCGACAGCACCCCCGCGACATGGGCCGCCGCGATGTCCCCACAGGACTGACCGAGCAGGTGGTCGGGGCGCAGACCCCACGACTCGACCAGGCGGTAGAGCGCCACCTCGATCGCGAACAGCGCGGGATGGGCGTACTCGGGCCGGTCCAGCGTCGGGCCGCCCTCGGCGATGATCCGCGGCAGCTCGGGGTCGAGCCACCCCAGCACCTCCGAGTACGCCGTGGCGAAGACGGGGAACGCGGCCGCGAGCTGGGCGCCCATGCCGGTGCGCTGCGATCCCTGTCCGGGGAACATCACCGCGGTGAGACCGCGGCACTCGGTGCCGACGACCGCCTTGGCCCCGCTGCCGCCGCCGGCCAGCAGGTCGAGCTGCGCGAGCAGGTCCTCCTTGGTGCCCGCGACCACGGCGGCGCGGTGCTCGAACGTCACGCGGTGCAGCGCGAGCGACTTGGCGACGTCGGGCAGGACGACGTCCTTGTCGGAAAGCCAGTCACGGAGCCGCGCCGCCTGACCGGCCAGGGCCTGCGGAGTACGGGCGGAGAGCAGGAAGGGCAAGGCGATCGGCTGCGCGCTCACCGGCTCGGCCGCGACCGCCTCCGGCGCGGGCGCCTGCTCGAGGATGACGTGCGCGTTGGTCCCGCTCATGCCGAACGACGACACGCCTGCCCGGCGCGGCCACTCGTTCTTCGGCCACGGGCGGTTCTCCGTCAACACCTTGACCCCGCCGGCCGACCAGTCCACTTCGTGCGTCGGCTCATCCACGTGCAGCGTCTTGGGGAGGACGCCGTGGCGCATGGCCATCACTGCCTTGATCACGCCGACGACGCCCGCGGCCGCCTGGGTGTGACCCACGTTCGACTTCAGCGAGCCCAGCCACAGCGGCTCGCCGTCCTTCTTCTTGCGGCCGTAGGTGGCCAGCAGGGCCTGTGCCTCGATCGGGTCGCCCAGCCGAGTGCCGGTGCCGTGTCCTTCGAGGAGGTCGACCTGCTCCATCGGAACCTGGCCGTCGGCCAGCGCCGCCTGGATGACCCGTTGCTGGGCGGGTCCGTTGGGAGCGGTCAGGCCGTTGGAGGCACCGTCCTGGTTGATCGCCGAGCCACGGATGACGGCAAGCACCGGGTGGCCGTTGGCCTGCGCGTCGGAGAGCCGCTCGAGCAGGACCAGGCCGACCCCCTCCGACCAGCCGGTGCCGTCCGCGGTGTCCGCGTACGCCTTGCACCGGCCGTTGGGCGCGATCCCGCGCTGCCGGCTGAAGTCGACCATGACCAGTGGCGAGCACATCGACGCGACGCCGCCGGCCAAAGCCATCGTGGATTCGCCGCGGCGCAAGGCCCGAATGGCGTAGTCCATCGCGACCAACGAAGAGGAACAGGCGGTGTCGACGGTGACAGCGGGGCCCTCGAAGCCGAACGTGTACGCGACGCGGCCGGAGAGCACGCTGGGTGCGTTGCCCAGCAGCAGATAGCCATCGACCTCGCGGGGTGCCGTGACGGTCAACGGCACGTAGTCATGGGTGTTCGAGCCGATGAACACACCTGTCCCGGTGCCGCGGAGGGTCTCCGGGTCGATGCCGGCACGCTCGAACGACTCCCAGGCGGCCTCGAGGACGATCCGCTGCTGCGGGTCCATGGCAAGAGCTTCGCGTGGGGAGATGCCGAAGAAGTCCGCGTCGAAGTCGGCCAGGCCGGACATGAAGCCGCCCTCGCGGGTGTACGTCTTTCCGGGCTTGCCGGGCTCCGGGTCGTAGATGCTGTCCATGTCCCAGCCCCGGTCGGTCGGCGAGTCGCCGATCGCGTCGGTTCCACTGACGACCAGTTCCCAGAGGTCCTCCGGTGACCAGACGTCGCCGGGCAAGCGGCAGGCCATCGAGACGATGGCGATCGGCTCACTGTCCCGGGCCTCCCTCTCAGTGATCTTCTTGCGAGCCTGGTAGAGGTCGCTCGTGACCAACTTGAGATACTGGCGAAGCTTGTCCTCGTTCTCCATCCGAGCAACCCCATCTGTCTTCGTCTGTTCCAGTGGCCCGGGGAACCCCGGAGTGGTCCGGCGTACCCCGGACTTGTCGTGCCTGGACACGTGGCAGGCGCCTGCGGAGGCCGGCAGTCCGGCGAAGCTTGCGCAGAAAAGGCATTGGGTGGGACCACGGTCAAGACCGCCTCTGGGCGGTCGAGTGAACAATCATTCTCTTGCGACGTCGGCGCGGGAACCCCCTAATCCCCCTAGCCGCCGCCCCGGTGCTCGCGCGGTTCTTTTGGGGTGTCGGTTTCGCAGTCGCGCTGCGAGCATGAACCTCGAAAGCCAGACCGGTGCGTCTCGCTGGTCGCCCACAGCGGACGAGCGAAGGGACAGCAATGACTGCCGAGGTGTTGAAAAACGAGGAGGAGCCGAAGGGGACGCCGGCATTCATCTTCAACCAGACCGCGCCGGGGCCGGGACAAGCCTGGAGCTGGGCGGAGAATCTGCTCGAGTCCGCGTCCACGTACTGGCTGGTCACCACCAGCCCGGACGGACAGCCGCACAGCAGGCCCTTGTGGGGTATCTGGCAGCGGAACACCTTCTGGTTCTCGAGCCAGAACCGTTGCGGTGCATTCCTGAAGGTCAACCCGCGGGCCTCCGTGAACCTGCAGGTTGGCGAGGATGTGGTAATGATCGAGGGCAGTTGCTCCCGAGTGGTCGGGGACGACATCAACGTGCTCGCCGAAGGCGTCGGGGTGAAGTACGACTGGGAACTCTCGGTGAGCGAGGACCGCGTCCACACGCGTTTCGGCCAGAGCGCTCCGGTGTTTCGGCTGAATCCCGAACGGATCTACGGTTGGGCGGGAATGGCCGGATGGGAGTCCGCGACCAGGTGGGACTTTCCGCAGTCCTGACCGACTGAAATTGGCTGCGCAGTAATCCAGCCGAGGGAATTCGGCGTGCCACGGCCGAGAAGAGGCGAACGCGTGCCGTGCTCGCGGCGTCGCTTTTCAGGTCCATTGTGCCGCTGTGTGATCGATCGCGTCCTACCGCACGGTCACGCTCAGGATTTCATTCCGTTTCGTGGCCCGGTGGTGGCGCAGCCCGTGGGAATCACGTCGCGCCGGCCCTGCCGGACCTTCGCCCTGGCAGGGCCTCGCTGGTGGCCGGTGGCAGCTCACGGTGTCCAGCACTCGCTGCTGTGACCTCGCAAGACGCGATCTGAACGTGGAAGGGAACGATCCGGGTGGATGTCCAGGCCCAAGGCGGCCACATCGCGGTAGTCGGTGCGTCCTGTCGTTTCCCCGGCGCTGATGGGCCTCGGCAATTGTGGAGCCTCCTGTCCGAGGGACGTCACGCGATCACCGAGCGCCCGCCCGGACGTCGTGGCCCGGACCGGACGGTCGCGCCTGCCTGGGGCGGGTTCCTCGACGCCGTCGACGAGTTCGATGCCGAGTTCTTCGGTATGTCCGCCCGCGAGGCGGCGTCCGTCGACCCGCAGCAGCGACTCGTGCTGGAGCTGGGCTGGGAGGCGCTGGAGGACGCGGGGATCGTGCCGGACAGCGTGCGCGGCGGCCGGCTCGGGGTCTTCGTGGGAGCCTTCGCCGACGACTACGCCCATCTCGTGCACCGCAACGGTTCCACTGCGGTGACTCACCACACCTACCCCGGCATCGAACGTTCCGTGATCGCGGGCCGGCTCTCCCACTTCCTGGATGTGCACGGGCCCAGTGTGGGTATCGACAGCGGTCAGTCCTCATCGCTGGTCGCCGTTCACCTGGCCTGCCAGAGTCTGCTCACCGGTGAGTCGGACCTCGCCGTCGCCGGCGGCGTGCAGCTCAACCTGCTGCCGGAGTCCATGGACATCGCAGACCGTTGGGGGCCACTGTCACCGGACGGCCGTTGCTACACCTTCGACGCTCGCGCGAACGGTTATGTGCCGGGCGAAGGCGGCGGTCTGGTCGTACTCAAGAGGCTCGAGGACGCCCTGGCCGATGGTGACACCCCGCAGTGCGTGATTCTCGGGAGCGCGGTGAATCACGGCGGCAACGGTCACGCCCTGACCCAGCCTGATGAGCTCGCACAACGAGACGTCCTGCGCCGTGCTCACGAGCGCGCTCGAGTCAGTGCCGCACAACTGCAGTACGTCGAGTTGCACGGAACGGGAACACCCGCCGGCGACCCTGTGGAGGCCTCGGCGCTCGGTGCCGTCGTCGGCTCTGCCCGGCCGCGAACGCAACCGCTGCCCGTCGGATCTGTCAAGACGAATCTGGGACATCTGGGGGCAGCCGCGGGGATCGCCGGCCTCATCAAAGTGGCGATGTCGATCCGCCACCGCAAACTCCCCGCCAGCCTCAATTTCGAGCTGGCGAACCCGGAGATCGCGCTGGACGAGCTCAATCTTCGAGTGCAGCGCGACCTCGGCTCGTGGGAAGTGCCCGACAGCCCCTTGATCGCCGGCGTCAGTTCCTTCGGAATGGGCGGCACGAACTGTCACCTGGTCATCAGTGACATCCCGCCCGGCTCGACCGCCTCGCGCGGGAAACCTGCCATCGGTGAAGCGGACTCCGGGCGGTTGCCCGCGGTGGTGCCGTTTGTGTTGTCGGGTCGTGGGGCGGGGGCGTTGGGTGGTCAGGCTGCTCGGTTGCGGTCGTTTGTGGCGGAGCGGCGTGATGTG
>NZ_JBVHMR010000071.1:0-22300 GCF_055558375.1 Streptomyces sp. NPDC025793 | reverse complement strand
CCCTGTCAGCTACCTCGCCGGACTCCACTTACGCGGGGCGGTCATCTGGCTCCGCAGCCTCACATGAAGATCTCAACTCGGCACACTCCCTAGTCTGGCGGTCTGGACCGGACCGAGCCTCGGGCGACCCGGAGATCCCTTCGACCGGACTCCGGCGTCCCCACACTCGCGCCAGGCCCGGCGCCACCGCTCCACCGACCGCTCGCTGACCCGAAGCGCGACAGCGATCTCCCGATTCTTCTCCCCGTCCTCGAAGCGTTCCACGGCCTGCAGCCGGATCCGCTCCCGCGCGGCCCTCTCGACGTCGGTCAACCCGCCGCCCTGCGCGTACCTCACAGCTCAGGGCTACCGGAACCGACGGGTCGCCGTCAGGCGCACGGCTCCGACATCACCCAATCAAGTTCAGTAGGACTCCAGCCAGACTTCGCTATTTGTACTGGTCAATGGGCTGGGAGTGGATTGCGACCCCGGGCTCAGTCGATACCGACCACGACCTTGCCGAACGCCTGCCCGGAAAGGTAGTAGGCGAAGGCGTCACGGGCCTCGGCAAACGGGAAGACCTGGTCGATCACCGGGCGGATCGCGTTCACGTGGACGGCGCGGACCAGGTCAGCCAGGTCCGCGCGGCTGCCTACGAAAACCCGCCGGATGGTGGTCATGGTGCGGGCGTAGGTGGCGGTATCGATCTGCAGGCAGGGCTCGGTGGCGCCGCCGCCCAGCATCACCACCTCGCCGTACAGCGCCGACGACCGCATCGACTGCTCGATGGTGGCGGGGCCCATGGTGTCGAGGCCTAGGTCCGCGCCCTCGCCGCCGGTGAGTTGGCGCACAGCGGCGCTCCACTCCGGCGTGCTCGTGTAGTTGATGACGTGGTCGGCTCCCAGCGTCTTCAGCCGCTCGGCCTTGGCATCGCTGGACGTAGTGCAGATGACCTGGCAGCCGGCTGCCTTGGCGAGCTGGAGGGCGAACAGCGAGACGCCTCCGCTGCCCAGGGTGAGCACCGTGCGGCCCGGCAGCAGCCCCTGTCCGCCAGTGAGCGAGGTCCAGGCAGTCACGGCGGCGCAGGGCAAGGTGGCCGCCTCCGTCCAGTCGAGCGAGTCGGGCACGCGGACCGCCCACTCCTGGTCGAGCACGGCATACTCGGTGAGCATCCCGTCCAAGGTGTTTCCGAGCTGGTCGTACAGGTCCGTGCTGAGCCGGCCGCCCTGCCAGCGCGGCCAGTAGCTGCCCACCACCCGGTCACCGACCCGAAAGCGGGTGACCCGCTCACCCACCGCGACGACCTCACCCGCGCCGTCGCTGAGCGGGATCACGTCCGGGCGGGTGGGCAGCGGGTAGCGGCCGTGCATGATGAGCGCGTCACGCTTGTTGAAGGCGGCAGCGCGGACCCGTATCAAGATCTCCCCCGGGCCGGGCGTGGGGATCCCCCGTTCTTGCAGCACGATTCCGTCGAGACTGCCCGGTGTCCGCAGGTGGTACGAGCGCATGGCTGATCCGATCTCCAGGGACGGTTGTCTGATGGATCGTCGGGCGTCGAGAGCCACCGCTCAATTCCCTGCCGGGAATGGCCACACGGCGTGCCGTTGCGTTACAACGCTCTGGTGAGCGAATCGGCCCCCGCAACAGTCGACCCCGCAGACTTTCCCGCCCAGGTGCGGCGGTGGCGCACCCTGCGCGGTCTCAGCCAGCTGGAACTGGCCCACCTGGCGGGGACCACGCAGCGGTACCTGAGCTTCATCGAACGCGGCCGCTCCCAGCCGGGGCGGGACATCGTGCTGCGCCTGGCCGCATCCCTCGGTCTCACACTGCGCGAACGCAACGCATTGCTGCTCGCGGCCGGCTTCGCCGCGCAGTACCCGGAGTCCGCGCTGGACGCACCGCTGCTCCGGCCGGTGTACGAGGCCCTGCGGCGCATCCTGGACGGCCACCTGCCGTACCCCGCTCTGGTGGCCCGTCCGCACGGTGAACTCGTGGCCGCCAACCGGGCGTTCGACGTGCTCACCGAAGGCGCTGCACCGGATCTGCTCGAACCGCCGCTGAACGTCTTCCGGCTGGCCCTGCACCCGGACGGCATGGCCCGCCGAGTCATCAACCTCGCCGAGTGGGGCCGCCACATCATCGAGAACCAGCGCGCCCGGGCCCGCCAGCATCAGGATGCCCGACTGGCCGCACTCGCCGATGAGTTGACCGGCTACCTCCCGCCCGTCCAACCCGCCCAGGACCACCTGGGATTCGCCGTTCCGCTCCGACTTCGCTGCCCCGAGGGCGAGCTGCGGCTGCTGACCACCCGAACCACGTTCGCCACCGCCGTCGACGTCACGGTGGCGGAGCTGCATCTGGAGGCCTTCCTGCCCCTGGACGAGGAGTCGGCGGCGATCCTGCGGGCGCGGTGAGTCAGGTCGGGCGATCCATCGCGTACACCCGAGCGGCAGCTCCAGCGCACCCAGGTCCAACCTGCACAGTGACCCCAGCATGGCAGTCCACCTCGCCATACCCGCACATAGCTCGCTGCACAGTCCCAAGTTCGACGGCGCGACGTTCTCCGGCGGCACGGTCAACTTCGGGGGAGCAATGCTCTCCGGCGCCACGGTGTACTTCGGCGCCGCAACGCTCGCCGGCGGCGAGGTCCGCTTCTCTGGCTGGGAGTCCTCCGACATCATGGTCGAGTTCCGCAGCGCGACGTTCTCCGACGGCACGGTCTACTTCAGCGGCCCGTTCTCCGGCGGCGAGATCAACTTCGGTGACGCAAGGTTCTCCGGCGGCACGGTCGGCTTCAGCGGCGCATTCTCCGGCGCCACGGTCTACTTCGGCGAGGCCGAGTTCTCCGGCGCCACGGTCAACTTCAGTGAGGAGTGGTTCTCCAACGGCACGGTCGACTTCCGAGGCGCGAGGTTCTCCGACGGCACGGTCAACTTCGGCGAGGCCGAGTTCTCCGGCGCCACGGTCAACTTCAGTGAGGAGTGGTTCTCCAACGGCACGGTCGACTTCCGAGGCGCGAGGTTCTCCGACGGCACGGTCAACTTCGGCCAGGCCGAGTTCTCCGGCGCCACGGTCAACTTCAGTGAGGAGTGGTTCTCCAACGGCACGGTCGACTTCCGAGGCGCGAGGTTCTCCGACGGCACGGTCAACTTCGGCCAGGCCGAGTTCTCCGGCGCCACGGTCCACTTCTGGGGGGCGGTGTTCTCCGGCGCCATCGTCAACTTCGGTGAGGCGGAGTTCTCCGGCGGCAGGGTCAACTTCCGCGGCGCAACATTCTTCGGAGCTACGGTCTACTTCAGCGAGGCGGAGTTCTCCGGCGCCTCGGTTGACCTGTCTACTGCGAGCGGGCAATCGCCAACGGGCCTTGTGCCGGAGCCCGGAGAGCCCCTGCCCAACATGCTGAGCCTGCCGCCCGAGTGGTACCAGGCCGGGGCTTGATGGGGAGGTTATCGGGGAACCAAGCTGGAGCTCGGGGCCAAGCCGCAGGAGCCTGCGCGTTGACCTCATCACGCAGTGTCGGCAGAGGGCGGAGCGGGCTGCTGGTCCAGGACTGGCATCTCGCGCAGCGCGGCCGGGAAGACCGCCCCGTCCCACGGGGAGCGGGCCAGGCCCTCGGCGAGCAGCCGTGGAGTTCTCGGAGCCCGCCCCGCAGCGTCGCCGGGCCCGCGGCAGGTTCTCGGAACAGGTGGCACGGACGGCCCGGTGCCGGCTGGGGGCGTCTGCGCGCGATGACCCGACAGGGGGCTGCCAGGTCGTGGTCGTGTCGGTCTTGCCTGAGAACCATCGTTCTCGTACAGTTGCGCTTGATGGCGAGAACGTTCGTTCTCGCGACGGTGCACCCACACCCCGCCGGCGGCGATACCGCACATACCCAAAGGAAGCGACATGACTGACGAAGCACGCCCTCCGTTCCCGCCGTTCACCCGGGAGACCGCCATCCAGAAGGTCCGCCTGGCGGAAGACGGCTGGAACACCCGCGACCCGCAGAAGGTCGCCCTGGCCTACACCGTGGACTCGCGCTGGAGGAACCGCGCGGAGTTCGCCAACGGGCGCGACGAGATCATCGCCTTCCTCACCCGCAAGTGGAACCGGGAGCTGGAGTACCGGCTCATCAAGGAGCTGTGGGCCTTCGACGGCAACCGCATCGCCGTGCGCTTCGCCTACGAATGCCGTGATGACTCGCACAACTGGTTCCGCTCCTACGGCAACGAGAACTGGGAGTTCGACGACAACGGCCTGATGCGACTGCGCTACGCCTGCATCAACGACCTCCCCATCAAGGAGTCGGAGCGCAAGTACCACTGGCCGCTCGGGCGCCGCCCCGACGACCACCCCGGCCTGAGCGACCTCGGTCTCTGACCGCCTGGGCCGCCCCGTCCGCCCCGCGCTGTGCATCCGGTCCAAAGGCCGGGTCCACGGCGGGCCGGGGCACGAGGCCGCATCCGCAGCAGAGACCGTCGCGTATGTCGAGGTCGGCTCGGCGACGCCGTCATCCACTCGGTCGGCTTGAGGCCGGATGCGGCGAAGCCCAACGTCTCCGAGGCGGTTCGGCCGCCACGAGCGCCGCGGGACCGCCTCCTCGGCCCGGCCACCGGCCCAGCCTGCGGCCACGAGAAAAGAAGCCACAGAACGTAAGCCTCCTGACGCGGAGCCTGGAAAGTTCAAGGGTGTGTTCCCATGCCCCTCTCTCAAAGCGCAACGCAACTCCCGCCGACGGCTCTGTGCGCGTCCGGCGAGTCGTCCCGGACGGCTGCCGCAGCCGCTGTGCCGTCCTGCGTTCGCACGGACATGAACCGGCACGGCGTGATCGCCCTTCCCGCCGAGGAGCGCTGGGTACACACAGCCCGCCGCTTCGCCGTGTCGCTGTTGGCCCGATGGGACGTTGCCCCGGAGGATCGGGACTCCGTCCTGCTGATCGTCGGCGAGCTCGCGGGGAATGCGGCCCAGCACGGCCGGGCCGACAGGATCGTGAGCCTCACCTTCGAAGGCCTGGCCGTGTGCATCGAGGTTGCGGACTCCGGCGCCTCGGCATCCGTGCCCCACTCTCGCCGTCCCGATGCCCATGATGAGCACGGCCGCGGCGTGGGCATCGTCGAATACCTGGCGGACTGGACCGAAACACGCCAGGAACGGGATCGCCGGCGGGACCGCGCCGGTCTTCGCGTCGCCACCTTGTCGGCGGATGCGCCCCGGGCAGGACTTGCGCTCGCTTGAGCGGGCAGCGGGCAGCGGGCAGCGGGCAGTCGGCAGCGGGCAGCTCTCCCGGCTCCGGTCCGCGCAGGTCGCCAGAGGGGCGACCTGGTCCGCACGGGGAATACACCTTGTCGCCGGGCGCGCTGTACCGTGGGAGAACGGTCGTTTTCTCAGATGAGGTGATCAAAGTGGAACTCGAAGCGACTGAGCAGCGGATTCTCGACGCTGCCGAGGATCTGTTCTATCGCCAAGGCATACAGGCGGTGGGAATGGATGCGATTCGCACCGCCTCCGCCGTGCCCCTCAAGCGCTTGTACCAGATCTTCCCTTCCAAGAATTCCCTGATCGAGGCGTACCTGAGGCGGCGGGACGCGAGGTGGCTCCGCGATCTGGCCGAGTACGTGGACACCTACGACACACCCGCACAGCGGATTCTGGCGGTCTTCGACTGGCTGTTCCTCTGGTTCAACGAGCCGGACTTCCGCGGCTGCGGCTTCATCAACGCCTTCGGCGAGCTGGGAGCGACCTCGCAGGAGGTGGCAGATATCGCGAAGGCTCACAAGGACGCCTTCCGGCGCTATCTCGCCGATCTCGTGGCCGCCGCAGACGCGCCCACTTGGCTGGCCGACCAGCTCGTCCTCCTCGCCGAGGGCGCCATGACCACGGCGGCCATCTCCGGGTCCCCGGAGCCGGCCCGGCACGCCAGGGACGCCGCGCGCGTCCTGCTGACGGTCGCTCACGCGGCAGCATCGCCGCTGCCGGAGCAGGCGGTCGCCTCGGCCCACAACCCGGCTCCCGTTTCCCCCGCGGGTACCACCCGGTGAGGTCCTTCGTCGAGGCAGCCTGGCCCCGCCCGGCTGGGAGCAAGGACCGTTTGACCGAGGGCGGTGATGCTGCGCAGCGGCCACAAGGTGCTGAGTGTGGCGCCGCGGCCTGTTCTCTCAGCGTCCGGAGCGGGCGCGGGAGATGTTGACGGCACGCTGACCGGCAGCCGGGGCATTGATGATCGGCGCGGGTACGGACCGCCTTGGCGCGTAGCTTTCCGGTCGCGGGTCGCAGACACGCCGAACCCGCAGAGCCCCGGCGACACTGCCGTGGTCTGCTCACGTGCGACGGTCCTCAACCAACCTGGTGACAAGCGTTAGAACCCAAGTAACGGCTGAGGGTCACTTTTCAGAGACTGGCGACAACTTGCTGGTCGGGGTCGTGGACGGGGCGCCACACGGGTGCGGAGGGACCGTGGTGGATCAGGTCGGCCAGCTGCGCCGCGAGGACGGGGACGTCCTGCAGGAAGGGTGCAAGCCGTGGAACGCCACCTACCAAGCACTCGCTGCACCCCGCCCCCGCGACACCACCGCCCTGCGCCGCCGCCTGCTGCTCCTGTCCGTACGGCTGTGGTGGCACCCCTACTGGGAGACCGTCCCTTCGGTGCCGGCGGCGCGCTCCGAGCTGCGCCAGCTGGCCCGCGCCCGGCGAGCCGTCCAGGCCGCGTGACCGCGCGCCTCGGGCGACCAGGAGCACGAGGGTGCGCCAAGGGTTGCGCCTATCTGTTGCGCTGGATGTTGCGCCGAGGGTTGCGCTAGGTGTTGCGCGGCCCGCAGGACCGTCCCTGTGTCCGTGCAGGTCACCACACGGTTTTGCCGTGGTCGGCCCGCTGACATCCCCGTTGTGGCTGCTCTGCCCATGTCCCTTGGCTGCAGTGAAGGAGGAAGGGACGGGCGGGATGGGCGGCGCGGCCGCGGCCGGGGATCGGGGCGCGCTCAGCCCGGTTGCGCGTCGGCCGGGGTCGCCGCGCCTCGCCGCCGTCAGCCCCGGCGGCGGAGCCGGGACGGAAGTCGCCGGCGCTCCGGTGCTGTCTTTCAGGTGCCGAGTCCCAAGAAGGGGTGAGGCGGGAGAGTCCCGCCGGATGGAGGTACCGCTGTGATCGTCCGACTCCTGGGTGGCTCGCTCGCCGGTCGCGTACTCACGACCACCGACGCCCCGTGGGCCGGAGGCTGGCTCACGGCCGGTGTCGCCGACTGGGGTCTGTACGTCCCCGTGCATCGCGATCCCGTGACGGGTGTCGTCCTGGCGGCGATCCGAACCACCGCATCGCGTCGCTGTCGGCTCGGGTGACTGGCTCCGCGCTGGTCGGCGTGCCGGGCCGCGATGGGCAGTGCTCGTGGTGTGCGGGCTCTGCCCCGCGTGGCCTCAGTGCTGGCGGCCGCAGCCGGATGCCGTCTTGGCCTCAGTGATGGTCAGGGCGGGGTCGGCGGAGGTCTCGCCGGGGGTGCAGCAGGCGTTGACGCCGCAGCACGCGTCGGCCGACCGCGCCGCTTCGGAGGAGGCGTCTGCGGCCGTCGGCTTGGTGGCTCGGACGATGGCGGAGTGCATGCCGTCGGCGACCTGGTGGGTGGGGGTGATCTCGATGTCCGTGAAGCCGGCGGCTTCGAGGCCCGTGCGGTATTCGGCGAAGGAGAGGGCGCCTGCGATGCAGCCGGCGTAGTCGCCGCGTTCGGCCCGCTGTTCGGCGGTGAGGGTGTCGTCGGCGACGACGTCGGAGACGCCGATGCGGCCGCCGGGCTTGAGGACGCGGAAGGTTTCGGCGAAGACGGCGGGCTTGTCGACGGACAGGTTGATCACGCAGTTGGAGATCACGACGTCGATGGTGTTGGCGGGCAGCGGGATGGATTCGATGGTGCCCTTGAGGAACTCGACGTTCGTCGCGCCCGCATTGGCGGCGTTGGCCAGGGCGAGGGCGAGCATCTCGTCGGTCATGTCCAGCCCGTACGCCTCCCCCGTCGGGCCGACGCGGCGGGCGGAGAGCAGGACGTCGATGCCGCCGCCGGAGCCGAGGTCCAGGACGCGCTCGCCGTCGCGGAGTTCGGCGACGGCGGTGGGGTTGCCGCAGCCGAGGGAGGCGGCGACGGCTTCGGCGGGCAGTGCGTCGCGTTCGTCGGCGGCGTAGAGGGTGGAGCCGAAGTTCTCGTCGACCTCGACCGGCTGCGGACCGCAACAGGCTGTGCTGCCCTCAGTGACCTTCACGGCTGCCGCGGCGTAGCGCTCGCGGACGGTTTCACGCAGGTCGGTGGACTGCTCGCTCATGACTCACTCCTGAGTGACGGGGCATGGCGGTGCCCCGGAACGGCTTGTATTGACGTTCCTTGATGCAACCTTGCGCCTTGAATCGAAAAACGTCAACATAGAGCCATGTCGAAACAAGAGCTTGAGGTGATCGGCCAGGACGCCGACGGCTGCTGCGACGGTCTCGCGTCCGCGCCGCTGGACGATGAGCGCGCGGCTCAACTGGCGAAGGTGTTCAAGGCCCTCGGGGATCCGGTCCGGCTGCGGCTGCTGTCGATGATCGCCTCGCGGGAGGGCGGCGAGGTCTGCGTGTGCGAGATGACGCCCGCCTTCGACCTGTCCCAGCCGACGATCTCCCACCACCTCAAGCTGCTGCGCCAGGCCGGCCTCATCGACTGCGAACGCCGCGGCACGTGGGTGTACTACTGGGTGCTCCCCGGCGCCCTGGACCAGCTGGCCGCATTCCTGACCACGCCGCAGACCGCAGGAGCCACCGCGTGACCGCATCCCTCGGCCGCCGCGTCGCTGCTGAAGCCCTGGGGACCGGGCTGCTGGTCGCGGTCGTCGTCGGCTCCGGCATCCAGGCCACCGCACTCACGCGGGACGTGGGCGTGCAGCTGCTTGCCAACTCCCTCGCCACCGTCTTCGGCCTGGGCGTACTCATCATGCTTCTCGGCCCGGTTTCCGGAGCGCACTTCAACCCTGCCGTGACCCTCGCGGCCTGGTTCACCGGCCGCCGCACCGCCGACGGGCTCACCCTGCGGGACGTCGCCGCCTACGTGCCGGCCCAGATCGCGGGGGCGATCGGCGGGGAGATCCTGGCCGACGCGATGTTCGCGAAGCCGCTCGTGCAGTTCTCCACCCACGATCGGTCCGCCGGCCACCTCTGGCTGGGCGAGATCGTCGCCACGGCCGGGCTGATCCTGCTGATCTTCGGCCTGGGCAGGATCGGCCGCGCCTCGCTCGCCCCGGCCGCGGTGGCCTCCTACATCGGAGCCGCCTACTGGTTCACCTCCTCCACCTCGTTCGCGAACCCGGCAGTGACCATCGGCCGCGCCTTCACTGACACCTTCGCCGGAATCGCGCCTGCGTCAGTCGCCCCCTTCATCGCGGCTCAACTGCTCGGAGCTGCGCTCGGACTGGGCGCCGTTGCGGTGGTCTACGGCCGCCCTGCTCCCGCCGGAGACGAGGTCGTCGTCCCGCACGGCGAACCCGAACTCGCCTCCTCCTGACCCCGCCCCGCTCTCCAGAAAGACTCCTGCCATGAGCGCTCCCGCCCCGCGTGCGTCGGTGCTGTTCGTCTGCGTCCATAACGCCGGCCGCTCCCAGATGGGCGCCGCCTTCCTCACCCACCTTGCCGCCGATCACGTTGAGGTCCGCTCGGCAGGCTCCGCGCCCGCCGACACCGTCAACCCAGCCGTGGTCGAAGCCATGAAAGAGGTCGGAATCGATATCTCCGCGCAGAAGCCGAAGGTCCTCACCCCAGAAGCCGTGCAGTCCTCGGACGTGGTGATCACCATGGGCTGTGGGGACACCTGCCCGGTCTTCTCCGGCAAGCGGTATCTGGACTGGCAACTGGACGACCCGGCGGGCCAGGGCGTGGACGCCGTGCGACCCATCCGGGACCAGATCGAGCAGCGCGTGCGCGGCCTGCTTGCCGAACTCGGCATTCCGGCAGCGGCCTGACCTCTGCGGCAGACAGCCCCCGTCAGCCGCTCCTGAACAGCACGAGCCTCCGGGACCGCCGCCCAGCCGAGCAGCCTTCAAACGGGCCCGGCGCCTGCGCCGCAGTCGTCGCCGCTCATCCTGCCGGGCGTCGCCGGACTCGCCGTCGGCCGAGGCGGCCTGCCCCTTTCGTCCTTGTACGTCGCCCCTTTTCGCCCGCGACGGCCTCTTCGAGAGCGGTCAGCACTTCCTCACGCACCACCATCCCGGCCGCGTGGTGGTGGGCGCGGGCCACTGTGGAGGACACGCTGACTAGCGACAGGTCCACCTGCCCCCGCCGGGCCGCCCGTCCGTAGCGTTCGCCCCACTCGTCCGTGACCAGACCGACCAGCTCCTGTGGTGCCCGACGTGCGATTTCCTCCAGGGCGGCTCGCATGGCCTCGGTGACCATCTCAAGGCGCGTCAGGTCCCGGACGGCGCTCAGGAGGTGGGTGGAGTTCGGTCCGCTGCCGTCCTCGTTCCCTGACCAGTCCGGCGGCTTTGATCCGTTCAAGGACGAGGTCAAGGAGTTTGTCCGCCCTGCCGCCCTCGGCCAGGCGCTCGCGGAAGTCTGTCAGGACGCTGTGGTGGAAGCCGGGGTCGTCCAGTTCCATGCCCAAGGCGTATGTGAAGTCGATCCGGCAGCGGACGGCCTCGGCGGCCTGGCGGTCGGAGAGATCCAGGAGGAACTGGAGGACCGACACGGTCGCCATCTGCGCCGGAGAGAGCCCCGGCTTGCCGTCCCGCGGGTACCACTCGACAAAGTCCTCGTCCCGCCAAAGGCCGTCGAGATGGTCGCGGATGGCCATGGCGGTGGTGCCGTGCGGATTGCTGGCGCGGGCGACCTTCACGGTCAGCTCCGGCACCTCCGAGCCGGAACGGAGCTGAATGCACAACTCGGTCTCCTCCGGTGGGACGGAGCTTCACCGTCGCAGCAGCACCCACAACGCAGAGCGCAGTTCACTCGAACTGACACCGCAAGGGCTACACCCAGGTGAGGAGTTGACGAATACACCATCCGCCACTTCAACACCACAGGGCGCAGTTCTGGCGTTTCGCGAAACCGTTACAGGGGGCGTGATCCTGAACTCCGCAGAGGCCACGCAAACCCAGTTGAGCAGCGGAAACAGCTCTGTTCGCGAAGACGGGATCCGCCTGTCGGCCATCCCCCCTGAGCTCCGAATCTCCAAGATCCCCGACAGCGTCAGCCATGAGCAGGCGCAGCATCGTGGTGCGGCTGACTGGCGCGGGCAGCAACGCGGCCAGCCGGGCACCGGGCCGTCCGGCCAGTACGACACCGATCGCCTCCAGCAGATGTCCCAGCAGCGGTGTCCGGCGTCCCTAGCGCACGGTCAGTCCCTCCACCTGCTCGGCAAAGGTGACCCGGACGCAGCCCGGAGCGTCGCAGAACAGGCGGCGGAGCATCCAGCTCGATCCGTACCCGGCGGCCCCCGACCGCGCCGTCGGCGAGCCGACGTTGATACCCGCTGTGCCGGCGACGGGACGGCGCTCCGCAGTCCGGGCACGGCACCGGTTTCCTCGGGGTTGTACTCGCCACGATCCGTAACAGATCCCCATCGGGCACCACTTGTTCCCGCACCTCATCGAGGTGCGGGAACACCGTCTTCAGCAGCTCCTCACACAGGCTGAGTGTCGCGTTCCGCGTGACGGAGCGTCACCAGTGCACGGAAGCACAGTGCCCGTTTCACGGAAATCTTGGCAGAGCCGTTTTCCACGGCCGCCGTCATCCTCGCCCTGGAGCGTCATCTGTCCGGGAGTGGTGGGCAGTTCGGTGCCGGCCTCGATGAGGTTGCGGCACAGCTTGTAGCAGCGCGGCCAGGCGACCGGCCAGGCCGGGCACCAGGACGGGTCGATGGCTTCGAGCGCGTCCCTGCGCTCTTCGGTCAGCGCACCTGTGGTGGAGCCGACGGGCAGGCCGGCCTCGCGCCGCGCTTCGATCTCCGCCAACCGCCGACCCGACAGGACGTATCTAGGACAGGCCAAGGACCCGTGACCGTAGCGTCACCGTCAGGCGGTCGGGAGCAATGGCTCGTAGCCGGGGTCGACGGGAACCGCCGCGTTTCTGGAAGTCCTTTTGCTCGGTAGCAGCACGAGGGAATCACCAGCTGTCCCGGTAAGGGGCATCAACGACGAGGGGGAAACACACCCATGCTGAAACGTGGGAAGAAGAGGCGCGTCATCGCCATGGCTGCCGCCACCCTCGCTCTCGCTGGCGGTGCCGCCGTCGGCGTCGGCGGCACCGCGCAGGCCGCCCCCACGCAGGCCGCCCCGGCCGGTTGCACGATCATCGACATCGGCAACCCCGGCAACATCAACATCGACGGCATGTACGCGGGCCAGGTGGAGCAGCAGTACGACAGCTGCGGCAATGTCCGAGCCCACTTCCAGTACTCCCAGAAGTTCTGGGCCACCCACAGCGGAGCCTTCTATTCGGCGAACCCGTGCGTGCAGACGCTGGACTACGTGCCGCAGGTGTGCACAGGCGGGAACACCGTCGACGCCCCGACGCTGGACGTGTACACCCTGTGGGTGTCCATCCACTCAGCGAACCCCGACACCTGGCAGGCGGTCGTCACCAGTCCCGACGGCTGCTCCGAGGCCGGCGGTTCCTGGCACGCCTACGCCAATGGCGCCACCTGGGGCGATTACTCCTCCTGCTGACCCGTACGCCGGCGCCGAAGGCCGAGCGTACAGTGACCTGCACGTGACAACAATGCAGGTCACCGACCGCACCGGTGCGCAGTGAGTCCGAAAAGGGCGAGCCGGGGAACGGCGCGGGCGCTGTGTGGCAAGGGGGTGGATCTGGGTCATCGGCCCGCACAGCGTCCAGCATCACGCGGTGGCAGTAGCCTTCCGGCAGCCCGCCCCGCCCCTGAAGCCACGCCGGCACCGGCAGCAGCCGGCGCAGCCCTACGCCGAAGTGGTGCGGGACGCTGCGCTGTTGCGACGTGTGGAGGCCGCCGGCGTTTCCTCATCGACTTCCGCAACCAGGCCCTGGCCCGGCTCGCCGCACAGCACGAGGAGGTCATCCGGCTCCGAGAGCAGGCCGCCGCAACCAGCCATGTCAGCCGCCTCCCCCGAGCCCGAATGGGAACGATCGGGTCCTGTAGTTAGCCATGGCCTCATTCCCTATACTTGATCAGATGGCCAAGGACACGACGAGCGCTCCCTTCGTGGTCGACCATGACCCCACCTGGCAGGCACGGGCTCTCGCCCTCACCGACGAACTGCGCTCCACGCTCGCGCCACTGGCGCTGCACGTCGAGCACATCGGCAGCACTGCGATCCCCGGCATGGCAGCCAAACCGATCTTCGACCTGCAGGTCAGCGTCAACGATCTCCTGGAGGCTGAGTGCGCCTTCGACCAGCCTCTGGCCGACCAGGGCTTCCAACGATCCGCCTACCAGCACGACCACGTCCCCGCAGGACGCGACGATGTCCCAGAGCGCTGGACGAAGAGACTGTGGTCACGGCGCGGGCACGCAGGCGAGGACGTCAACCTGCACGTCCGCGTCCTCGGCGCCCCCAACGAGCGACTCGCCCTGCTGTTCCGCGACTGGTTCCGGGCACACCCCGAAGCAGTCCCTGCCTATGCCCGCTTTAACTGATCGTTTCAGAATGACTTTCGAGGGCGTCGGGGCGTCGAAGAGCGGGCAGACCGGCGAGCCGGGATGCGACGGCGAACCCGGGCGCAGGCAGTCAGTCCGGCGGCATGGTCGCCGACGCCCCTCATGGCAGCAGGCGGCACCGGTGGCAAGGGCGGCGACGGCTACGTCCTCATCACCTTGCCTCCGTACGCCCTCTGCGTGGTGCGGATTGTGGTGTCGGGGGATGGGGGTTGCGGTCAGGCGGGCAGCTGGTTCAGCTTGCGGATCTGCCGGTCGAAGGCACGAGCGGGAACGAGGCGGCGCAGGGTGCTGACGCGTCCGGCGGTGGGTCCGGCGGGGTAGCGCAGCTTCGGCTTCGGGTCGGCCGCCGCGGCGACGATCGCCTTGGCGACGGTGGCGGGGTCGTCGCCGTCCTTCATCGCCGCGGCCATCACGCGCTCGAAGACCTGGCGCTGCTGCTCGTAGGCCGGCAGGGGCGTGGCGGGTTTCGGGGAGTTGGCCTCGAACGCGGTCCTGGTCACGGCGGGCTCGACGAGCAGGACGCGGACGCCGTGCTGGCGGACCTCGTGGTCCAGGGATTCGGAGTAGCCCTCGACGGCGTGCTTGGACGCGGCGTAGGCGGCCATGTATGGCGCGGGGACGAACCCGAGGACGGATGAGATGTTGATGATCCGGCCGCTGCCCTGGGCGCGCATGTGCGGCAGGACGGCTTTGGTCATGCGGATCAGTCCGAAGACGTTGATGTCGAACAGCTGTTGGTCCTGGGTGAGGGAGCGTTCCTCCCCTGCGCCTGCGGAGCCGATGCCGGCGTTGTTGACCAGGACGTCGATCCGTCCGAACCGCTCGATCACGCGGTCGACCAGGCTGGCGACCGAGGTGTCGCTGGCCACGTCGAGGTCGAGGAACGTCACGCCCTCGCGGCGGTCGTCCGCTGAGGCTCGGCGGCTCGTGCCGACGACCTCGAATCCCGCCTCGGCGAGCGCGGAGGCGGCCGCCTTGCCGATGCCTGACGATGCTCCGGTCACGAGTGCTACCGGCCGGTTCGTGGTCATGATGAGCCTCCTCATTGATTGAATTATGACCGTAATGCAATTACTCTAGGACGGGAGACGGAGAGCGGCAAGCGGCCTCTCCACCGGGGCTAGGAGGAGGAGCACGTGGCGCGCTACGCGAAGGATCACAAGCAGGCGACGCGGCAGCGGATCATCGAGGCCGCCGGCCGTCGGTTCAAGAAGGACGGCATCGACGGCTCAGGAGTCTCCGCGCTGATGTCGGACGCGGGGCTGACCAACGGCGCCTTCTACGCCCACTTCGCCTCCAAGGAGGACCTCGTCGCGAACGCCGTCGCCGACCAGCTCGGCGCGCAGAACGCGAGCCTTGAAGCACTCGCACCCGGCCGCGCCGGGCTCGAGCAGTTCGTCCGCGCCTACCTGTCCACCGAGCACCGTGACGACCCCGAGAACGGCTGCCCCACGGCCGCTCTCCTCGACGAGATCGGGCGATGCAAGGACGCGACCAAGCAGGCGTTCACCGACGGGCTGCTGACCGTCATCGACGACATCGCCAGCCGTCTGGCACCCGACAACCCGCCCTCGGCGCGCGCACAGGCGCTCGGCGTCTTCGCCATGATGGTCGGGACGCTCCAGCTCGCCCGCGCCCTGGCCGATCCCGAGCTCGCCGACGACGTCCTCGACCAGGGCGTCCACAACGCCCTCGCACTGCTGAACGCCCAACCTGCCCGGTAGCGTCGTGTCTGACGGCCTTGGTGAGGGCGCGCCGTCCGGTGATCGCGCCTTCAGCCAGCACCCCGACGAGGCGCTCCGGGTACGCGAGCTGCACGGAGTCCTCGGCATGCCACTGACGAGGCGTCCGTCAACATCACCCGCAGCCGCCTCGGCCTCACCCGTCAAGGCTTCCTCACCCAGCCCGGACGAGGCGCTATCAGAAGCGGACTTGACGTCCACTCAGGTGAGTGAGCAGTAGACCTTGCATCTGGCGATCTTGGTCGGCAGGGTTTCCGGATGCGTGTTGATCTCGTACCGGATGACCTGTGGGAGCGGGTGGCTCCGCTGCTGCCGCCCGCTCCTGAGCGGCGCCATCGTCACCCCGGGCGACTGCGAGTCCCGGACCGGGCGGCCCTGGCCGGCATCATCTACGTGCTGCGGACCGGTGTCGCATGGCGCGATGTCCCCGCGCAGGCCGTGGGCTGCTCCGGAGTCACGGCCTGGCGCCGACTGCGAGACTGGACAGAAGCCGGCGCCTGGCCTCGCCTGCACGCCGCGCTGCTGACCGAACTGCGCCGCGCGGACCTGCTGGACCTGGACGACTGCGCCGTGGACGGCTCCCACGTGCGGTCGCTCAAGGGGGGAGATCACGTCGGACCCTCTCCTGTCGATCGTGCCCGCCCCGGCTCCAAGCACCATGCGATCGTCGACCGGCACGGAACACCGCTGGCCATCACGCTCACCGGTGGGAACCGGCATGACGTCACCCAGCTCATACCGCTCTTGGACGCGGTCCCACCGATCCGCGGTCTGCGAGGACGCCCGCGCCGCCGGCCTCGGAGGCTGTTCGCTGACCGGGGCTACGACTTCGACAAGTATCGCGGTCTGGTGTGGAAGCGCGGCATCAAGCCGATGATCGCCCGACGCGGCGTCGCCCACGGTTCCGGACTCGGCAAGGTGCGCTGGGTCGTAGAGCGCGCCTTCGCCTGGCTCCACCAGTTCAAGCGCCTCCGCACCCGCTACGAGCGACGCGCCGATCTCCACCAGGGACTGCTCGATCTCGCCTGCAGCATCATCTGCCTCCGACGCCTTCGAAAGTCATTCTGAAACGATCAGTAAGAGCGTCCTCGCAGAGACCGTCAGTAACACCGGCACCTATGCCGACGTCAAGGACCCCGTCGTCGACTTCGTCATCACGGTCGCGGAGCCCTGGGCCACCGCGACCGGCTGGACGGCCCACGCCAGCACTAGCCGCAGAGCATGACTCCCACAACAGCACCCCAGCGCATGATCTGCCTCACAACCCCGCCGCTGAAATGCAACACGGCCTGCCATCGGCATCGCGAAAGCGGCGCCGCCGCTCAACCTGCTCAATAACAACACGTCCCCGCCCGCACACGGTCTCTGCGGACACAAGGCACGCCTATGCCGCCCAGTCGAGTCCGAGGGCGGCGAGTTGCTGGAGTTTGTCGGTGGTGAGCTTCCCGCGCCTGCTCTTGGTGTTGCTGAGAAACACGCCGAGCTTCACGGCGTGTTCTTGGCCGTCGACGGCGACGGTCTCTACGTGGCTTCTTGGGACGGTCACGGAGCCGGTGCGGGTCTTGTACTGCGCGAGGGGCCGCGACACCCCGCTCAAAGGCCCCAGAGCCGCGCTTGGTGGCCGCCGCGGGTGTTTCCTGCTCCGGTGGGAGCGGTACGACGCCGATGGCCTCCAGCAGTTCACGCTGCCTGTCCGTCAGGCTCTGCCATACGGTGTGCTGCCGTTGCCGGGCCAGCCAGCGCTTGATGGCGTCTGTCCAGTGCGGTTGGAGATTGCGCCGCCGAGTGCGGCTGACCAGCGGGACGAACAGTGAGTCTTCACGATGCGCGTCGAGGGGGTGCAGACCTACCTTTCGTTTTCCGTGCCAGCGGGCGTAGCGCTCGCAGTGCTCGGCTCGACTGACCTGGCCCTGGGTGTCAGTGAATCGCCCTCGGCGTGGGATTGCGCCGAGGGCGGTCTGCGTGGCTAGAGCTGGGTGGCACCGCCGTCGACGAACAGTTCCGCGCCGGTGGTGAAGGAGCTCTGGTCCCCGGCCAGGTAGAGGGCAGTGGCCGCGACTTCATCGGGATGGCCGGCCCGGCCGAGTGGGGTCGGTGCGGCGGGCTCGTCGGCCTGGTCGTCTCGCGGGAGTGCGGCCCGCAGTTCGTCGGCACCGGGGGTTGTGACGGGGCCGGGGGTGAGGGCGTTGACTCGGATGCCGCGGCCGGCGAGTTCGGCGGCCCAGGTGCGGGCGAGGCTGCGGATCGCGGCCTTGGTGGCGGCGTAGATGCCCAAGCCGGGGACAGCGCGCAGGGCCGCGCTGGAGGAGAGCAGGATCACCGAGGCGCCGGCCGGCAGCAGGGGGAGCGCCTTTTGGACGGTGAAGACCGTGCCCTTGAGGTTGATGGAGGTGGTGCGGTCGTACTCCGCCTCGGTGATCGTGCCGAGCGGGCCGGAGTCGCCGACGCCGGCGTTGGCCACGACGATGTCGAGACGGCCGCTTCGCTCGGTGATCTCGGTGAAGAGCCGGTCGAGGTCGTCGAGCTTCGATACGTCGCTCCGGATGCCGATGGCGCGGCCGCCGACCTGTCCGACGGCACTCTTCAGCTCGGCCTCGCGACGGCCGGTGAGGTAGACGGTGGCTCCCTCGGCGGCGAACCGGCGGGCGATGGCCAGGCCGATGCCGGTGGAGGCCCCGGTCACGAGGGCGGTCTTGTTGTCCAGCTGTCCCATGACATTCTCCGATGCTCGATGTAACTGTTGTTGTTACGATTCAGGTGCGAAAGGGCCGCCCGCCACGACCTGCAGTCGAAGCTAGGCGGCTTTCAGTACGTCGCGCAGTACGTCCTCCAGCGTGGTTCTCGCCAGTTCTGCGCGAAGGGCGGTCTCGACGCTGTCGTAGGCGGCGCCCAGCACCGGCGCGATGCCGTGGCCCACGACGCACTCGGGGTCGGGCGCGGCGGGGTGCAGGGCGAAGATCGGCCCCGGTTCCACCGCTTCGTAGACGTCGAGCAGGGTGATCGTCGGCAGATCCCGCGACAGCGTCCAGCCGGCGCCGGCCCCTCTTCGCGAGTCGACCAGGCCGGCCTTGCGCAGCTGGGATAGCAGTCGACGGATCACCACGGGGTTGGTGTTGACGCTCGTCGCGATCTGCTCGGAGGTGGCGACCTCGTGGCCCCGGCGCTGATACAGCCCGATCCAGGTCAGGGCGTGCGCGGCGACGGTCAGCCTGCTGTTGGCCCCCATGCCTTCCATCCCCTCTCGTCGTGGTGTAACAGTAACAGTTACGACTGCTCTGGGCGAGTGCCCGGGGTGTTCCCTGCGTGGAGGCTCCGCTCGGGAAACGATCGCAACGGGTCAGGGCAGCCGACGGGCACCGACGGTCTGAGTCACCGCCGGTCGGCCGTACCGCTCCGGTCGCCCTCAGTGCGGGGCGTCGAGCGAGGCCAAGCGGCGGGCGTCGAGGGTTGCGGGTTCGGCGGTGCCGACCAGGAGGTTCTGGCCGGGAGCGTTCTGAACCTCGAACGTCTGGTAGGCGAGTGTCAGCCGTCCGGCCTGCGGGTGGTGGAAGGTCTTGGTCTTGCTGCCCAGGCAGCCGCGCACCCGCACCTCGCCGCCCACCTTGCCACCGCCGTCTTCACCGCAGCCTCCACCACACAACTGGCCACCGCCCACGTCCGTGACCTGGCCCCGGACGCCTCCACCATCACCCTTCACGACGACGGACTGCGCCAGGGCTGCATGACCCACCACGTGCCCGCCTGGGCACGACCCCTGCTGCTCGCCGCCGCGTTCGCGTGGCGCATCGCATCAGGGACCAGCGGGCCGCTGTTCACCGACCCACTGGGCAGCACCGGCCTGCCCTCCCTGACAGGCTTCGCCGAAAGCTGCAAACTGCGCCCGCCCCAGCCGCCCCAGCCGCCCCGGCCCAAACGACGCAAAGGCTCACGTGCTCCGGCCAAGCCACCGGAAACGATCTGGCCGTTCAGCCCCGCCCACTACGCGCTGTCCTGGGCGATGCAAGAGCCCGACCTCATGTACGGCTGCCCCCACCCACCGCCCCACACCCGCCGAACGATCGAAGCGCACAAAAGAGGATGGCCACCCCCGTACTTCGGACAGCGCTCACTACACCCACCGCACTGAACCCCCGTCGCCAGCCTGCACCTTGATGTCACGGGTGTTCAGCCGGCCCGCGGCCGCGGCTTGTGCCCCAGCCGCCAAATACCCAGCCCAGCCTCGGGACGCGGCGCGCGCAGCCAGGTCAGAAACGCTGCCCCAGGCTGCGGAGGGGCCCCCGGAGCGTACGCCGGTACCGGGGGTGTCCGGGGGACCGGCGGCGCGGCTGGAGACTGCTCGAACCACTGCCCCTGTGAGTGCCGTCCGTCCTGCCTGCCCTCGGCATCCAACGCTCTACCCCCTGACCGGCCGACCTGCTCGTTCAGCCGCTCAATCTAACGTCGTTCATCCCTTGGGCCTGCTAGGCCTGCTCGTCGGTTCGCCCGCCGATGCCCAGGACCCTTCGTTGAGTCGGCGCCGGCTCGGGGCGTGAGCCCAGCACTCCCCGGGCTCGTAGTTCCTCAAGGTCAGGGAGACGGATTCCAGGGAGGCAGTCGATGAGGTCGGCCTGGGAGGCACGGATGCCGTGCGCGTCCCGGGGGCCGGCACCAAGGGCGCGGCGGGCGGTCGCGCTGATCATCGTACGGCCAGCGCATCGGGTTCTCCGTGCCGCTACAAACCCCCATGGCGCGCGCGGTCATCGGTGTCCGTGATGCAGGTGAAGCCGATGCCCGCCGGGAAGGCGCGGCGATCGGCTTCACCTAGGGGGTTGCGCCAACAACCCCCATTTCCCTGAGCTGCGCGGTTGGAGCCAGTAGCAATCAGGGCTGACACGGTCAACTATCAACTAAATCGGCCCGTGCCTGTGATGAAGAGTCTCCCTGGAAAGGGAGGATCGAACCGATCACAGGCGGCATGGAATTGAATCAACGCAGGTCAAAGAGTGTTGGCCCAATTGAGCTAGATGTTAAGAAAGTCGGGATTGATAAAAGGGGCCGGGCTGGGGATCCGCATGTCGCATGCTAGGGCCCTGTGCAGCGCCGTGACCTGCGGCGTCAGCATCTGTCATTGCCCAACGCGACCCCTCCCAGGGCAAGGAAGCTTCTTACTCATTGTGTCGGCCGTCACAGGGGCTGCTTTGGTGCGTTTGTGAGCCAATGGTCAGATCGGCTTCATTCGTGCCGTAGCGGGCTGGGACCCTAGCGGCAGCAGGTCCATGCGTGCGTTGAGAGCGCCAACTCTCGCTAGATGCACGGGTGGACAACGGTTGGAGCCGAGTAGCACCGTCCGGCGATTCTGTGGGTCGCCGGACGGTGGTTAGGGAGACCCCTATGGGCGCAAAGCCCTCCGCCGCGGCGTATACCGCGGACACCGAGCCGACGTCCTTCGCCGGCGAGGCGACCTCTACGAGCGGCCGCTTCGGCATGCCGCACGCACTCGTGATCATCGCCTGCATCGTCACTGCGGCGATCCTGGCCGAGCTGGGCATGGACGTCCGCAACGTCCTGGCCCTCCTCGCGGGGGCCTCCAGCATCGGCGCCGCGGTCGTCGTGGCGGTGGGGACCGGTGGCCGACGAGCCGGCCGGATCGGCCGCCTCGTGCGCGCCTACCTCAGCGCAGGTAACTGAGGCGGCCGTCATGGGACGCCCCGAGAAGCCCGTGGACCGCACCGTCCCGGCGCGCGCGAAGCTCGCAGACTTCCTGCGCCGCCGCAAGGCCGCGGCCCGTCTGACGTATGAAGAGATGGCCGGGCTTGCGCGCGGCATGCCGTCGAAGGCGACGTTCGAGCGTGCCGCCTCCGGCACGTCCGTTCCCTCCTGGAAAACAGTCGACTCATTCATCACGCTGACTACCACTGGTGAAGAGGGATACTTCGAGGGCATCAGCGCCGCTCTGGACCACGGCCTACAGCTATGGCTCGGCGCACGCCGCGCGACCAGGGCGCCGTTCTACGTACACAAGGCACCCGACCCGAACCTCATCGCGTCTGCGGCGGACCTCAGCCGGGCCCTGCGCCACCAGCATGTGTGGGCCGGCTACCCAACGCCCGGCGAGATGCGGCAAGCGTGCGGCCAGCCCTGGCTACTGCCCTGCAGCACCACCCGCCGCATCATTAGTGGGGATATCTTGCCCGTGGACCCCGACCAGGCCATCGCCTTCCTGATGGCCTGCTACGTGATCCAACCGCTAGACGTCGAACCATGGCTCGCCGCAGCAGTTCGAGTCCTCACGCCCGGCGGTGGCACGCCAGGGAAGAAGACCATCGATCCGTGGGTCAAGGCCCACCAGGTCCTCCTCGCCTACCTCCAGTCCAGCACCGAAGACGACCCGCCACCCGGGCAGAGCACGACGGTTATCAATAGGCGGAAGAAGGAGCGAGAGAAGGCGGCATAATTCCGAGCAAATAGAAAACACCCCCGGAGCAGTTTCTGTGCCGGGCGCTGGAGGTTGCGCGGCCTCCGAGTCGGCTTTCCCAAAGCCCCTGGTCACCGGCCCTGTCGGGCGTGGTCGGGGGGTCTGACATCCCCTCTGCTGCCACTTGACCCGCGCTTTTTGAAGGTAGGTGAGGAATGAGGGCGGGTGGCGGTGGCGGCCTCGGGGCGGGGCAGCCTGTGGGTCTGTTGCGCGTCGGCGGGGCCGCCGCGCTGGCTGGGCGTGGGGCTGCGTGGGGCCTGTCGGCCCGCAGAAGGGGTGGGGGAGGGCTGGCACGTCCGCCCGGTCCTCGGGCACGTCCGCCCGGTCCTCGGGCCCTCTCACATGCCGTCTCGCCCTTCCAGGGTTGGGCCTTGGCCTCTGCATCCCTCCTTCGGGTTTCGGGTTCTGTCTTCCGGCCTGGGTGTGACGGAGCGGTAGTTCTGCTGTAGCTGGGTTGTTGCGTCCTGGTGTTCTGTGTTTGTGGTGGGAATTTGGGGGTGGGTCGGGGTGGTTGT
>NZ_JBVHMR010000070.1:0-22691 GCF_055558375.1 Streptomyces sp. NPDC025793 | reverse complement strand
GGAGGGTGGGGGTGGTTCGGTGGTGGTGGCTGATGTGGAGTGGGGGCGTTTCGTTCCGGCGTTCACGAGTCGTCGTCCCAGCCCCCTGCTCGCCGGTCTCCCCCAGGCGGCCGCCGCCATGACGGTGCCTGACGCGCCGTTCGACTCCTCTGCTGCCGGCGCAGGGCGGCCCGCCCTGGTCGAGCGCGTCGCCGCACTGTCGCCTCAGGGTCGCGCCGATGCTCTCCTGGACCACGTACGGCGTGCCGCGGGCAAGGCGCTGGGGCACGGCGACACGACCGCGGTCGCCGCCGAACGGGCCTTCCGCGACATGGGGTTCGACTCGCTGACCGCGGTGGAGCTGCGCAATGCGTTGATCGAGGACACGGGTCTGGCGCTGCCCGCGACCCTGGTGTTCGACCACCCCACGCCGACCGCCCTGGCGCAGCATCTGGACGCCGAACTGTCCGGGGAGAACGAAACCGTGGCGACCATGCTGGCGGACCTGGAGACGGGTATCGCCCGCATCATGAAGGCGGATCCGGACGACGACGCCCGCGCGCTCCTCGGCGCCCGGCTCAGGACGCTCCTGAGCGAGATCGAGCTCTTCGGCGCCGGGCCCGACGGGGACGGCCCGTCTCTCGGCGAGCAGTTGGACGGCGCGAGCGACGAGGAGTTGTTCGACCTCATCAGCCGCGAGCTGGAGCAGTAGCCGCGGGGAAGTGCCGCCGAAGACCGGGCGCCGTTCCGGTCTTCGGTAACGTCCCTGCTCCGTCGGTGCGTTGGCGCCGCACATGCGTCGGCGGCCGCACCGTTCGAGAGACGGTGCGGCCGCCGACACAGCTGTTGGGGGTGGCCCGGATCGACGCACAGCGTGACTGGTGCGCCAGGCGTCAGGCCGGTGGCGAAAGTGTCGCTACTTGATGAAGTCCGGCAGGACCCGCGGGGGCCACTGGCCGACGGTCAGCATGCCCATGGAGTGGGCACGCGCCACGAGGGCGGCGCGGTTCGGTGCCTTTAACTTCCGCAACATGAGACCGACATGGTATTCGACGCCCTGCCGGCTGAGGTAGAGACGAGCGGCGAGCTGGACCGTGGAGGCGCCGCTGGCGACGCCCTCCAGGACCTGTGCGTCGAGCTTGCTGAGAAGCCGCTCACCGGGGTTGAGGACTCCCTCCTCGGAGTCCGTGTCGGGTGCCTGGGCGTCCGGCCTGACCTGTACGACGATCCCGGCCAGCAGCCCGGTGGTGTTCTGTACGGCGATGCCCGTCAGTTCTCCGGAAAAGGCCCGCCCCTCGTCGCCCAGGCCGACCATGCGCTCGGCGAAGCGGTTGCAGCGCCCTTCCGACAACCGGTTGAAGTGCCGGTTGAGAACGGAAGGCGAGCTGGGGTGCAGAAGATCGTAGAGACTCCGTCCGCAGATGTCGGCGGACGTTCTTCCGAACTGGCGGGAGAAATCATGCTCCGCCGCCACGATGTGCATGTCGGTGTCGATGTGTGCCGTGTAGAAGCGACGGCTGCTCTCCGTGCGGTGTCGGTGATCCGGCTGAGTTCGGTGAAACTCCGAAGGAGTGCGCGGGGCCGCCGCCCTGTCCCTGTTGTGCCAGGGGCCTGTTATTCGCGTGGTCACTGCGACGCACCGTCTTTCTGCATTCAGATGTGGGGAATCTGTTGCCCGTAGGCATATTGATCGGACGCGATGCTGCTGCTTCCGGTTCCGAGATCGGCCGGTCCCCCGTCTCTGTGCGCATCTGATCAACTGTGATCGAGCCTAGGAATATGCCTACAGACGGGTCAAGCAAACTTTTGCGTGGCTCCAAAACACTGTGGTTCGGTGGTTCGGTGGTGCGGTCGTGCGGGCCCGCGGCACTGAGGGCAGCCGAGTGGCAGCCCCCTGAACGGCCAAGTGTCTCGCTGTGTGACCAGCCGATTTCGTTGAGTGGTCGGGTGTGTGTCGTGGTCGACGCCGTCGCCGGTGGTGCGCGGGATAGAACGTCGGAGCGAGGGTGTGACCGTTTCTGTGCGGACAGTGCCCGGTTACTGACCGGTTGGCGCCCTCCTGGCGCCCGGAGTTGGGGCTCACTGCTCGGTGTCGTCCCCCATGAGGGCTTTGGCCAGCCCGGGGCGCCCGGGGATACCAAGTTTCCGATAGGAGTTCGTAAGATGTTTCTCCACCATCCGCGATGATGTGCCGAGTTGACTTGCGATGTCCGAGTTACTGAGTCCTGCCGCCGCGAGACGTGCGACTTTGCGTTCCGAGGGGGTCAGTCTGTTGCCGCGGGCTTCGGGTTCCCCAGTTCTCTCGGCCAGTTTGCTGCCGATTTTCCTCGCCAACGCGGGGGCGTCATGTTCGTTTGTGAGTTCGTGTGCCCGTTTGAGGGCCTCCGATCTCCGGTTGCGGTGGGTTTCACGATGAGTTCCCAACGCGTACAGGGCCCGGGACAGTTCGTATGCGTTGCCGCTCTTCTCCAGGACCGTCGCGGCCTCTTCGAGCAACTCGGGGCCCTTGCGTCCGGAGGTGACCCGGCCGAGGACGATCAGGGCGCGCCCCAGTGCCGTGGGCGCCCCCCAGGCCCGGGATCTGTCGAGCTCCAACTGTGCTGCGGCGAGCGCTTCTTCGTGCTCGCCCAGGCGGTGGTGCATGAGGGCGGCGCACGACGACCACGGCAGGACGACCGGGTTCAGCCAGCCGATCTGCTCGGTGCGCCGGCCGGCGGTGCGGTAGTGGTCCAGCGCCGCACGCGCCTCGTCGCGCCGGGCCGCGAGAGTGCCCCGCGCCACGTGCAGTAGGGCGGCCAGGTGCTGGTTCTCGGTGTGCAGCCGGTGCTGGGTGAGGAGTTGTTCCGCGAGCTCGGGCTCGTCGGTGTTCATCGCGACGATCGCGAGGACCGCCGCGCAGACGGTGGGCAGACCGCTGGCCTCCGGGCCCGCGAGGGCGTCGGCCTGGACGACCTTGTCCCGGGCGTAGGTCCGGTGTCCCTCGGCGAGCGCGACCAGTGCCTGTTCGCAGCGGATGACGGCCTGTTCCACATCACCGCCGCGGCGCTGGGCGAGCCGGTGCGCCTCACGCAGCCAGTTGGCCGCGCCCTCGGTGTGCTCCGCGCCGGCGAGGATGTTCACGGCCAGCGGCACGGTGCTGTGGACGTGGTCGGGGACGGGCCGCTCCTGCTCCAGGACGCGGGTGCACAGGCTCGCCAGTTGCTCCGCGGGCACGGAGCCGGCGACGAACGCGATGTGCATCAGTGACGTGACCAACTCCCGTTCGCCCGGGGTGGCCGGCCGGGGGGAGGGGCCGAGGTCGCGCAGGCGCCGTAGCGCCCGCTGGATGTGCGCGGGGTCCTGTGCCGACAGGATGTGCTCGCGTGCCTCCAGGCGCAGTCCCAGCTCGCGTTCCGTCGTGTCCCCGGTGTCCGAGCGGCGCAGCTCGTCGGCGATGGAGGCCCGGATGACATCGATGCGGAAGGCGGGCGGGTCCATTTGCAGCGGTCCCAGCAGCAGCATGGCGTCGGCCCGCTCCCGCACCGTGGAGAGAAGCGGTACGGCCTCCACGACGTGCCGGAGCGAGGCGGCGGTCGCGAAGCTGCGTTCCGAGGTGGCGAGATCGACGAGCAGGTGCGCCCTGTTGTGCCCCGAGAGGGACGAATCGAGGAGGGCGGGCCGCAGATAGCGTGCCGCGTCCCGGGGGGAGCCGCGGCGCTGCGCGCTGGCCGCGGCGGTGCGCAGGATCTGCACCGCCTTCGGGCCGCGCAGGGTGATGACCGCCATCAGCTGTTCCGCGGCGAGTTCGGCGGGGTGGCCGGCGCGGTGCAGCAGCTCGGCCGTCACCCCGCGCATGACGGTGCGTTCCTGGGCGGGCATGTTCTCTTCCAGCAGGTCCCGCAGCATCGTGCCCGAGGTGAGCCGGTACGAGCGCCGGTCCACGAGACCGGCGAGGCGCAGCACTTCGACGGCCTGGTCCCTTCCCGCGTCGTCGAGTTCGGCGAGCCGGGCCACGAACTGCTCGTCCGCCGCGGGCCCGAGCAGGGTGAGCGCGTAGGCGACCCGCCGCACATGGTCGGGCTGTGACCGCAGGAACGCGTCGAGACGCTGGCGTACGCGCTCGGGGCGCAGGGTCGCCACGACGACGGCGTCCGTAGCCGTCGGACGCAGTCTCAGGTACTGCGCCTCGTCCAGCACCGTCCGCAACAGCAGCGGGTTGCCGCCGGAGCGCGTCGCGACGGTGTCCACGAACACCGGGTCCGTCGCGCCGCCGAGGGACTTCTCCACCAGCAGGCGCACGCTGTTGAGGCCGAGCGGCGACAGTTCCAGCGTCCGGTCGGACACCGTGTCGTCGGACCGGAACAGGCCGTCGGCGCACCCGGGGTCGGCCCGGAAGTCCTGGGGGGCGAGCACCTCGCGGACGTGCTGCCGGGTGCCGCGTACGTCACCGGGCAGCACGGAGAAGACGAAGAGGGTCCGCCGACGCGCGCGCCGGGCCAGCGACAGGGCGAGTGCCTGAAGGGATCCGGTGTCCGCCCACTGCAGGTCGTCCACCATGAGCACCGCCGGGCGGTCGTCCTGTATACAGCCGAGCAGCACCGTCAGCCAGCGCGGTGCCCGCTGCCGGCTGAGCGCGGACCACGCGGAGGTCGCCGCGGGCGTGCCGTCCCCGGGGGCCGTGTGCGACGTGCCCCCGGGCAGTGAGGCGTCGGCCCGCCGCAGCCAGCGGGCCAGGTCGTCGGGCGGGACGACCCCGCGCAGCGAGTCCAGCAACTGCCCCACCACGCCGAACTGGAACGGCTCCTCGGCAGCGGACGCCTGGGCCCGCAGAAGGACGAACCCGTGGTCACGGCCGAGGGTCGCCAAGGACTCCAGGAAGGTCGACCGGCCCACGCCCAGCGGACCCCGGACGACGACCAGCGAGCCCTCTCCGCCCTCGGCGCGGCGCAGCGCGGCGGTGGCCTGCGCAAGGGCGGACTCGCGTTCTAGTAACACCGTGTTCGTACTCCCTCGTACGCGGGGCGCCGACCGGGTCGGCGGAACTCTGCGGTCGCTGTGCTGTCCGGGACCGGCGGATCGGCCGGTGCCCCCTCCGAGGGACAGTGCGTGGAGAGTCCATGGCATCGCTCATACAGAAGAAGTCCCGAAGGTTCACTCACGGCTGCTTGACATCTTGAGTATCAGCAGATCATAGCGAGGGGTGCGCCAGCAAGGGGGCTCGGAAAGTCCGCGATAAGGTCGGGCTTGTGCGCCGAATTGCACAAGGCGTCGCCGTGTTCGGCCGTCGGGCCCCTGGCCAGGTCAGGGGCGGCCGCGACAACGCGGGACGGCGGTCGTGAACGCCGGTGGACGCCCTGCGTGTCGGGTGAATGGAATCGAGGGGGGAATGCTTAATGATTCCTGAATGAAGGTCAAATGGCTGCGTCAAGCGGAGCGGAAACCGACAGCATTCTGTAATGATTACCGATCGCGCTCGGAGCGTCTTGGGGCGGATCGTCACTGCTCGTGCTCGGAGTTGGTGATGTCCTCCGACGCGAGCACGTCCCGCAGCTGTCGCCGCCCGGACAGGCCGAGCTTGCGATACACCGAGGTCAGATGAACCTCGACCGTCCGCTGTGTCACGTACAGGGACTCGGCGATCCACGCGTTCGACCGGCCGGACGCCGCGAGGCGGGCCACCTGGGACTCGCTCTGTGTGAGCGCTCCCAAGCCCCGGGAAACGGGTCGGCGCGGCCGCGCTCCGGTGGCGAGCAGGGCCCGGTGGGCGACGGTGTAGAGGGACCGGGACCCGACGTCGTAGGCCTCCTCCCAGCCCTGCCGCAGCACCGCGCGGGCGTCCTTCGTGTATCCGAGCCGCTGGAGCGCCTTGCCCCGGGCGACCCGTACGCGGGCGCGCACCAGGGCGGCCCGGGTGCCCATGAGCACCTGCTCGGCCTCCTCCAGCAGGAGCGGCCGCTCGCCGTCGCTCGCCGCCGCCCACAGTTCGAGTGCTGAGCCCAGGGCACACGGCAGGCCCGCGGACCGGGCACCGGCGACGGCCTCCTCGGCCAGCGCGGCGGCGGCGCCGTGGTCGCCCAGGGCGAGATGGGCGTGCCCGGCCCAGTACCACCAGGGCGAGACGGCCGGACTGATGCGCTGCCATTCCGCCTGCCGGCGCGCGCACTCCTTGAGAACCGCCAGCGCCCGCTCGTGGTCCTTCGTGTCCAGATGCAGCCGGCCGCGGGCGCACAGCACCTCGTTCCACTGCCAGGAGTCGTCCGGGACGGGGTCGGGTATCTCCTTCTCCAGGAGGATGGCCTGAGCCAGGTCACCCCGGTCGAGCAGGGCGTGCAGCCGAACGGCGAGCGGCAGCGCCTCGTACCGACTGGCGCGCGAGACGGTGACGTCCTTGAGGGCGGTGGCGGTGGCGCGCAGCGCCGGGTCGAGGGAGCCGAGCCGCTGGTGCGCCTCCGCGCTGAGGGCCAGCAGGCTCGGATAGGTCTGGTCGAGCAGCGCGTCGGTGCCTTCGAGGAGCCGGTGGTAGCTGCACTCGGCCTCGTGCGGAAGGTCGGCGTAGAGCAGGACGGAAGCGGCCGTGGCGAGGAAGAGCGGGGCGTCGTTGGCCGCCGTGCCGCGGCCGATGACGGTGCGGGCGGCGGCGACCGCCTCGGCGACCCGGTCCAGGCGGGTCACCGAGATGGCGGCGCGGGCCGCGAGCAGTGCGCGCTCCTCGGGAGTGCCGCCGGGCAGGGAGAGGTCGAAGGAGACGGCCTCCAACAGCTGGGTGAAGGCGGCGCGGTTGCCGGTGGCCGCCATCAGCAGCCGGGCTTCCACGAGTTGGGGATCGGCCGTGCCGGAGAGAGGGACGGCCGTCTCGGCGCGGTAGCGGGTCAGGAGTCCGACGGCCTGTTCCACCTGCCCCTGCCGGGTGAGTGCCTCGGCGAGCGACCTGAGGGCCTGGAGCCGCAGTTCCGGCTCGGTCGCCCGGTCCAGCGCCGTGCTCAGGTGGCGGACACTGGCCTCGGGATCGATCCGGCTCTCCGCCACACCGAGTTCGACGAGCAGGCTCGGTTCGCAGTCCTCCTCGGTGCCCTCGGGCACACAGGGGCGCAGCAGTTGTGTCGCGCGCATCGGGGAGGCGCGGAGCATGGCCTCACGGGCGGCCTCCCGCAGCACGGTGCGGGCCCAGGGCTGGTGTGTCGTGGACGGCGCCTGACGCAGGTGCTCGGCCACCTCCGCGGGGCTGGCCCCGGCGTCGTGCAGCAGCCGGGCCGCCCGGCCGTGTGCGGTGTCGCGCTCCTCCTCGGACATCTCGCCCAGGACGGTGTTGCGCAACAGGGTGTGGGCGAAGGACCAGGTGCCGTCGGCGTTGGAGGTGACCAGACCGATGAAGACGAGGGCCAGCAGGGAGCGGGCGAAGACGGCGCTGTCCAGCAGGGCCAGGCGTGCGCCGGTCTCCGGGGAGACCTCGTCCCCGAGCACGGCCAGGGCGCGGGCCGCCCGAACGGTGGCCTCCGGGTGCCGGTGCAGCAGCCGCGCCGCGCGCAGCCGGAACGCGGGGATGTCCTGTTCGGACACGGACGTGAAGTGGTCGGCGGTGAGCGGGAGTTCCTCCTCGCGCAGAGCCGTCAGGAGCCGGGCCACCATCAGCGGGTTGCCGTTCGTGGCCGCGAGACAGGACTCGTGGAAGGCCGTGTCGGTCTCCGTACCGAGCAGCCGCCGCGCCAGCAGGCCGATCCCCGCACCGGTCAGCGGCCGTGGCCGCAGCACCCGGCACAGGGGGAGGGCCGCCACCTCGTTGAGGGCCGGTACATGTGTGCCGCTGCGGCGGGTCAGCGCTATCAGTACGGGCAGCCCCGCCATGCGGCGCGCGCCGTGCGCGAGGAAGCGCAGCGACGCGGCGTCGGCCTCCTCCGCGTCATCGACGACGATCGCCAACGGGCCGTTCGCCGCGGCCGACCGGACGATCTCGTGCAGCTCGGCGAGTACGTCGAAGGGTACGCCGGCACCGTCGACGTCGGCGGACCCGGGCACGGGCGCGTCCGGGCCGCAGATGCCCGGTGGTTCGGGCCAGGAGAGCGGTGGCATCCTGCCGACGTCGAGGCCGGCCAGCAGGTCGTGGGCGGTGCTCAGCGGCCGCCGGTGGTCCTGCCGGTCGGCGCGGGTGTGGACCACGCGCAGGCCCTGGGCCCGCGCCTGGGCGATCAGGGCACACAGCAGGGTCGACTTGCCGATGCCGTCAGGGCCTTCGAGCATGACGAGACCCGGGTCACCGGCCGCGGTGCGTCGCGCGAGCTCGCCGAGGAGGGCCAGTTCACGCTCACGCTCCACCGGCTCCGGTCCGCCCGGCTGCGGTTCCCGGGAGCTGTCCCCGTGCGCAGTGATCATCACCCTGTACCTCTCTCCCGGAACGCCGGTGGCGAACCGGGACCTGTTCCGCCCCCAGGGGAATCGACCGCGCGGACCGGCACGTCGGCCCGGCAACACCCCTCCCCATGGGCCATTTTGGCCTATACCAGGTCGCGAGAGGTATGGGATCGCTGTTTTCCCGCAGCCGCGCCCTGATCCCGCCCCTTGGCCGGCCGGTCGGCGGGCGTCACGATCCGACGGGCGCCGCGCCGCGGGCGTGCAGCCGCTCCCGCCACGGCGGTGTGTGCGCGAGCGCGGCGTCGGACTCGGGCAGACACAGATACACGTCCCGGCCCCCGTCCTCCTGCGGCGTGGGCGCGATGTGCACCGTCGGCACCGGCAGGTCGGGGAACTCGTACCAGAAGGGGCGTCCCGCGCCCAGGTCGATCCGGTACAGCGGGAACTGCGACCAGTTGTTGACCGACAGGGACGTCGTCGACACGTCGGGGGCCCGCACCGACATCACGTGCCGGGACACGCCCTTGCCCCGGTAGGAGCCGAGGAAGGCGATCTCGTCACGGATCTTGTCCTCGGTGTTGCTGTCCAGACAGCGCCGCACGTCCCACGCCACGGCCCCGAGCGGCAGTTCGCGCAACCGGGCGGCGGTGAGCGAGGTCCAGCTGTTGCTGACGCAGTTGCCCCAGTACGACGCCGGCAGCGCGTCGCCCAGCCGGCTCTGCGCGCCGACGATCAGCCCGAGCCACTCCGCGGCGTCGGCCGGCCGGTCCCGCAGCTCGCCCAGCACCTGCCACAGGTGCGCGGTGAGCGCGTCGTTCGTCGACACCCACGCGTCGGCGTCGGGCAGGGTCCGCTGGGCCTCGGCCTTGAGCGCGGCCAGTTCGCCCGCGCCGAACCGGGTGGTGATCGTGGCGAGTCTGTTGACACCGACGCGCAGTGTGGTCGCCAGGTGCCGCACCCGGCCCACGGCCACGAACGCCCGCCCTGCGCGCGTGGCGGGGTCCGCGGACAGCCGGCCCAGCGCGTCCAGCACCCCACGGTCGTGACTGGGTTCCTCCCACGACAGCCCGAGGTGCTCGCGCGACCAGCTCTCCAGGAAGGCGACGGTGCTGCCGCCGTCCGCGAGGCTGTGGTTGATGAGCACGCCGAGGACCGATCCGCCGCCCCGCATCCGCGTCAGCCGGATCTTCAGCAGCGGAGTGTCCCGGTCCACCACGCGAAAGGCGCTCACCTCGCGCAGCAGCTCCCCGATGACCGGCGCGGCGCGCAGATCGTGGCCGTAGTCGCGCATCGGGTCGGGGCAGGACGCCTCGGTGAACCGGACGCCCGCGTCGTTGCACAGCACGCTCAGTCCGCCGTCCGCGGCCCGCTGGAGGCGCCCGGCGAGCAGCGGGTAGCGACGCAGCGTGCGCGCCAGGGAGTCGCGCAGGGCCGCGCCGTCGAGGGTGTCGCGGTAGAAGAACGTCAGCGGGGTGTACCACGGTCCGGTCAGCAGGTCGTAGCCGGTCAGCCGGATCCGGGCGCCGTCGGCCGTCCCGGCGCGCACGGTGTGCACCCGCTCCACCCGGCTGTCGACGGTCGTGCGGAACGCGGGCAGGTCCTTCTTCGCCCCACGGCGCACGGAGCCCCTTCGTGCCATGACCGTCACTCCCAGGCCACGAGCAGCTGGTCCACGCCGTAGTGCACCGCACGGTCGCGCAGCGGCACCTCCCCGGCCGGTGCCGCCAGCCGCAACGAGGGGAAGCGCTCGAACAGGCTGCGCAGCCCGATCCGCATGCTGGCCCGTGCCAGATGCTGGCCCAGACACTGGTGCGCGCCGAAGCCCAGCGCCAGGTGCTTGCGGGGGACACGGGTGACGTCGAGCCGGTCGGGGTCGGTGAAGACCTCGGGGTCGCGGTTGGCGGCGGGCAGCGACAGCACCACCGTCTGACCCGCCTTGATCGTGGTGCCGCCGATCTCGACGTCCTCCAACGCGCAGCGGCTGGAACCCATCTGAGAGATCGTCAGATAGCGCAGCAGCTCGTCCACCGCCCCGGCCTCGTACAGCTCCGGCCGCTCGCGCAGCAGGGCCAGCTGGTCCGGGTGCTCCAGCAGGGCGAAGGTGCTCAGGGCCAGCATGTTCGGCGTGGTGTCGAGCGAGCCGCCCAGGGTGAGGACGGCGAGGTTGACCAGCTCGTCCTCGGTCAGCTCACCGGTCGACGCCAGCCGGCCGAAGAAGTCCTCGCCCTGCTCCGCCATCCGCTCGCGCACCATCGGACGGATGAGCCCGTCCATCGACTCCACGTGGTGGATGAACTCCTCCAGCGTGTACGTGAGCGTCATCAGCGCCGAGAAGTGCTCCTGGATGCCGTCCATCAGCTCCGGCGAGACATCCATCAGCGAGCACACCGAGCGCAGGCTGACCTTCTCGGCGAAGTCGGTGACCAGGTCCGCGGGCGAGCCCTTGGCGGCCATCTCCTCCAGCGCCTCACCCACGATGCGCGTCAGCTGCGGCTCGTACTGCTGGATGCGCCGCAGCGTGAAGTGGCCCGCCAGCAGCCGCCGGTACTTGGTGTGCTCAGGGGCGTCCATCTTCGCGAACGACCCGGGCGGCGAGGGCTGCGGGGCGTACTCGGTCATCGGGAACGGCGGCGCGACCACGTGCGCCAGCAACTCGTTGCGGTGACTGAAGCGGTCGTCGGCGAGGATCTGCCGGACCAGGTCATGACGGGTCACCAGCCAGCCCGACGTGTCCTTCGGCGCCACCTGGAAGGTGACGGGGCTGACCGGCTGCTCGGCGCGCAGCCGGGCGTACTCGATGGGCGGGTCGAACGGGCACTTTCCCCGCTCCGAGGGAATCACGGGCGGGCCGGGCCTGGTCTTCATGGAGTCGCTCCGTCGCGAGAGGGGCCGAGGCTGAGGGGATGGGGGAGAGGCATGGGGCGAAACGGCCTCACGCGCGCCGCACGCGCAGGGGCAGATGGCGGGCGCCGAAGACGTTCGTGCCGTGCCAGCTGAGCCGCGCCGCCGGGTCGACGGCGATGCCGCTGTACCGGTCCAGCAGCGCGTCGAGCGCGATCCGGCCTTCGAGCCGGGCCAGCGGTGCCCCGATGCAGTAGTGGATGCCGTGTCCGAACGCGGCCTGCCGGGCGTTGGAGCGCTCCGGGCGGAACGCGTCCGCGTCCTCGAAGACCTCCTCGTCCCGGTTGGCCGACAGCAGCCACAGATGGACGAGGGTGTCGGGGCCGACGTCCGTGCCGGCGACGACGGTGGCGGCCGTCGTGACCCGCTCGATCCGGGTGAACGGCGGGCGCAGGCGCAGCGTCTCCTCCAGGACCGCCGGGACCAGCGAACGGTCCGCGCGCACCCGCTCCAGCAGCTGCGGATCGCGGTCCAGGCACAGCAGCGCGTTGCCCACGAGCACCGACGTGGTGATGTGCCCGGCGAGCAGCAGCAGCGTCGCGAAACTCGCGATGTCCTCGTCGTCCAGCCGCTCACCGTCGAGTTCGGCGCCGACCAGGGTCCCCAGCAGATCACCGCTCGGCTCCGCGCGCCGGGCCTCGATGAAGCCCTGGAGGTACGTGGAGATGGTGACCGCGGTCTCCTCCATCCGCCGTACGCTCTCGGGGTCGTCCGGATCGGTCGACAGCAACTGGTCCGCCCAGCCCTGGAACCGGTCGCGGTCCTCGGTGGGGACGCCCAGCATGCGCGCGATGACCGTCACCGGCAGCGGGTTGGCCAGCCCGTCCACGAGGTCGAAGGCGTCCTCGGGGGCGGCGTCCAGCAACTGCCCGGTCAGCTCGGTGATCCACGGCTCCAGGCCGGCGATCAGCCCCGGGGTGAACGCCCGGCTCACCAGACGGCGCATCTTGCCGTGCAGCGGCGGGTCCAGGAGCAGCAGCGTGCCCCGCGGGGCCTGCTTCTCACCGCCCGACAGCCGGCCCACCGTGTCCGAGGAGAACGTCGCCGGATCGGCGAGGATCCGCTGCACGTCGGCGTGGCGGAAGACGTGCACGTTGCCGTTGCCGTCCCGCCACACCGGCTGCTCCTCGCGCATCCGCGCCGCCCAGGCCAGCAGCGTGACGCCGCCGTCGGGCTCGACGGTCGGCGGGCGTTCGAGCCGGACGTCGGCCCCGGGCGTCGGGTCGAGCACGTCCGAGGTGCCTTGCTGCGCCACCCGGATTCCCCTTTCGCAGATGTCGTACGACGGTCCCGCGGGCACCGTCCGTTCACCGGCGCCGCCACCCGGTCGCCCGGCCACCCCAACACGACCGCGCCGCGCCGGGCCAGCGAGGGCCGCGCTGTCTAGGGATTCACCCGAGAACCGGCGATCACCCACAACCCCCGCCCCGCACACACCGGTTCCCGCGGCCCGCACACCGGCCGAATCTCTGGAGGAAACCCCAGACAGCGGGCCGCGCACGGCCGATCCCCGCACCGGCACCGCAAGATGGGCTGGGCCCGGTCGTCAAACTCCCCCTGCCCCGCGACGCCATGCACGCTCCCCCAGAGGGGCACCCCCAGTCGCCGCACCGGACCCCGGCCCAAGTACAGCCAGTACGAGGGCCAGGGCCCGACACGCCGACAGCCCGCACCTGACGCCGCGAGGCCCGCCCTCCGGACGGACGGCGGGAGTTTGACGACCGGACCCAGCCGCGGCAACTCATCGGTCCGGCACGGCGAGCGCACAGGAGGCCCGCATGGACATCGCTATCGACCACGACAGGTGCATCGGCGCCGGCCAGTGCGCCCTCATCGCCCCCGAAGTCTTCGACCAGGGCGACGACGGACTGGCCCTGCTGCTGGTCGACCGGCCCGGCGCCGCGCAGGCCCCCGCCGTGCGCGAGGCGTCCGAGTCCTGCCCGCTGGGCGCCATCACCGTGACGGAGGACCGGGAACCGGCGGCCTGAGCGCCGACCCGGGCCACCCCCACGGAACCGACTGAGGAGAGGAATCCATGCGCGTCCTGTTCGCCGGCCTGCCGGAGAAGTCACACGTCTTCACGATGGTGCCGCTGGCCTGGGCCCTGACGGCCGCCGGACACGAGGTGCTGATGGCCAACGCGCCGTCGCTCAACGAGGCCGTCACCGGCGCCGGACTGGTGGCCGCGCCGATCGGCACCGACCACGACGACGTCCATCGCGACATGGCCGTGGCCCGGGACTCGCAGGACGCCGACGTCGCCAACTGGAGCCGCCTGGGCTACGGCGACGTCGACCACGCGAGCCTGGTCGAGCGGTACTCCATCAGCGTTCCCCACGGGTTCGCCCGCTACAACGCCCCGATCCTCGACGACCTCGTCGCACTCGCCCGGGACTGGCAGCCCGACCTCGTCGTACGCGACCCGATCGCCTACGCGGGCGGCATCGCCGCACGCGCCTGCGGCGCCGCCCACGCGCGCCTGCTGTGGTCCGCCGACGTCTACGGCCAGGCCCGCGCCACGTTCGTCGAACTCGCCCAGGACGTGCCGGAGGACCAGCGCACCGACCCCCTCGCCGACTGGATCGACGAACGCGCAAGCACCTACGGGGTCCGCTGCGACGAGGAGCTGCTGAACGGGCAGTTCACCCTTGACACGCTGCCGCCGAGCCTGCGCCCGCCGAGCGAGCTGCACCAGATCTCGATGCGGTACGTGCCCTACAACGGCCCGGCGGTGCGGTGGCAGTGGCTGCGCGAGGAGCCCAAGCGGCCCCGCGTCTGCGTCACCCTGGGCCGCACCAACACCGAGGCCTACGGCGGCGACTACGTCGACGTCGCCGAACTGCTGCGCGCCCTGTCGCGGCTGGACGCCGACATCGTCGCCGCCCTCATGCCCGAGCAGGCCGAGCAGTTGGACAACCTGCCCGCCAATGTCCTGGCCGTCAGCGGAGTCGCGCTCAGCACCCTGATGCCGACGTGTTCCGCCGTGGTCCACCACGGCGGCTGGGGCAGCTTCTCCACCGCCCTGGTCAACGCCGTGCCGCAGCTCGCCGTGTCCACCCTCGTCGCGGACCAGGAACTGCGCGGACGGTCCCTCGAAGACGCCGGCGCCGGCTTCTTCCTGCACCACACCGACGCCGACCCCGACCGGGTCGCCGACCTCACCCGGCGACTCCTGGAGGATCCCTCCCATGCCGCCGCCGCACGCCGGCTGCGCGACGAGTCCGCCGCCATGCCCACCCCGCACGCCGTCGTCGCGGAACTCGAACGTCTCGTCGCGGCCCGCTGAACCCCGGCGCGACCGCACACACCGTCAGAAAGGAGGACGGCGCCCGCTCGGCACGCCCGGTGACGCGCCGCACCCACGATGAGTCAGACGCGCATCCTGGTGACCGGCGGTGCCGGTTTCATCGGCTCCCACTACGTCCGGACCCTGCTCGGGGCCCTCGGCCCCGACGACGTCACCGTCACCGTGCTCGACGCCTTCACCTACGCCGCCAACCTGGCCAACCTGGACCCGGTGGCGGACTCCGACCGCTACCGGCTCGTCGTCGGCGACATCTGCGACCGCGAGCTGGTCGACGGCCTGATGGCCGAGCACGACCAGGTGGTGCACTTCGCCGCCGAGTCCCACGTGGACCGATCCCTGGCCAGCGCCGCCGAGTTCGTACGCTCCAACGTCCTGGGCACCCAGACCCTGCTGGACGCCGCCCTGCACCAGGGCATCGACCGGTTCGTGCACATCTCCACGGACGAGGTCTACGGCTCCATCCCGGCCGGTTCCTGCTCCGAGGAGCAGCCGCTGCAGCCCAACTCGCCGTACGCCGCCTCCAAGGCGTCCAGCGACCTGATCGCGCTGTCCTACCACCGCTCCCACGGTCTGGACGTGTGCGTGACCCGCTGCTCGAACAACTACGGGTACCACCAGTACCCCGAGAAGATCATCCCGCTGTTCGTCACCCGCCTGCTCGCGGGCCAGAAGGTCCCCCTGTACGGCGACGGCCTGAACGTGCGCGACTGGCTGCACGTCGACGACCACATCCGCGCCGTCGAACTGGTCCGCACCCGGGGCCGCGCCGGTGAGGTCTACAACATCGGCGGCGGCACCGAACTGGACAACCGCGGTCTGACCGAACTCCTCCTGGAGGCCTGCGGTGCCGACTGGGACAGCGTTGAGTACGTCACCGACCGCAAGGGCCACGACCGCCGCTATTCCGTGGACTGGCGCAAGGCCCATGTCGAGCTCGGCTACAAGCCGCACGTCGACTTCACGGAGGGCCTCGCCGAGACGGTCGCCTGGTACCGGGACAACCCCGAGGTGTGGAGCCGGACCACCCGGCCCGGTACGGGGACGGGAACCGCACCGTGCTGACCTGGCACACTCTCGGCGCGCTGCGGGTCTTCGCCGACGGCCGTGACGTCACCCCCACGGCACCGAAGGTCCGCCAGGTGCTGGCCCTGCTGCTCGCCCGCCGCAACTCGGTCGTCTCGCTGCGCGCGCTGACGACCGAGTTGTGGGCGGAGGACCCGCCGCGCAGTGCCACCGCCACCGTGCAGACGTACGCGTACCAGCTGCGCAAGGCGCTGCACGGTGGCGAGGACCCCGGCCCCGGCGAGCCCGGCCCGCTCGTCACGCACGCCCACGGCTACCTGCTGCAGGTCGGGCCGGGCGAATGCGACGCGGAGGAGTTCGCCCACCTCACCGGCCTGGCCCGCACGACACTCGCCGCCGGTGACCCGGCCGGCGCCGAGGCGCTGCTCGACCGGGCCCTCGGGCTGTGGGACGGACCGCCGTTCGCCGACGTCACTCCCGGCCCGGCCGTGCACGGGCACGCCCTGCGCCTGAAGGAACTCCACCTTCAGGCCGAGGAGTTGCGGGTGATCGCCGGCCTGCGCCTGGACCGGCACCGTGAACTCGTCGGCGAGTTGAAGGAGCTGGCCTGCGCACGGCCGCTGCACGAGTGGTTCCAGGGCGCTCTCATCATCACCCTGGAGCGGTGCGGCCGGCGCGGCGAGGCGCTGGAGGTCTACCGGCGGCTGCGCGCCCAACTCCGCGACGAACTGGGCCTGGACCCCTCACCGGGGTTGCAGCGGCTGCGCCAGCACGTGCTGACCGACCGTGTCAGCACGGCCGACCTGGACCTCCTGCCCGGCTGACGTGCCGCCCACGGCGGCGGGCCGCACGCTCACCCGTCGGCGGCGGGGCCGTCCTGCTGCTCGGCCACGGCCTGCCACAGATCCCGCACCATGTCGCGGGGCGTGCGCAGCGGCCGCCAGCCGAGAAGCGTGCGCGCCGCCGACACGTCCACGGCCATCCAGTCGGTGTCCGTCAGCCCACGCGACTGCGCGACCGGACGCTCCACGAGCCGGGCGGGACGGCCGCTGATCGACATCAGCAGGTCCACCATGTCCCGCACCGGCTGCGAGACACCGCTCGCGATGTTGACCACGCGACCGCCGGCGTCCGGGGAACGCAGCGCCGCGACGACGGCCCGTGACACGTCCTGTGCGTCGACGAAGTCACGGCTGCTGCGCAGCGGCGACACCCGCACCTCGGCCGTCCGCCCCTCGGCGGCCCCCTCCAGCAGCTGCGCGGCCACCTGGCCGAGCAGGCTCCCCCGAGGGGTGCCGGCGCCGATCACGTTCGACAGCCGCAGCACCACCGCGTCCGCCGTACCGGTCCCGGCGGCCCGCAGCACCGCCCGCGTGCCGTGCAGCTTCGTCCGCCCGTAGTCGGTGGCCGGCTCCTCCGGGGAGGACTCCGTGAGCCACACCTCCCGGGGCTGCGGGCTGTACTCGTGCACCGACCCCAGCTGCACCAGTCGCGGCCGCGGGCCGGCGGCGGCCAGCGCCGTGAGCAGCCGATCCACGAGCAGTTGGTTGCTGCGGCGCATCCGGTCGGCCGTGGGCGACCACACCTCTCCCGCGGCGTTCACCACACCCACCGGGCTTGCCTCGTCGATCAGTTCGACCATCGCCCGCGGCTCGGCGTCGACCAGGTCCATGGGGTGGAAGTGCCAGGACGCCGGAGTCTTGCGGGGGTGACGGGCGACGGCGAGGACCTCGTAGCCGGCCTGTTCCAGGGCGGCTCCCACATGACGGCCGACGAATCCGGTCGCCCCGAGAACCAGCACGCGGCCGGACCCCCTGTCCGCCTCGCGCGGCCGTCCCAGCGCACCGACCTCCGGCATGCCGTCTCTCCTCCCGGATCCGCGCACCGCGCACCCGTTCACCGTCGCTGCCCCGCCCGATCGCGGGTCTGACGACACCACTGAAGCAGCCGTCGATCGAGGATCGCTCCAGACTCCATCGACCTTCATGGACCTCCATCGACCGTCAACGATCGTCATCGACCTGCATCGACCGGAACCGTCCACCGACGGCTCTCGATCGGTCCTCGATCCCCACGCCCTACGGTGTGGCCACCATGAAGGTTCGAGAGATGGCTGTGCCGGACGCGTACCACATCACGCCGCACCAGATCCGTGACGAGCGCGGCAGTTTCTACGAGTCGTTCCGGCACGACAGGCTGGCCGCGGAGATCGGCCGCCCCGTGCCCGTGGCGCAGGTGAACTACTCGGTGTCGCGCCGCAGCACCCTGCGCGGGCTGCACGGCACACTGCTGCCGCCGGGGCAGGCCAAGGTGGTGTGCGTGGTGCGCGGCGCCGTCCTCGACATCGTCGTGGACCTGCGGGTCGGCTCCCCCACGTGGGGAGTGCACGAGGCGAACTGGCTGTCCGCCGAGACGGGCGAGACGCTGTTCGTCGCCGAGGGCCTGGTGCACGGCTTCCTCGCCCTCACCGACGACACCTGTGTGTCCTACCTGTGCTCCACCGAGTTCGTGCCCGGCACCCAGGTGGACATCGACCCCTTCGACCCCGATCTCGCCCTGCCCTGGAGCCTGTCGGAGGCGCCGCTGATGTCCGAGAAGGACCTGAAGGCGATCTCCGTCGCCGAGGCCCGGGACACCGGACTCCTGGCCCGCTACGAGGACTGCCTGGCGCACTACGAGGCGCTGAGGGCGGACGCCCGCTGATCCACCGCCGCGGCCCTCCCCGGGCCGTCAGACACCTTTCGGAGAGCCGATGCCGCCCGGCACGCCCACACCCCCGCGCCACTACGCCCTGCTCCTGTTCGCCGACTACGGCCACATCGCCCCCACGCTGGGAGTGGCCCGCGAACTGCGCGCCCGCGGCCACCGTGTCACCTACGTCGTCGACGAACGCTTCGCACCGGTCGTGGCGGACTGCGGCGCCCGCGCCGTCACCTACACCTCCGCGCGCGGCGACTTCTACCGGGCCGCCGACCCGAACCCGGACCGGCTCGCCCGCGACGGCTTCGACCTCCTCCTCGACACCGTGCGCACCGTCTACCCCGCCGCCCTGGAGGCCCTGGCCGGCGACCCGCCCGACGTCGTGCTCTACGACTTCGAGACGGTCGCCGCCGGCCGCGTGCTCGCGCGCGTCCTGGGGGCCGTACCGGTGCAGGTCTGCCCGAGCCACGCCGCCAACGAGAAGTTCTCGCTGCGCGCCCAGATGTGGGACCCCGGGCACCCGCTGATGGCCGAGGGCGCCCGGGTGCTCATCGGCTTCATGGGCGAACACGGCATCGGACTGGACGAGATGGGCCGCTACGGCGCCGAGTGGGACACCCGTAACCTGGTCTTCCTGCCGCGCGCCTTCCAGATCGAGGGCGACAGCTTCGACGACCGGTTCGTCTTCGTGGGTCCCACGTTCGGCGAGCCCGGACCCGGCCTCTGGTCGCCGCCCGGCGACGGGCGCCGGGTCGCCCTGGTCTCCCTGGGCACCGAGGCGGGGGACCGCGGCGACTTCTTCCGCCTGTGCGCCGAGGCCTTCCCGCCGGCCGACTGGCACGTCGTCATGACGCTCGGCCGGGGCAGCGACCCCGCGCTGCTCGGCCCGCTGCCGGCACACGTCGAAGCGCACCCCTGGCTGCCGCACCCCGCCGTGCTGCCGCACGCCGACGTGTTCGTCTGTCACGCCGGCATGGGCAGCCTGATGGAGTCCCTGTCCTACGGCACCCCCGTGGTGGCCCTGCCGACCGCCCACGAACTGGTGCTCAGCGCACGGCGGTTGGAAGAGTGCGGGGTCGGACGCGCCCTGGACCGGACCGGACTGACCGTAGAGCGACTCGCCGCCACGGTGGCGGAACTGCTCGCCGACCTCGACGGACCGGCGGCCCTCGCCGCCCTGCGCGACGCCATCCGCACGGCGGGCGGCGCCCCCCGCGCCGCCGACCTGCTGGAGACCTGGGCCACCCAGGACCCGGCGACCCCGGCGGCCGGCTGAGCGTCCGCCCACACGCACGACGGGGTGGGTCCCGGCACCGTCCGGTGCCGGGACCCACCCCGTCGGTGTCGCGCGAGACTCAGTGCGGCAGGGTCACGTACTCCATGACCGTGTCGATGCTGTAGTCGATCATCTCGTCGGTCAGCCCCGGATAGACACCGATCCAGAACGTCCGCTCGGTCGTGATGTCGCTGTTGGTGAGGGGGCCGCTGACCCGGAACTCCCGCCCCTCGTAGGCCGGATGGCGGGTCAGGTTGCCCGCGAAGAAGCGGCGCGTGGCGACCTTGCTGGACTCCAGATGGTCGATGAGGGCGGCGGGCTCGAAGGGCGCGCCCGGCTGCACGGTGATGGCGAAGCCGAACCAGCTCGGGTCGCTGCCCGGGGTCGCCTCCGGGAGCAGCAGGTGCGGCAGCCCGTCCAGGCCCTCCCGCAGCCGGGCCCAGTTGTGGCGACGCGCCTTGCCGAACTCGTCGATACGGCTGAGCTGCTGGAGTCCGAGCGCCGCGGAGACGTCCGTCGACTTCAGGTTGTAGCCCACGTGGGAGAAGATGTACTTGTGGTCGTAGCCCTCCGGCAGCGACCCCATCTGCTGCTCGAACCGCTTGAAACAGCGGTTGTCCTCACCCGGCTCGCACCAGCAGTCGCGGCCCCAGTCGCGCATCGACTCCACGACCCGGGCCAGGATCAGGTTGTCCGTCAGCACACAGCCGCCCTCGCCCATGGTGATGTGGTGGGCCGGGTAGAAACTCTCGGTCGCCAGGTCACCGAAGGTTCCGGTCAGCTGCCCCTCGTAGGTGCTGCCCAGGGCGTCGCAGTTGTCCTCGATGAGGAACAGGTCGCGGTCCTGGGCGAGTTGGGCGATCTCGCGGACCTGGAAGGGATTGCCCAGCGCGTGCGCCATCATGATCGCCCGGGTGCGCGGGCCGATCGCCTGCTCCACCCGCTCCAACGATGCGTTGTAGGTGCCCAGTTCGACGTCGACGAAGACCGGCACCAGGCCGTTCTGCAGGATCGGGTTGACCGTCGTGGGGAACCCGGCGGCAACCGTGATCACCTCGTCGCCCGGCTTCAGCCGGTCCTCGCCGAGCTGCGGCGAGGTCAGGCTGCTCAGCGCCAGCAGATTGGCCGACGAACCGGAGTTGGTCAGATGCGCCTTGCGCAGACCGAAGTACTTGGCCAGCGATCGTTCCAGCTTGCGTGAACTGACGCCGGCGGCGATCCGCATGTCGAGCGCCGCCTCCACCAGTGCCACCCGGTCGTCCTCGGTGAGCACCGCTCCGGACGCCAGCACCGGCGTGCTGCCCGGCACGAACCCCGACGAGGCGGTGGAACGGTGGTACTCCCGCACCAGGTCGAGGATCTCGGTCTTGTCGTTCCCCACGGCTGATGGCCTCCTGTTGTGTACCGGTGGGGACGATACGTACGGCCGGCTCGCAGTCGAAGCGGGTCCCCACACCCGTATCGCATTCGATCGGGGGAACTCCAGACCAGCACGCGCGCCCGCCCACGGGCCAGGCACACCGGACGATTCTAGGGAACCACCAAAAGCCCGCGCGTCTGGGGATTTCATCGTCCGGCATCAGGCACTGTGAAGTACCGGGCCCTCGTGGGGCTTTCGTCCATCCCTGGAGCCGCAAGCGATGAAGTACGGCCGCCCGCCGGGCAAACCCGAGCGCACCGTCGTCCTGCGCGGAGGAGGTACGTCCGGTGAGCGCGTCCGGCTCGGCGTCCACGACCTGATGAACGGCACCTTCGCCACACCGCGCGCCTTCTTCTACCGGCAGACCCTGGACGCCGACGCCCTGGCCGACTCGCTGCGCCGCACCCTGGCGCACTATCCGCTGCTCACCGGGCGCCTCGTACGCGACGACGACGGCGGACTCAGCGTGGTGTGCAACGACGCGGGCGCCGTCCTCGCCGTCGCCCACCGCGACAGCGCCATGCCGGACTACGGGCCCGACCGGTCCGCCAGAGGGGACCTGCGCCGCTACATCCACTCCGTGAACGCCTTCCGCGTCGTCGGCCACGACACCCCGCTGCTCACCGTCAAGGTCACGCACATGCGCGGCGGCGGCTCCGCGCTCGGCGTCAGCATCAACCACAGCATTGTCGACGGCGGCGGTTTCCTCGACTTCCTGCACCACTGGTCCCGCACGCACGCGGGGCAGGACTTCCCCGCCTCTCCGTACGACCGTGCGCTCCTGGACGGCCTGGCCGACGACGCGCGACCCGAGCCGGACGACCCGCAGTACGAGGTCGTCACCGGACGGCGGAAATTAGGGTTCCTCTGGAAGGTCAACGCCCGCGCGCACACGATGCGCACCATCACCGTCCGCTTCACCGCCGCGGAGGTCCTCGCCCTGCGCGAGACCGCACGCGCCGGACAGGACCACGACCGGCCCCCCGCCTCCAGCGGCGACGCGCTCGGGGCACACGTGTGGCGGGTGCTCGGTGCGCTGCGCGACCGCGCACCCGACGCCGAGGAGCGCCTGGGCGTCGTCGTCGGCCTGCGGGCCGCCCTCAAGGACCGCCTCCCGGACGGCTATTGGGGCAACGCGGTATCCAACACCACGGCCGTGCTCCGGGCCCGCGAGCTGCGCGAGGAGCCCCTCGCCCATGCCGTCGGCGCGGTACGCGCCGCCCTGGACCGCGTCACACCCGAACGGGTACGTCAGGAGGCGGCCTACCTGGCGGCCCAGCGGCGCGCCGGGCGCTCCGCGCGGGTCCTCAGCCGGATGGCGCTGGACGCGTTCGAGGGGACGGTCGCGCTGAACAACGCCAGCCGACTGCCCGTGTACGCGCTGGAGTTCGGCGCCGGCGGGCCGTTCTGGTTCGAGTTCCCGGCAAACCCCATTCCCTGGACCGTACTGGTCACACCCACGCCGGACGACGACCACAGCCGCGACGTCCGCCTGAGCGTTCCCCGCGAGGCCGCGCACGCGCTGGCCGAGCCACGGTGGGCCGCACGTCTGCACAGCGCCGCCGACCGGCTGGGCAGCCCATGAACGCGGGTCCCGGTCCCGACTTCCCCGGCCGGGACCGGGACCCGCTTCCCCAGCGCGAAGGGGACGGAGCTACATCTCCGCGGCCTTGCGCAGGGCGTCCACGCGGTCGGTGCGCTCCCAGGTGAAGTCGGGCAGCTCCCGGCCGAAGTGGCCGTACGCCGCCGTCTGGGAGTAG
>NZ_JBVHMR010000069.1:0-24606 GCF_055558375.1 Streptomyces sp. NPDC025793 | reverse complement strand
CAGCGAGCCTCTCGATCCCGACCGGCTGTCGTTCGCCGCCGCTCTGCGGGCAGCACGCCGCAGCATCACCTCACCACGCAGGGATTTTTCCCCCTTACCAGCCCTCCACGACGGAGCGTGAACTCCATGAGGAGATCAAACCGCCCCGCCGTCTGCGCACCGTGATCCGCCAGGCCAAACGGAAGATGTCCCGCTTCCTGTCCTGGAACCCCGACCGCCCGCGACCGCCCAAGCCCACCTGTTGGCCAGTCGAAACGCTGCAGGTCATACCTGCCATCGCACCCCCACCAGACCCCTAAGTCAACGGCATTGGCCTTAAACGGGCACCGGGCATGGGTGAGCAGCCTGGCCGCCAAGTAGAAGGCCGTGCCAAGGCCGAGCAGGTCGTCGGCTGGGCCGTCCAGGCCGCCGACCGGGGCACTGCCAGACGCTGATCGCACAGAGCCACATAGTGGAAGCTGCGGGCGACACCTGCGCAGCCAACGAGCCGGTTGGCCCTGAGAGGTTGCCCAGGGTAGCCACCAGGTTGTCGCTGGATACTTCGACGGTCTGCATCCCATTCTTGTGCTTGGTGATGCGACCGGGGACGAGGTTGGGGTCCTTCCTGAACCCTGCCGGTCCCGTGGGGCCGGGCCCCCTCAGTACTGACGCGTCCTGTTTGACGCTTGTGAGCCACTCCGGTGACCAGGCGCCGCGGGCTCAGCCCGGTGAGCGGGGCTATCCCGAATCCGACGCCGTGATCACACCAGCCACGGCGGGATCATTTCAGTTGCTGTCGCCCTTTCCTGAAGTCGATCCTGTGTGCTCGGTCAGCGAGGAGGACACGTGGGACTCGTTCTGTTCCCAGGAGACGATGACACCGGCAGCCCGGATGTCTCCTGGTCCTACACCGGCTTCGGTCTGTTCCGGCGGTGGCTGGCACAGGCCGAGGGGTTCGCACTGGACGAGATGCACGGCTTCGGCGGACAGCGCCAGTGGAACGACGTCTCCACCACCCTGGCACCACTCCTCAATCATCCCGATGATGACGGCCCCGACCTCACGTCGGCCCAGTGTGCCGCGATCCTGCCCCGCCTGCGGAAGATCGTCGACCAGCCTCAAGGCGAAAACACCGAGCCACTTCTCCAACGCCACATAGACGACGCCCGCCAGTTGGTGGTCGTCCTGCATCTCTGCATCGAGAAGGACGTCGACCTCCTCTTCGGCTGACGCCCCCGGCCGGTAGCCCACCCGCGAAACCCGGCGCATGCCGACGAGATCAGGGAGAACCGCTACGACCTGGAACAGTCGGTGAAGGCGGCAGTGCGTCACGCCACCGAGGATCCGGCCGAGTAGCTGTCCAGTGATGTGCGGCTGGGTCGGCCGGCCCGCTGTTGAGCTTCGGGTCACCAATGTCGCGGCGGCGGGAGCACGCGAGATTGTCTGGGAGTCGGCCGGTGAAACAGCGCCGGACGCGAGCCGTGCGGCCGCGTCCAGGACAAGAGGCTGTGCCTGGATGCGGGTCAGGTTCAGGCGTCTGGCCAAGGGCTGATGCCGAGCGCACGCAGGCGGGCCTCTTCCCTGCGATGCACGAACCTTGGACGGGTGAGCCCGCTCAGGAATCCCTCGTTGAAGGGATACGGCTGTTCTTCACTGAAGATCCGAAGCAGCAACTGGGCCATGCCGCAGTCGAACTCGATGAACGCCTCGCCGTCGAGACCGCCGGAGTCCCAGACACCGACCGGCCACTGATCGGGATCGCTGCCGCGGGTGGACCAGAACACGTCCGCCTCGGCACGAAGATCACCGCTGAGATGCTGGCAGAGGGCGCCTATGACGAGGTCGTCGTCGCGACGGGCGTCACCCCCCGCATTCCCGACATCCCGGGCCGGGATCGCCCGAATGTCGTCAGCTACCTGGACGTGCTGCGCGACCGGGTGCCGGTGGGCGAGCGGGTGGCGATCCTCGGGGCGGGCGGTATCGGGTTCGACACCGCGCTCTACCTGACCGACCCGGGCGACGAGGCCAGCCGCCGTCCGGACGTCTACTTCCGGCGCTGGGGCGTCGACGTCGAGTACCGCACGCGTGGCGGACTGTGCCGCCCTGAGCGGCCCACGGTGCCGCGTACCGTTCACCTCCTCCAGCGCAAGACCAGCAAGGTCGGCGCCGGTCTGGGCGCGACCACGGGGTGGATCCACCGGGCCGAGCTGAAGCATCGCGGGGTCACCATGGTCGCGGGAGTGACGTACCGGCGCATCGACGATGAGGGTCTGCACGTCACGGTCGACGGCGAGGAGCGAGTGATCCCGGTCGACACGGTCGTCCTGTGCACGGGCCAGGAACCCAACCGAAGCCTCTACGAGGAACTGCGCGAGGACGGGCTGTCGGCCCACCTCACCGGTGGCGCGGACCTCGCCGCAGAACTCGACGCCAAGCGGGCGATCCGCCAGGGCACGGAACTAGGGGCGACGCGCTGCCGCCAAGCCGTCTCGGTACTCCGGCAGGTCCGCGATGTACCTTCGGCGACTTCGCACCTCGACGACCGCGTCATGGGATCAGTTCGTCAAGCTGCTGTTCCGCCCAGATCGTCTTGCCGGTCATGGAGTAGCGGGTGCCCCAGCGGCGAGTGAGCTGGGCGACCATGAAGAGCCCACGGCCGCCTTCGTCGAAGGTGCGGGCCCGGCGCAGGTGAGGGCTGGTCGGGCGGCGGCCCATGAGCATCGATACTTCCCCAATGAGGCACCTGAAGATGTCCTTCGTCTTGAGTCCTTCGAGGGTGCGCCGGGCGACGTAGGTGCGCGGGTCGTGACGCATGCGGACCAGCACGATTGTGTGCAGCGCGCGGTTGGCCTGGCGGTCTCCGCCACGGTTGAGCCAGTGGCGGTCGGTACGCCCGGAAGAGGCTGGCATTGGCGCGGCGGCGCACAGGTGGGCGAAGGAGGCCTCGGATGCGAGGCTGACCGATGCGGTCGAATAGTTCCGCCTCGCCGGCGTCGCCCAGGAGGTGATCCGGCAGGACGTACCCGCCGCGACATCCTTACGGCTCTGGCGGGCGTCACCCTCGCAGCCGGGGCCAGCCATCAGCGCAAGCAGGCCGAGCGGCTGCTTGACCTGCTGATGGACGGCATCACCCGCTCAAACGGACGGCGCTGGGGCATACAGCGCTCTACGCCGTGATCGTGCGCGCCCGGCCGCTCACGGACCGATGCCGCCGTGCGGCCTCCCCTCCAGTGCCTGCCCGACGCTCGCTTCGGCCCCGTCCTCGATGCCCTCAGAATCCGCTTTCCGAGCGCGATTGTTTGGTTTGGGTTGGGTTGGGTGGGCATGAACTCCGACCGGCGACGCGAGAGATGGTGCGGTTCTGACGGCGAGACGATCCCGCTCCTCGCCGCCCTCGAACGAGGGACCAGGTGACCGTGCGCCATGACCTGCCGGGCCCGGTTGCCGGGGCGCGGACACGGTGATCTACTCGAAGGAGTAGGTACGTTGGAGCACTCGGCCCGGTAACCCAGGGAGCATGGCGCAGAACGCCGCCCTTTGGCGTACACCGGGAGAGCCGGGGCGCGTCGTCGAAGGTCCTGGCTTCCTCCGCTCGCGTGGTGGCCACAAGCCGTGCTGTCCAGTCACATGAGAGGAGTGCGGTCATGGCATCCTCGGCTACCGGCACCCGTCCCATACAACGCCTGCGGCACGATCTCACCGGGGCGGCAACCGGCATCGGTCAGGCGGCGGCCGCCACCGGAAAGGCCACCGCGGCTGCCGTACGTCACCCGGGGCAGACCATCGACCGCGCCAGGAAGATGACGCGGGCCCTGCCTGTGGCATGGCACTCGGTGAAGCCGACGCTGACCGGCCGGATGGACGACTGGCGCCGCGAGTACGCGTACACCCTGGGGGAACAGGCCTTCGTCTACGGCTTCCCCTACATCTACAACGCCGCGCTCCGCCACCGCTGGGTGACCCAGAAGCCCGAGACGGAAACGACGCCCTACGCACCCGTCAACCACTTCTGGCATGCGAGCAGGCTCTGGGACGCCTCGGACCGGGAGGGTGTGTCCCCCAACAACGACACGCTGTACTCCTGGGCGTGGGTGGACCTGCGCGAGGAACCCCTCATTCTCTCGCACCCGGACATGGGCGACCGCTACTTCACCTTCGAACTCGTCGCCTTCACCTCCGACAACTACGACTACGTGGGCATGCGGGCGACGGGATCGAAGGCCGGTGATTTCGCCCTCACCGGCCCGGACTGGACCGGCGACCTCCCGCAGGGTGTGCGCCGCACGGCGACCGCCCCCACCCCGTGGGTCCTGGTGGTCGGGCGGACCCTCGTGAAGGGCATGGACGACCTCCCGACCGTCCACGCGCTGCAGCAGCAATACCGGTTGACGCCGCTCCACCTGTTCGGCAAGGAGGGCGTCACGCTCCCGGAACGCCGCGACGTACCGGTACCGGCTGACCCCGCCCAGGATCCGCTCGCCCCGTGGAAGACGCTCAACGCAGTGCTGGCCGAGAACCCTCTGCCGAAGCACCACGATGTCCTGCTCCGACAGTTCGCGGAGATCGGCATCGGCCCGGGGATGGACGTCGAGGCACAACCGCAGCCGGTGAAGGAGAGTCTGATCCGGGCCGCCGCCACCGCCGTGCCCATGCTTGAACAGCAGCTGCTCAGTGGCCAGTGGGGCGAGCTCATCAACGGCTGGCGGTACCCTCCCCCGCAGATCGGGCACTTCGGGGACGACTTCCTCAGGCGGGCCGCCGAGCAGTCCCTGGTGGGCGTCGCCATCAACGATCCCGAGGAAGCGGTCTACCTGGCGGCCTTCACCGACAGCGCCGACGAAACACTGACCACCGGCCGTTACGAACTCCACTACGAGGCGGGGACGCTGCCCCCGGTCGACGCGTTCTGGTCGCTTACCGCATATGACGAGGACCGGAACCTGATCCCGAATCCGATCGACCGGTACTCCATCGGAGACCGCACCCAGGGGCTGGCCAGAGACGCCGACGGCGGCTTGACCCTCTACCTGCAGCCGGACTCACCGGGGCCGAGCCGGGACTCCAACTGGCTGCCCACGCCGCAGCAGGGCATCTGGTACGTGGCACTGCGCATGTACCTCCCAAGGCCCGAGGTCATCGACGCACGGTGGCACTGCCCTCCGATCACCCGTGTCGGTTGACGGAAGGCAGGCCACCCAGGTGCCTTCGCAGCCTGGGGCGGAGTCAGCCGGGCCTTGGTGCGCCACGCGCCGGGCCGGCGGAGGCCGGCCCGGCGGGGTGCCGCAGTACACCAACTCCCGGAAGCAAACGCGGTGGTGACCGCCGGTGGCCCGAGCGAGAACCCGATCGCCAAGCCCGGCGGCGGGATCTCCGACCACGCCACCGGCACGATCACTGTGACCGTCCGCGAAGCCACCGGCCCCCTCACCCTCCACGCCGCCGGCTTCACCTCCCGCGACGAGAACGGCAAGGCCATCCCCCTGTCCGCGCACGGCCCCGCGACGGTCACGGCGAGCCCCGGACGGACGGCGACGCTGACCCTGGCCGGCATCTACAAGGCCGGCGCCGCCGAACTCACCTGGAGCCACGACGGAAAGACCATCGCCGTCTGGGACTTCAACATCGAACTCGACTGACAGTTATCAGGCTCGCGCGCTTTGGCCGCTGGTGGAGGGGCTCAGGACCGCCCTGTAGCCGATGGGATTACGACCGGTCGGCGGGTTGGAACAGTTCGATGAGGTTGCGGGCGGGGTCCGCGATCAGGATCTGGCGTCCGCCGGGGCCGGTGACCGTCTCGCTGCGAAACGTCACACCAGCGGCGCGCAGCCGGTCGGTCTCGGCCTGCAGATCGTCCACGATGAGGTGGATACGGTTGCGGCCGGCCGCAGCGGCGTCATCGGGGGTGGCGCGTGCGCCGGAGCTTTCCGGCCCGGACAGCAGCAGCCGCAGCGGCCCGCAGACGACCTCGGCGAAGGCGGGCGCGGCGCTGAAGCGCAGGGCGAAGCCGAGGCGGGTGGTGTAGAAATCGATGGCCGCTTGCACGTCGTCGACGAGGTAGCGGACGCTCGCGAACTGGTCGGGTGCGGTCATGGCCGAACCCCCTGACCAGCAGGTCGCCGCGAGAGCTGAGGGGCAACAGGCTGCCGGTGTGAGCGATCAAGAGTCGGCGATGCGGCAAGGACCGCGGCCCGCACAGCAACGGCTGCGGCGGTGCGTCGGCACAGCTGTCGGTGAACCATGAACGCCTCCTACGGTCACCTGAAGGCCGCAGCTGCTCCTTTCCCAGGGCACCACGTACCGGCCCTCGGCGCGCGTCGGGACCCGACCAGTTCCTTCATCATCGCGCCCTCTGGTAGGACGGCCGGCCGGATCGGCCCGGCATTCATATATCGTCTTCCGATATCTATGACCGTAATTGAGCGCGGTGTGCGCGGGCAAGGAGCCGACAGATGGCCGACGAGCCAAGAGTCGAGGCGATAGAGGCCGAGCGTGAGCGGTCCGTCGCGCCGTCGCGGGTGGGGCTGGGGACGATCGCTCGGGAGTGGGGCCGGATCGGCTGCACCGGTTTCGGCGGGCCGCCCACCCATATCGCGCTGCTGCGGCAGTTGTGCGTCGAGCGCCGCGAGTGGATACCGGCGGAGGAGTTCGAGCACGGGATCGCGGCGACCAATCTCCTTCCGGGCCCGGCGTCCACCCAGCTGGCGATCTTCACCGCGTGGCGGCTGCGCGGCTGGCTCGGCGCGGTCATCGGCGGCGTGTGCTTCATCGTGCCGGGCCTGGTGCTGATCCTGGCGCTGGCCGCGTTGTTCCTGGCCGGAGATCCGCCGGTGTGGGTGCGCGGGGCGGCGGCCGGGGCGGGCTCGGCGGTGGCCGCGGTGGCGGTGCACGCCGCGGTCGGTCTGGTCCCGGCGAGCTGGAAGCGCGCCGGGGTGCAGCGGGCGTCGCGGGCGCGGTGGGTCGGCTATGCGCTGGCGGGCGGTGCGGCAGCTGTCCTGGCGGGGCCCTGGCTGGTGCTGGTGCTGATCGCCGCCGGCCTGATGGAGGTGGCCGTCAAGGCCAGGCCGGCCGGGGCGCGGACCGGTCGGAGTGCGGGGTGGCCGGCGCCCCTGGCGGTGGCCGCTCCGGCAGCCGGCGGTCTGGGGGCGCTGGCGTGGGTGGCCTTCAAGGTGGGCGCGCTGTCGTACGGCGGCGGCTTCGTGATCATCCCGCTGATGCGGAGCGACGCGGTCGGCCACTACCACTGGATGAGTGACGGACAGTTCCTCAACGCCGTGGCCCTGGGCCAGATCACGCCCGGTCCGGTGGTGCAGACCGTCGCCGTCGTCGGTTACGCGGCGGCCGGGATCGGCGGCGGGCTGCTGGCCGCGTTCGCCGCCTTCGCCCCCTCGTTCGCCATGGTGATCGCCGGAGCACCCAGGTTCGACCGTCTCCGCTCGAACCTGCGCGTGCAGGCGTTCTTCAACGGTGCCGGGCCTGCGGTGATCGGCGCGATCGCCGGCTCCGCGATCCCGCTGGCTCTGGCCCTGCGACACGGGTGGCAGTACACGGTGCTGGCCCTGGCGGCCCTGTGGCTGCTGGCCGCACGCCGGGGCGTGGTCAGCGCGCTGCTCGGCGCCGCGGCTCTGGGTGTCGTGGCCGGCTTGGCCAGCTGGCCGGTGAGCTGAGGGCTGTCCGCGCGCTCCACGTTAGTATCGAATAGCGATATCGAGTCGCGATACGATTGTCTGGTCGGGAAGTCGCCTGGGGGGCCGTGGAGCCGGAGGACGACAGCATCGCCTTCGATACGGTCGTGGTGGACCGCGGCGGTGTCAGGGCACTGGACGGTTTCTCGGCGAGCGTGCCCGGCCGGGGTGTGACCGTGGTGTTCGGGCCGTCGGGCTCGGGCAAGTCCACGAAGTTGCGCCTGTGCAACCGGCTGGAAGCGCCCCGTTCATCGTCTGGGGCGCCGACGAGCTACGCCGCTACCTCATCCGCAGGCACACTCGCCTGCCGGACAGGTCGGACGCCACCACTCCAGCCAGCTGACCCGCACAACCTTCCGGCTATGTCGTCGCCAGGTTGGTGACGACACTTTCCAGCAGCGGCGGGCTGGCGCACACCTCGACGGCGTCCGCCGTCCCGTGGACCTCGACCCGCCCCGGGGGTGGTTGGCAAACCTGTCCAGCGCCAGCGGGATGACGCCGTCATCGCGATACCCATTGCGATCGGACGGAGGATGACGAGTGAACGGCTTCGGCAAGCTGCGGCCCTGCACCGAGAAACGCCACCGGGCCGCGAACCTCTACCTGGTCGCCGCGATCGTCACACCCCGCATGCTCATCCGCCGCGCAACCCGCACTACCGCAGGGATGGCCGCCCCGCCACCAAGCGCCTGAAGTAACGCCTACTGCCGGGCGCCCTTGGGCGGTTCTACGGGGCGTCCTTGCCCAGGACTTCGCGGGCCAGCTCGGCCAGCGCCCTGCGGTCCTCGGCCAGCGCCGCCTTGCCTGCCTCCGTGGCCTTGTACACGCGCCGGGCCCGGCCGTCCACGACGCGCTGTTCGGAGACCAGCAGCCCGTCGGCCTCCAGCCGGTGCAGCGTCGGATACAGCGTGCCCGGACTGATCCGGTACCCGTGGTGCGCCAGTTCCTCCGTCATCCACGCGCCGTGGATCTCCCCCTCAGCGGCGTGGTGCAGGATGTGCAGCCGCACCGCACCGCGCTGGAACTCACGCACTGTCCACCTCCACGCCATCCCGGCAGTGACGAATCCGATATCGGCCTTCGAGTCTACGCGCTCTGGGAACACGAGCGACTACGGCCGGGCATCTTCCTCTTCCCCCCACAGGACGCGGACAGCGGTGCCGGGCCTGCATCCCGGCAACCGGGACGCCGGAGTTCGCCATCGCACCCCGCCTGCCGGGCGAGGCGACGCGGCCTCAACCGCCTCTGCAGTATCCGGTCCCGTTATCGGGCTGCGATATTCGCCGTATATAGCCATTTGAATGCAATGCGTGACTTGTCTGGCCGGTACGCACTGGTCAGGTGGCTCCAGTCGAAAGGGAAGGGAGCACGGCCGTGCCGGTCTCTCGTCGCGAGGTCCTGAAGCTGGGCGGGGCGGCTCTGCTGGCCGTCGGCGGTTCCGGAACGGTCGCCGCCTGCGACCCCACGGCGCAGGGCGACACGTCCGTCCCGTCAGGGAAGGCGGATTACACGCTGCGGATCGCGACCGGACGTATCGAACTCGCGCCGGGTACGGTCGTGTCGACCACGACGTGCAACGGTCAGTTCCCCGGTCCGTTGCTGCGGTTCACCGAGGGCCGTCCGGTCGTGGTGGACGTCCACAACGACACCGGCATCCCCGAGTTGCTGCACTGGCACGGCCAGCGGGTTCCCGCCGCCGTGGACGGGGCCGCCGAGGAGGGCACCCCGTACATCCCCGCGCACGGGATGCGGCGCCTCACGGCTCGTCGGCCGCCACCGTGCCGTCCCGCACCATCCGGTCGATATCCGCCCGCACGACGGCCGCCGCCTCCACCGGCACCTCCCGCACACCGAACACCGCCTCCAGCGGCGCCGTCCCCGCCCGGATCGCCTCTCCGGAACCCGCGTCGAACCAGCCCTCGGCCAGCTCACCCACATGCCGCTCGAACACGGCCAGGATCACGCCGAGCGCCGTCGCACTGTTGCCGATCTTGTACGCGGCCCGGGAGGTCTCCAGCGCATCGAGCACCGACCCGTACTGCTCCGCGAGGAACAGCCGATCCCGTTCCCGGTCGTACGCCGTGACCCGTACAACCCCCGTGTACTGCCGCGACCACCGGCCCAGGAGAGTGCGAGATTTATCCAACTCGCGTGCCACCTTCGTGACACTCCGCGCCATCCCCAGATCGCGGTACACAGCGAACGCCTCGAACGCCTATGGAGACTCACCAGCCTGCCGCCTCCAGGGATCGACGACGCTCCGATCACTCACCGGTTAGCCTTCCTTCTCCCCACGCGCCACTGCATCCCAGCCAACGTCCTGGCCACAAGTACCAGCCCCGGCAGGTTGAAGCACACCCCGCCGACTGGCTGGTGATCATGCTCGTGACCACCGGGCTGGTGAAGGTAGCGGTCAAGACCGGGACGGTGGGTACGCGGACGGCACGGTCGCGGGAAAGGCTGGTGCCGCTGGCGGTGGCCGCCCCCGCGGCCGGCGGTCCGGGGCCCTGGCCTGGGCGGCGCTCAAGGTGGGGGCGCTGCCCTACGGCGGCGGCTACATGCTCACCCCGCTGATGCAGCGCGACGCGGTCGGTCACTACCACTGGGTGACCAGCCGACAGTCCGCAACGCCGTCACGCTGGGTCAGATCGCGCCCGGGCCAGTGGTACAGACCGTCGCCGACTACGCCACGGCGACGGCCGACTCTTGGCCGCGTTCGCGGCCTTCACCTCGTCGTTCCTGACGGTGATCGCCGGGGCACCGAGGTTCGACCGCCTGCGGTCCGACTCACGTGTGCAAGCGTTCTTCAATGGCGCCGAACCTGCGGTGATCGGTTCTGCGATCCCGCTGGCGCTGGGCCTGCAACACGGGTGGCAGTACGTGGTACTCAGCCTCGCCGCTCTGTGGTTGCTGACGGCGCACCGAGGCGTGGTCAGCGCACTGCTCGGGTCGGGCCTCTTGAGAGTGGCGGCCGGTCTGGCGGGCTCGCCCAGTGTGCGGCCGGGGCCGCGCATCCGGCGGGCGCTTGAGCAACAGCCCGCGGCACCCACAGGAGCCGACGCATGAGTATTCGGGACGGACACTGAGGAATCGTTGCGAGATCCTCGGACAGTCTTCCTTACGCTCACTCTGTGACAATCAAGGCTCCGGGCTGGCTGCTGCTTGGCACTGCAGGTTCCGCGCTGGTCGCGACTGGCAGCTGGTGGGCCGGTGCGCTGCCGCTGGGCGTTCCCGACGGGGTGTGGGGACAACCCAGTCGGGTGGAGATGCTGCTGGGCTTCGGTCTCTCGTATGCCGGCTTGGTGCTGCTGGTGGCCGGGTGGTGGTGGTTGGGCCGCCTCCTGCGCGACGGGGCCGAGATGAGCCGCGGGCAGCAGCGGACCGCCCTCCTGTGCTGGTCACTGCCGCTTCTTCCGTGCCCGCTGCTCTTCAGCAGCGACGCTTACAGCTATGTCGCCGAGGGCGCGTTGGCGGCGCGCGGGTGGGACGTGTATCGGCTGGGCCCGGGTGCGCTGGGCGGGGCGCTGTCGGCCAATGTGCCCGGGATGTGGCACGACACCCCGGCTCCCTACGGGCCGGTGTTCCTCGCCGCCGCACGCGCCGTGGTGACCGTGACAGGCGAGGGCCACGTGGTGGCGGCGACGGTGGGGATGCGGCTGCTGGCGATGGCCGGACTGACACTGGCGGTCGTGGCGGTGCTGCGGATCGCGGCGGACAACAGCGGGACGGCGGCCCGCGAGGCGGCGGGGGCGTTGTGGGCCACCGCCCTCAGCCCCTTGGTGCTGCTGCACATGGTGGGCGGTGCGCACAACGACGCGCTCATGCTCGGCGTGATGATGGCGGGCCTCGTCGCGTTCCGACGAGACCGGTGGGTGACGGGCACCGTTCTGCTGACGACAGCGGCGCTGATCAAGGCGCCGGCCGGGGCGGCGCTGCTGTGTGCGGCAGTGGCTGCGGTAGCGGGCCGGACCGGCTGGGTGCGCCGGGTCCGGCTGGCGACTGGGATCCTCGTGGTGGCCGCCGGTGCAGGTCTGTTGGAAGTACTCCTGTGCGGACAGGGCTTCGGGTGGGTGCGCACGCTCGGCACTCCCGCCTCGGTGCGGACGATCCTCTCGCCGAGCACGGACGTGGGCGCGCTGCTGGAGTGGCTGACCTCGGTGGCCGGCTGGCGGGCCGGGACGGGGACACTGATGGCCGCGGCACGGGCGGCGGGCCTGCTGGTCGGCGCGGCGGCCGTGGTCCACTGGGCGCGGCGGGCCCCTCGGACGGGAGCCGAGTACGCCGCGGGAATGGCGCTGCTGACGGTCGTGGTGTGCGCGCCAGCGGTTCAGGTGTGGTACTTGCTGTGGGGCCTGCTGCCGCTGGCTGCGGTGGCGTGGCGAACCTTGGGGCACCCGATCGCGAAGGCCGCGACCACGGGGACGTTCCTCGTCGTGATGCCGATCGGAGTGGGCCCCACCTGGCCGTCCGCGCTCGCCGCCGTCACAGGCGCGCTGGCGGCTGTGACGAGTCTCGCGTGGTGGTGGCTGCTGCGGGGCGGCGGGCACGCCGCGCCTCGCGCAGCAGAAAGAACGCTCCGGTGAGACAGCCCAGAGGGATCTCCAACAGGTAGGTGAAGGCGGCGTACAGCAGCATGCTCGAAGCCACGGAGGCGGGCGCCCCGCCGAGGGCGACAAGGGCGAACGCGGCGGCGCTCTCGGTGACCCCGACGCCGCCAGGCGTGATGCCGATCTGGGTGAGCAGCCTGCTCGCGGCGAAGACCGCCACCGCCGGCCCGAGTCCGGTACCGGCACCCGTCACCCGCAGGCAGGTGAGGAAGAGCAGACCTTGCGCGGCCAGCGTCCCTGCCATCCCACCCACCACGCGCGGCCACGACCGCAGCCACACGGCATGGCAGTCGTGGCGGCACCGCCGCGCGAACCTGCGCATCCGTACAACGGCCCTGACCGAGGGCCGCCCGAACAGCCGTGCCGGAGCACAGTGCCTGACGGCCCGCCGCAGCGGCTGCCGGAGCAGCCAGAGGACGCCGCAGGCCAGACACGCCGTCGACACCGCGGCGCCAGCGGCCCAACCGATGCCCGGTACGGACAGCCCGGCCAGCGCCAGCACCCCGATGACGGAGACCACCAGCCGGGCCAGGACGTTACAGACCCCGGTCACGACGATGGACGCGGCCACTGCCTGCGGCGGGTGCCCCCAGCGACGCGCCATGGAGTAGGTGATGGCCACTCCGGCCGCGCCTCCTGCGGGCAGAATGTTGCTGACGGCGCTCCCCGTGCAGTTCAGCACCAGCGCCCGGGAGCGGGTGAGGCCCGGCAACGAGGCGCTGAGGACGTAGGTGTACGCCCACAGGCACACGCCCGCCAAGGCGGCGAGGATCGCGAGGTGAAAGCCGCCGACCTGTCCGAGGCTGGCTCTGACCGCCGACCACTGTGTGCCGGCGGCGCGCGGCACGGCAAGTACCAGCAGGGCGATACCTGCGGCCCCTGAGGCGAGGCCCAGCAGCTGCGGCATGCAGGGGCGACGGGGCCTCACCATGCCCGGTATCTATCGCCGTTGAATGTCGCCAGGGGGTGGGTCAGGCGGGTGCCCAGCGGGAGGTCGCGTTGGATGTACCACTCCGTGCCCAGCACCCGGCGGAACACCGGAGCGGGCAGACGTTGCAGCGCGGCCAGGGTCCGTACGGAGTCGCCGCCAGCCGCTTGGCTGACGTGGGCGGCCATGCTGGCGCGTTTGGCGGCCCAGTGGGGACCGATCCGGACCCGGTGCGTGATCTGGGCACGGGGTGCGTAGGCGCGATGGTAGGCGTCGCGGTCGAAGCCGGGCGGGAGGCGGTGGACCCGGGAGGCCCAGCGGAGCCCGCGCAGCAGCAGGTCGCGGTCGACGGTCGCCTCCAGCACCACGGGGGTCCCGGCGAGGCCGGCCGCCCGGTAACCCACGTGGTGGACCTGCACATGATCGGGGTGGCCGTATCCGCCGGTCGGGTCGTAGACCGTCAGGACGGCGGCGCGTTCCCGGGCCAGCAGGTCCGCGAGGCGCCCCGCCGCCTCGTCGGTGTCCGCCGCGGCGAACGACCCCTCGGGGGGCGGGCAAGCGTGCCCGGAGTCGCCGTAGCCGAGGAAGGCAACCCGGGCGCAGCCCAGGAGACTTGCCGAGGCACGGGCCTCCGCGCGCCGCAGGCCACCCAGGCCCCGGGCGATGTGCTCCGGCGCCGCGAGCCCCCGCTCTCCCGCGGTTGCCAGCACGAGCACCACCCGGTGGCCCTCGGCGGCCAGCCTCGCCATCGTCCCGGCGGTCAGCAGTGCTTCGTCGTCCGGATGGGCGTGGAAGAACACACACGTATGAGTCATCACCATGCACCCTCCGGCCAAGGGATCGCGACAAATCGGAATGTACCAGGCATGATTCTGCACATCTCGGACTGCTTCGTGCCGCGCACCGGGGGCATTGAGAGCCAGGTCGTCGCCTTGGCGGAAGCGCAGCACCGGTCCGGGCAGGAAGTCGCAGTGGCGACCGCCACTCCTGCCGCCGACCAGGGGCAGGGACCGTGGCCATACCCCGTGCACAGGATCACCGCACGCATCCCTTACCAGCTGCCCGTCCACCCGAGGGCCGGGCGCGAGCTGGACCGGCTGCTGGCCGGCCTCGCGCCGCAGGCCGTCCACGTGCATGTCGGTGCGGTGTCGCTGTTCGCCTGGTCGGCGCTGGCGTGCGTCCGCCGCTTGCGGATCCCGGCGGTGGTGACGGTGCACAGTACCTGGGGCCCGGCGGTGCGCACCCTCTACCGCTGCCTGGCGCGGACGGCGGGCGGGCCATTCGCCCCGGTCGCCGTGACGGCCGTCAGCCGGTCGGTCGCCGGGCTGATCAGCCAGGCGCTGCCGCACCTGACGCCGCTCGTGGTCCCCAATGGCATCGACCCCGATCTATGGCGCGGCCCTGCACGAGACGGCCGCGACGACGCCCGCGTCCACGTCGTCTCGGTCGGTCGGCTCGTCCCTCGCAAGCAGCCGATGGAGCTGCTGGCGGCTCTTCGGTCGGCGCAGCCGCGGCTGGCGACCCGTAACGTGGCGCTGCGCGCGACGGTCGCCGGGGACGGGCAGCGCATGGCGGCCATGCGCCGCTTTGTGCACCGGCACGACATGGCCGGCTGGGTCCGTCTCGTGGGCCGGATCGACCCGAGCGAGGTGCGACGGCTACTGGCCGACGCCGACCTGTTCGTCAACGCCTCGAATCACGAGGCGTTCGGCATCGCTGCCCTGGAGGCCCGTACCAGCGGCGTGCCGGTCCTGGCGCGCGCCCACACGGGCGTCGCTGACTTCGTCCGGCATCACCGCGAGGGGGTGCTGTGCCGCGCTTCCACGTCCGCGCTCTCCGACGATCTGGTCTGGCTGGCCCGCACCCCTGGCGCCCGCCACCGCATGGCAGACCACAACCGGGAGACTCCGCCGACACCCTGCACCTGGCCCGTGGTCACCGCAGCGTTCGCCCACTGCTACGACGCGGTCGCCCCCTGACACCCGCTCCGAAACGCGGCGGGGATCGCCAGCGCCGCCAGGGTGAGTAGGGCGCAGAACGGGTAGATCCAGCCGGGCGCAGCGAGGTACCACGGGCGGCCGATCACCCGGATGTCGGGCTCCAGCAGGTGCAGCCAGAAGTAGGCATGACATGCGATGGTGACGGTCCATGCGGTGAGGGCCGCGGCGTGCCACCGCGTCCGTAGCGGGGTCTGGGCCAGCCAGAGGACCGCCGGGAGTGCCCAGACCCGGTGGTGTCACCAGGAGATGGGGCTGATCAGCAGGCCCATCAGCTCGACCGCGACCAGAGCGCCGAGCGCGTCGGCCCGGCGCGCGGCCCGCACCGCGGCAGCCAGGGCCAGGATCGCCACCGGGACGGCGATGCCCCACCACGGGCCGGTCCAGCCCACGTCGTACCCGAGCGACCGCGACAGCGCCCCGCGCACCGACTGGTTCATCATCGAGCCGACGGGGCCGACCTGGGATGTGTCGTGGACCGCGTGGAGCCAGTAGAAGCGTGCGCTGCTGGAGCGAGCGACCATTCCAGCGCGACGGTGGACGCGAAGACCAGTCCGGACCACAGGGCCGCGGTCCAGCGCCTGCACGCCAGGAAGTAGACGCCGGTGACGGCCGAGGTCAGCTTCGTCCCGGCGGCGATGCCGACGCAGAGTCCTGCGACAGCCGCCGAACACCGCCGCACGGCGTACGCGACGAGACCGGTCAAGACCAGGTTGACCTGGCCGAACGAGGACGTCATCGACGCTGGTTCGGTCCACAGCAGAGCGGCGGACCACAGCAGCACCCGAGGCCGGTGCCGCGTCGCCAGTGCCCGCGGGTGGGTCAGCCGAAGGCAGCTGTGCACGAGCAGGACGAGCGCCAGCATCGAGATCACGGTCTACGACGCGCTCGCCAGCGGCCAGGGCAGCACGGCGAGCGGCATGAGGACGAGAGCGGCGAACGGTGGGTAAGTGAACGGCAGCAGAGGCATGTGGGGATCGGGGGTGGGCAGCAGGAAGTCGTACAGTCCTCCGGCGAACAGGCGCGGGGACGCACCGATGTAGACCCGGACATCGATCAGGCCCCCTGCGGCCACGGCCGGCAGCCATACCACGGCGTATGTCGCCGCCGCCGAGATGGCACACACCGCGAAGGGCCGCCGGAGCAACCACTCCATGGCCATCCGTACCTGGCGGGCCAGGACAGCGGCCCCCCGCCCCGGGGCCGCGAGTTCTCACGGGGACTCCGCCTTCCGGGCCATCGGGCCGCCGATTCCCACCGGAGTCACCCTCTTCGGGTACCAGCTGCCGCTCGTCGCCGACGTGGGCATCGCCTGCGCCTGCGTCGCCATCTTCTTCACCTTGGCATCGGCGGATTCGCAAGGGCCGAGCAGACCCGGTTCCCTCATGCGGCCCGTGGCTGGGCCTAAGGCCGACGGCATTATGGAGGCCGACGGGAGCACGACGCTACTTGGGGATGCGTATCTGCGCTGCGGAGATGACGGGTTGGCGCTGTTGGTGGTGCCGTTCGTATTCCATCACCTGCCGGGCCACGCTGACGGGGACCTGGTCCAACCGGTTGACGATCACGTCCGGTTCCATCGCGTCGTAGCCCGCCCAGGGCTCACTGGGGCCGCACAGTTGCTCGATGGCATCGAGAATCACCTGCCGGTAGGCATGCGCGCGTTCGTATCCGTGGATCACCGTGAGATCCGGTCGGGACAGGCCACGCAGGTGCTGCTGGATCTCCGTGGTACTGAGTCGGCTGTAGTCGCGGATGGGCAGGTCCTCCTCACGGCTGACCTCGCCCTGGATCTCCTCTTCGGACCTGTGGGTGGCTTCGGGTGAGGTCTGGAGGACGGCCTCTGCCGCGTTGATCACGGTGTCGCGCTGCCGATGGCTCCGTTCGTACTCCAGCGCCCGTTGGACCCGGTTGTCGGTAACGTCATGCAGGTGGATCTTGATGCGTTCCGGGTCCATCGCGTCGTAGCCGTCCCAGGGTTCGGCCTCGCGGAGGCGATTGATGGCGTTAAGTACCCCAGTTCGTGCGTCGTGTGCGCGTTCGTATCCTTCGATCACCGTCAGTTCCGTCTGGGACAGGCCGCACAACCTCTGCTGGATCTCCGTGATGTCGAGCCGGCCGAACTCGGGGATGAGCAGGTGCTGCTCGCGGGTGACCGCGCCTTGGACCTCCCGGGCCATGCGGATGGGGCCCGGTATCTCCCGCCAGGCGCCCTCAGCGGTGTCTCTCACACGTCTGGTGCTCCAACGCAAGACTGTCCGCAGCTGGACGGCGGCCGGGCGGGCGGTGCGGACGACGTTGCCAAGGAGACTGCGCTCTTCGTCGGTTCCGGCTGGAGTCGGACGGTGACCATTGGTGGCGGCCGCTACAGCCCTGGCCTGCTGGGCGAGGTTCTCTTCGAGGGTCTCCAGTAGTTGCTCGGCCTGGCGGCGCAGTGTGGCGAGCAGGTCTGCGGTCTCCTGGTCGTGGAGTTGTTCGGCGATGTCCTTGCCCGCCTGGCAGGTGGCCAGGGCGCGGGATGCGGCCGCGTACTCGTCCTCGGTGTTCTTCAGCAGGCGGTATTCGCTGGCCCGCTTCTGACCGCGCACCAGCTCCACCGCCACCTCCAGGGGCAGCATGGGGGCCCGCACGGCGCTGCGAATCCCGGTCCGCATCACGTGTGCAGCGGCGGAGGGCACTCCGCGGGGCGGGCGCATCTCGCGGACGCGTTCCTCGATGCGTTCGAGTTGCTCATGGGCCTCGGTGACTTGGCGTTCGAGTCTCTGCCTTTGGGCGCCTGGCGGTGTCATGGCCACATCTGCGAGGAATCGGTCGACGACCGCGGCGTGCGCCTCACGGGCGTCCTCCAGCGTCGGTATGAGCGCATCCGTGATCGCTGTCATCAACTGCTCCCGGGGGAGTGGGTGCGGCATGGCAGCCGCGCACGAAGAAGAGCCGCCTGGCAGGTCCACAGCTGGGCGAGGCAACCGAAACCCATCCTGCGCAAGGTTGCCGAAGATCGCCTGGCGAGCCGGTGCTCCTGTGCGCTGGAGGGATGGCGTGCTGCTTTCCCCTGCCACCTCACGACCACCGGTTCGGATGACCGTGTCGTGGGCGAGCCGAGACCAGGACGCCGTCACTGCGGGCGGCGGCGTGGTGGCCGCTCCGGGACTGCCGGGGCGTGCGCCCTGCGGTCTCAGGGGTCGATAGGAGCGGGGGCGAGGGCCTTGCGCTGAAGAGGCCGTCCTCGAATCAGGGCCACCATCGCCAGCGGTGCCGCGCAAGCGACGCAGGCCCTCGGCGCGCTGTCCTGGCCCGCGTTCCACCGCGAGAGTCGACCGCAATCGGTCGCTGCGCATCAGGGGCGGCGCAGCGCCGCGACGGACGTTCTCAGCGAGGTCTCCAGGACGTTCAGGCGCTGCAGCGGGTCCATCAGATTCGCGCCCATGGCGGCCAGGTCCTCCGGTCCGGGAACGATCAGCCGCACCCGGGTGCCTGCCTCCCGCACACGCTGGGTTTCGCGCAGCAGACGGCCGGTCGCGATCTGGCGCAGGCCGCGCTCGACCCTCGCAGGGATGCTGTGCGGGTGGTCCATGCGGCGAGCGGATGTGGGCGCCAGTACGACTGCCTCGTCCAGGCCCTCGCCAGCCAGCAGGTCGAGGTTGCTCTCCGACCAGACGCAGCCGTCAACAAAGCGCCGCCCGTTGATCTGTACGGGCTCGAACCACACGGGCAGGGCGCACGAGGCCGTCACCGCCGAGGCGAGGTCGGTACAAGGCCCGCCCGGCGCCCCGAACAGCACACGGGTGCCGCTGTCGAGGTCCACCGCGACCACGCGCAGAGCAGGGTTGTCGGGCCAGCGGTCGGCCATGTCAAGCTGGCGGAACAGGTCGTGAACGCCGCCCAGGCTTCCCCGCCCGGGTGGTGCACAGGCGGCGAGCAATGTCGTGAGCGGCATCCGATGCGGGTTCCTGGCCAGGCTGCCCAGCAGTTTCAGCGACCCGAACCCCAGCTTGGGGATGTGCGGCAGCGCGCCGCCGACCCAGGCGTCATAGTCCACACGAACACTGCCCGCAGGGCCAGACACCGCCCCGCCCCGCTGGTGGTCGCGCAGGTCGGCTGGCCGCACCCCGATCGCCAGCAGCGAACCCACAATGGCACCCGCGGAGGTCCCCAGAATGACGTCCGCGGTACGCGGATCCCACCCGTAGACGTCCTCCAGGGCACACAGCGCACCAACCATCCACGCGGCACCCAGACTCCCGCCGGCACCGAGCACCAGGCCCCTGCGCCCGCCTGAAGACGACGAGGCCCACGCCCCGCAGCCTTCGAAACCTGCCGCCCTCGGCGCCACCTGCAGACACCGTCTCCCGTTCACTGAACAGCAATAATTCCTCTTAAAATATCTGAACACTCACATATCCTCTACCGGCTGTGCGAGGCTGGTCAGGCCCGGGGCCTGCCCGGTGCTGACCAGTACGGACCGCTGCGGGACCAGGCGCTCCAGTGCGGCGACGTACGACGTCGTGGCCGTGAGGTCCACGTAGGCCGCGCTCAGCTCGGTGGCGATTGCCGCGAGCACCGGATTCTCCAGCACCGCCGCGTTGACGACGACGTTCACCCCCTCCAGCGCCGCGCGGTAGCCGTAGCGGCCGGGCTCGGCCGAATCAATCGCCCGGTCCGGCGTGAGCGCCGTCCCCGTACCGTGACCAGTGCCGTCGCGCCCGCGGCGCGCAGTTCGGCCACGACCTGCACGCCCACCGCGCCGTACCCGCCCAGCGACGGTTTCGGCCTTGACCAGCGAGATTTCTCCTCCCAGCAGGCCATCGACGCGGTGGTCCGGTCGGCGAACCGCACCTGGTGCTGGTCTCCGGCGGAGAGAAAGCCGGCGACGAGGCCATGCTGGACAAGACACGCCAGTCGATGGAGGCCGGTGCCACCGGCCTGATCTTCAGACGCAACGTCTGGCAGCGTGAGCACGACGAATCGTCCGGTTCGTCGCCCGCCTCCAGGAGATACTCGCCAAATACCCCCGCGGCGCCTGAGCCCGGAAGGCCCGCCCAGGTGCGCCCTCAGTGGACGCCGCTGATCCCAGGTGCCACACACGTGTACGCCGCGGCTGAAGTGGCGACCCCTCGCTGGCACGGAGATGGTGGCGGGGAAGGGAATACCTACGACCAGGCAGGGATCCGTGATGAACAACGAGGCGACCTCCCCTCCGCGAATCGTGGTGGGCGTCGACGGCTCCGAACCGTCGAAGGCAGCTCTCCGGTGGGCGGTGAACCAGGCAAAGCTGACCGGCGGAGCGGTCGACGCCGTCTTCGCCTGGGACTACCCGACGCCCTGGCATGGCCTGGTCCCCCCCACGGAGAACGAGCCGGGTGAATACGAGGAGCACGTGCGAAAGGTCCTCAACCATGCGATCGACAAGGCCCTCGGCCCGGGCCCGGGTCGACCTGTCGCGCTCCGCACCATCTCGACCCACGGGCATCCGGCCGCTGTTCTGCTCGATGCCGCCGCAGGAGCACAGCTGCTGGTCGTGGGCAACCGAGGACTCGGCGAATTCCGCGAGGCGTTGCTGGGCTCGGTCGGCATGCACTGCGTGCAGCACGCTCCCTGCCCTGTCGTCGTGATCCGGGGCTCCGGCCACGGAACCTGATGGAGGCCCGTATGCCTCACCGGTGCAGCGTGGGCTGAGTCAGGCAGTCGGTTCATGTGGCCGGACAAGGCGTCGAACCGGACTCGGCGCCAGGGACCCCGCAGCGTGCTGACCATGCCCCTCATGTCTCAGAAGCCGCCGGAACGTCGCCAGCCCGGCGCGGTCCGCAGTGCTCAGGAGGGGAAGCCGTACCGTCCATGCAGGCGGACGAAATGCGCGGCCGTCAGTATCCGCTGGCGGTCCAGCCCTGTCGCGGTGCGCAGGAAGGACACGACCTGCTCGCGGCCGCCCGGCCCGATGGGCTGCACGAGGCGGCCGCCGAAGCGCAGTTGCTCGGCCAGCGGCGCAGGCACCTGCGGGAACGCGGCGGACACGATGACCGCGTCGTACGGAGCGCGGTCCGGCACGCCGCCGCTGCCGTCCCCGATGCGTAGTTCGATATTGCGAATGCCCTGCCGGGCGAGGTTGCGCCGCGCCTGATGTGCGATGTCCGGCCACATCTCGATGGTCACGACATCGGCGGCCAACCGCGCCAGTAGTGCGGTCTGGAAGCCGAGGCCGGTACCGATCTCCAGTACGTGCTCGTCCGCGCTCAGCTCAAGGCCCTCGATCATCATGGCGGAGAGCGAGGGCTGCGTGGTCACCTGCCCATGGCCGATCGGAATGGGCACGTCATGGTAGGCGTGCGCTTGGTGGCCGTCGGGGACGAATGCCGCTCGGGGCGTCGCTCGTACGGCCTGGAGCAGACGCTCGTCGCTGATGCCGGCCGCTCGAACGGCCCGCACGAGATCCTCGAGTGGAGGGGCCGGTTCGGTCATGTCCGCTGCCTTCCGTGCGAGGGCCGGAGCAGGTAGCCGCCGCACTCACGGTCGGTGCGGGACCGAAACCGTGGCTCAACCGGTCCAGGGTCGTCCGCAGCCGTGGGGAGTCCTCCTGGGAAGTGTGTCGCAGGCACTTCGCAGGACCGGCACGGCGCGCCGTCGGAGCCTCAGCCCGATGTCGTCCTCCTCGACGCCGTCGCCGGCTACAGCGGCACGACGTGCTCGACCTGCGGCCCCCTCACCCCTCGGACGATCTCGAACTCCACCCGCTGCTCTTCATCGAGGCTCTTGTAGCCGTACCTGGATGGCCTGGAACGCGAGGGTTCAGGCGCCGAACGACGGCGACAGGCTGGGCGGGCACAGCGTAGTCGCCGCGGTCACCCGCCACCGCGGTCCTGGTCTTCCGGGCTCTCCCCCGATGTAAGCAACCTGAATTGCGCGGACCGGATGATCTTGATGGTGGTGTCGAGATCGTCCATGGTCCGAGACAGCCGCTCGGCCGCCTCCGGGTGCTCCACGAGACGCTGGACGCCCTGCAGGCCCAAACCCGACGCGAACAGCCGCTGGATGACAACGTCGTGCAGGTCGTGGACGATCCGCTCCCGTTCCCGCAGCAGAGTGACCTGTTCCGCTTCCCGCCGCTGGTCCCACAGCTCCATCGCCACGGCCGCATGCCCCGCGAACTCGGCCAGCGGTCCGGTCTGCGCCACGTGGAAGGCCGGTCGCCCCTTGTGGCGCGCGAGGAACAGGACTGCGCGGACCGCCTTGCCCGTGCCCATGGGGACGGCCAGCGCGGGCCCGAATCCCGCCCACCGCACGGCGTCCTCGGCACTGGCCCGCGCATCGTGCACGATGTCGCTGGTCACCACGGCTTCGCAGCCGTTGAACGCCGCTGCGAGAAATCCCTCCCGCGCAGAGAGCCGAAGGCCGGTGTGGTGTGCGGTCGCCCCTTCGCCGTCCGCCAGGGCGGTATGCAGGCCATCCGTCCCTTCGGCAGGGACGAGGATGATGCCCAGGTCGGCGGAGATGTTCCGCCAGGCGTGCTCGATGACGAGCCGCAGCACCTCCTTCTGCGACCGGCCCGACAGCAGACTGCGCGTGACTTCCCCGGCGGCGGCCAGCCAGGCCTGCCGACGTTGCCCCGCGGCGAGCAGCCGGGTGTTGTCGATGGCCACGCCGGCCGCGACGGCGAGTGTGCTGACGACCGATTCGTCCTCCGCGTCGAACTCCTTCGCCGACCGCTTGTTCGCGAGGTACAGGTTCCCGAAAACCTCCCCGCGCACCAGCACGGGAACTCCCAGGAACGAGTGCATGGGCGGATGGTGCTCGGGGAAACCGTGGAAATCCGGGTGCTCGGAGATCTCCGCGATCCGCACCGACGCCGGGTTCCGGATCAGCAGGCCGAGGACCCCGTGGCCCTGCGGCAGCGCGCCGATGCGATCCCGAACCTCATCGGGGATTCCGACCGGTACGAACTCCGTCAGCTTACGGTCCTCGCCGATTACACCGAGCGCCCCGTACTCGGCGTCCGCCAGCACGACCGCAGCCTCGACGACCTGCCGCAGCACCTGAGGCAACTCCAGCCCCCGGCCGACAGCCAGCACCGCCTCCAGCAGAGTGTGCACCCGGTCCCGGGTCCCACGGACCGCGTTGACGCGCAGCTGCACCTCGTCCAGCACATGGTCCAGATGCCGTTTCAGCGGTTCGTCCCCGTGCGTGCTGCCCGTGCCCACAACGCCCTCCGCCTTGCCTACGCTCGACGGTCCAGCTTTTGTCTCCACGGTAGGACTGGGCAGCGCACCGGACCATGCGAGCAGCCAGGCGCTGGTCAGCGACTCCCCGCTCGCCTCCTCGCTGTCGGCCCCACAAGATCTCCAGAAGTGTGCGGACCGCAGGAGCCGGGAGAGGGTGCAACGACTTCTACCAGGGCCACCCCACCCTCTGTACAGCCCCGGTCGCCGACCCACCTCGACCAGGACTTCCGCCACGTCATGGCCCTGGTCGCCGCCCAGTGACGAACTCTTCGGTACCCGCAACAGTGCAGCCGCCCGACAGTTCGCAGGGCCTCGATGCACACGGTCGCCCCACCGGCCCGTTGCTGTGCCAGGCACCGCTCCCCATCACCACCACCGGGGGTAGCTGTTACGGGCCGTGGCCCGGGTAGAGCGGCCACCACCCCACGCCCAACAAGCAGAGGTTGCCCACCATCAGCGACCGGGCCGACCGGTCTCGTGCTGGACCGTTCGGCCCCTGTCGCCGCGTGCGCCGCGCGCGCACGATGACCGTATGCCCCGGCCGTGCCAGGCACGGCTCTCCGAGCGGGCCGCGAGGAGGATCTGCTGGAGGTGGTCGCCGTGAGCACGGTTCCCTGGCGCCAGTCACGCAAGCGCCCCATAGCCGTTCTGGACCTGCCGTGCGCGGGGCGCACCGTATGCGTGGAGGCCGCTCTGAAGTTGCCGAGCGTGATGATGCTGGTGGTCGAGGACACCTGCGCCCAGATCGCGCAGGAGGACTGGCAGCGCCGTGAACCAACGCGCTGGCACCCGCAGGCTCACCACTGCTGGCGTTCCGAGGGCCGACTACTGAGGACCAAGAAGTCCCGGTTGAAGCAGCTGGCCATCCAGTGCCTGGACGCCCCGGACTGACCGATCCTTCTGCCCGCGCTCCAGTTGGTCGCTCCCAGCTCCCGGCACCGGCTGTTCCTGCCTGCGGACACTCGGCGTTGCCGAGCACAGCCGGTCTCCTGCGGCTGGGAGCGTTGCTTCGGGCCCGGCCCGTTCGTAAGCCACAGTTGAGGGATATGGCCTTCCCGGGTGGCGTTAACGGTCCCAACTGGCCCCGCTTTTCCGGCCCGAACTAGCCCCACCGGCGGGGCGCGCGGGAGCGTTCGGGGTTGTTCCGGCTTGAGTTGGCCCCACCTTGGAGCTGGGGCTGGGACGCTCGCGGTAGGTCGC
>NZ_JBVHMR010000068.1:0-25827 GCF_055558375.1 Streptomyces sp. NPDC025793 | reverse complement strand
CTCGACGCGACACAAGAGTTCAGCCGGGCCGCATCGATCGTCACGGGAAAGACTCGCTGATGTCGGGGGCTGTCAGACCGCAGCGTTACGCTCGGGTCAGCCGGCAGCGGGTCGAACTCACGACCGGAGCCGCGCGACTGGAATGGAGGGTGGGAAGGCGAACGCCTGATGACTCCCTCCGGCTTCCTCGTGCTCCACGGCCAGGGAACCGGCATCCTCGCCCGCGGCCGTGAAGGCATCACCGTGCGGGCCGCGTTCATCAAGCAGACCGAGGCCGAGGACATCGCCGAACGGGCGCTCGCGCTGCGCACGGCGGCCGGCACCCTGTCCGGTCAGTCCGTCGGCTCCCAGGTCGAGGAACTGGACGTCGAGACGATCGTCGACCACGTCCGCGCGATCTGGCCCGACGGCGTGGAGGGCGTACATTCGCACCGCCTTGTCGAAGCCCTCGCCGCCTACCGGGCCGATCTGTACAAGCCCTGGACGGAGACGGCCGCGGGCGAAGGGTCCACGGCGCTGAGCGCCGCCCTGAAGCCGTTCAAGGTGTCCGCCCGGCGGCTGACCATCAGGGAGTGCTGCGGGGGCGCCAAGGGCCTGCGGTACGCCGATCTGCCGGCCGTCGAGGACGACGCGTAGGGCGCCCCTGAGCCGGTTTCGGGGAGGGGTTGAGGTTTCGCCCCGCCCCGAAACCGGTTTCGCCCCTGATATCGGGGCTGAGCTGGGAAGTCTCGGGTTTCGGGTACCTCTCCGGAAGACTGGATGATGGCACGCCGCCATCCTGCACACCGCGATCTACGCCGACCTGTGCGAGCGGCTCGGCGGCCGGATGCTGCACCACTCCCCGGGCTACGGCCCGGAGAACTACGCCCCCGAGATCCTGGACCACACCCGCGAGAAGATCACGGAACTCGGCTGGACCACGGACGGCGAGCTGTGGGTGGCACCTTCCGACGAGACGCTCGTGTCGGTCGCGGCGAAGTGCCGGCACTCGGACGGCGGCGGCCCGATCGTGATCATCCCGAAGAAGCCCGGCATCGCCTAGCCTCGCCCGTGAAGGGAGGCCACATGCCCGAGTGGATCGACCCGCGGTACGCGGAGCTGGTAGCGGCGTGGCGACGCGCGCAGCAGCCGGACTCGCGTGACCCGGAGCCCAAGCCACGGCGGGGATTCATCATCCCGCCGAAGGATTGACGGGCGCAGCCCCGGCTGGAGGAGAGCTCTCCGGCCGGGGCTGCTTCATACCGTCATCACCACGGCCGTCCGTGCCCCCGACGGCGACGGCCGCCGTAGACGCTGCCCATCGGACGCACCTCCCAGGCTCAACCGGTGCGCGGGAACGAAGAAACCCCAACCGGGATGTTCCCACCGGCTGGGGCTTCTCGTGTGTGCGGCGTTACAGGGGGCGGATGTTCTCCGCCTGCGGGCCCTTCTGGCCCTGCGTCACGTCGAACTCGACCTTCTGGCCTTCCCGGAGCTCACGGAAGCCCTGGGTGGCGATGTTCGAGTAGTGGGCGAAGACGTCCGGGCCGCCACCGTCCTGCTCGATGAAGCCGAAGCCCTTTTCCGCGTTGAACCACTTCACAGTGCCCTGAGCCATGCCTGTCTCCTTCGAGGGGCTCGTATCGGGTCCCGCACCGTGCGGGACCCGGAGGTGATCGCCCTGGTCCGGAGAGGCGTTGAACAGCAAAAACGCCCGCGATGGCGATCACGGGCGAACGGGACTTCGGGACCACGACTGCTGCTTACGACGCTACACCGGCTGGTGGAGCTCGGCCACAGAACCACGACGGCAACGCGCGCCTCGTGGGTGGGCCGGCCAGCACCGGCAGCCGTCTCCCGAGCGCCTCACCTGCCGCTGGGTGAGGCTGGGGCTATGGCTGAGCGTCGTGTGATCGTGGGTCCGCCCGGTGAGGGTGGCGGCCGTCGTGTCCAGGTCGGCAGCGAGACGCTGGGCACCGCGTACAGCCTGAACGACCTGAGCGTGTTCCTGGAGCGTGCCGGCCTGGAGGGGTTGGACGTGGTGGACCTGGTGAACTCGCCGCTGATCGAGTGACGCGGCGGCGGTCCGGGGGTACGGGAGCGCTGAACGCCCGTCGGCGAGCTGGTCGCCGTCGTCGCCCGTTCGGCGCGCAGCGGTCGCTGTCGCACGTGGGTGCGGGTTCGCTGTCCAAGGGCCCCGACTCGTAACCCGGGACCTCTCAGCATCTTCGAGCGAAGGAGACACAGCCATGGGCCAAGGCAAGATCCATGAGTGGGACGCGGACCCGGGCGAGGGAAGCATCAAGAACGATCGTGGTGGTCCCGTGCTGTACTTCACGGTGGACGACCTCGTGACCGACCCCGACGAGATCCATCCGGGGGACACCGTCTCGTTCCAGATCGAAGGCCCCGGACGCGCGGCCATGGTCAACAAGGTCTGAGGCTCGAAAGCACCATGCGGCAGGCACCACCCCGAGGTGAGTCGGGTGGTGCCTGCCTACCGTGCCGCCCCGAGCGCCAGAACGGCACCGTGAAGTGGTTCAACGATGACAAGGGATATGGCTTCATCGAGCCGGAATCCGGCCCTGACCTGTTCGTCCATCACCGGGCGAGCGGGTCTCCTTCGAGGCTGTGCAGGGCCAGAAGGGCATGCAGGCGGACAAGGTCCAGGTGATCGCCTAGGAGAACCTGCCGCGGCCGTCCGGACCCGGTCTGTGAGGGCTGGACGGCTGTGGTCAGGCTGCGGGAGCTGGAGCCCCTGGCAGGTTGGGTCGGCCGGGCCACCCAGCTTCCCCGCGCCCCTTGCTCGCGGCGCCGGCCGGGCCGTCAGGAGAGGTGAGAGGGATTCGCGTTAGCGCGGCCGCCCGTGCCGAGGGTCCGCCGGGATGCCGGGGGTGCCGCCGGGTGAGTGCCGAGGACTCCGCGGGCCCGCAGCTGGTCGAGGTCGGGCAGGCGGATCCCGGGGAGTGTGTCCAGGAGGTCGGCCTGGGCGGCGCGGATGTTCTGCGGGGCCTGGGGACCCGCGCCGAGGGCACGGCGGGCTGTCACGCGATCATCGTACGGGCGGTGATGGACCGCCTGCGCCCGTGTTCCTGCTCAGCCGAGAGCCGACTGACGGAGGAGCGTTTTTACCGGTAGTTCGTTAAATCCGGAGGTAGAGGTCAATGCCGTGTCCTGTGGTGACCGCGTCGATCAGCGCCTGGAGTTCGCAGGGTGGGTCGGTGTCCGTCCAGGCTCGCCACCATCGGGTGAGGGTGATGGCGGGGTGAGCCAGGAGCGGATGGCCCGTAAGGCCCTTGGCCAGCAGTGCGGTTGGGGCTGGAGGGGTATGGCTGGGCCCCCTCTCTGGCCCCTCGTCGGGGCACGGGTCGGGCGCGGTGGCGTCCAGGGGTCCCAGCGGGGCGAACCACTGGTCCCAGCAGAAGGAGAAGGCGCAGTTGACCAGGGTTTGGTGGCGATCGGCGTCATCCACCTGATGGCGATCCGCACGTGGGCCACCCACACGCCCGCGGCCGCCGCGCCGGGGATCGCCCGCACCATCGCGCACTTCGTCGGCCAGATCCTCGCCGGCGGTCTGGGGAACGTGAAGTCGGCCCTTGCCCCTCGCATGCTGGGTCCGGCCGTGGTACTGGATCAATGGAACCGCGGTTGGCACTGAGATTGGTCATGGTCGTTTTGCGCATGGTCGAGGTGCCGCGTCGGGTTTCTCAGAAGGATCGTTGGCTGCTGGCAAGAGGCGTCTATCGTCCGCCGGGTGCCGGTGGAATTTCTGACTGACGAGCAGCTGCGGCGTACGGGATGATCGCTGAGGAGCCGACACGGCCGGAGCTCTGAAGCGGCTCTTCTTCCTGGACGACCCCGACGAGCGAAGCGGCGGACGCACAGCTGGCTGGGCTTCGCGGTCGAGCCTCACAGCCCACGGCCGCCTCCAGCCTGAACGCCTGCGCGTGCTTGATGCCGTCTCCCCCAGTCGCCAGGTGAGGGGCCGTTCGCCGATACTGGTCCTGTTACGGGAACTCATGGACGCGGTGGCCTTTGCTGAGGACGGCACCGACACGCGTGGCAGTGCGGGAGGTCCGTGATGAGCGTGGCGGGACGGCACGGCACGCATGCCGTGGTGACCGGCGGCGCCGGGTTCGTGGGCTCACACCTGTGCGCGGCGTTACTGAGCCGGGGGTACGAGGTGACCTGCGTGGACGACTACTGCACGAGTTCGCCCGCCAACATCGCCCATCTGGCGCAGCATCCCGGCTTCTTCGTGCAGTGCGCCGACGTCGCAGAGGGTCTTGAGGTGGCACGGCGCACGGACGTGGTGTTCCATCTGGCTTCGCCTGCGTCGCCCGCGGACTACCTACGGCTTCCGGTGCACACTCTGGAGGCGGGGAGTCTGGGGACGCGTCATGCTCTGGCCCTGGCTCAACGGGACGGCGCCCGGTTCCTGCTGGCATCAACCTCGGAGGTGTACGGCAATCCGCTGCAGCACCCGCAGAGCGAGGGGTACTGGGGCAATGTCAATCCGGTCGGTCCGCGCAGCGTCTACGACGAGGCGAAGCGGTTCGCCGAGGCCCTGACGACCGCGACGGCGAGAGCGTGCGGCGTGAACACGGCGATCGTGCGGCTGTTCAACACCTATGGTCCGCGGATGCGCTCCCACGATGGGCGCGCGGTGCCGACCTTCATCCGCCAGGCGTTGGCGGGGCAGCCGTTGACGGTGACCGGGGACGGTCGGCAGACCCGTGCGCTGACCTATGTCGACGACACCGTTGCGGGCATCCTGGCGGTGGCCGACTCGGAGCTGGCCGGGCCGGTCAACATCGGCAGCGACGTCGAGTTCACGATGACCGAACTCGCGTATCTGGTGATCGATCTGACGGGCTCGCGGTCCGGTGTCGCGTTCGTCGACTGTCCGATCGACGACCCGGTGGTGCGCTGCCCGGATATCACCCTGGCACGCGGCAAGCTCCGCTGGGAGCCGCGGACCTGCGCCAGGGAGGGACTCGCGTGGACCATCGCCTGGTTTCGGGAGCACCCGGCGGCGTGAACCGCCCGTCACCCTGTGCTCGGTGGTCTCGGTGCCCGTGGTCGGTCACGCCTGGAAGGGCACGTAGGCGTACCAAGGCGGGACACACGTGCGGTGCGGGCGCCGCAGAATAGCGATGCGGTGCATCTCCCCCTCAAGGGTCCAGTCCAGGTTGGCGACGAAGTAGGCGATCGCGTCGCGCACGGCCGGCAGGTTGTAGTCGTCGACCAGGACCAGGCCGCTGACCCTGATCAGCCGGTCGAGGTGGTGGAGGTCGGCGAAGACTCCCTCGAAGCGGTGGTCGCCGTCGACGAAGGCGAGGTCCATGCTGCGGCCTTCGTCGACCATCCGCGGTAGTTCCAGGCTGGAGTCGCGGGGGCGGAAGTCGACCAGGTCGGTGAAACTGAGGGTACGGACCGCGCGCAGCCCGGCGCAGTGGTAGCGGTTCGCCTGGTAGGGATCGAGGACCATGTGGCGCGGGCCGGTGAGGCCGTTGCGTCGCAGGCCGTCGCACAGGTAAAGGGTGGAGATGCCGTTGGCCATGCCGGTTTCGACGGTGCGTTGCGCGCCTTCGGCGAGGACGGCGCGGCGCAGCACGTCACCCTGTTTGCAGTCGATGCTGACCGGGTGCAGCGGCACGGGCACGTCGTCGTCGCCCAAGACATAGCCGCTGCGCTCGGCGGCCTGGTAGTAGGCGTCGACAGTGGTGGGCCGACTCATTGGGTGCTGTCCTCCCGTCGGATTCGGAAGTAGTCGTCTGCCCAGCGTTTGAGCTCGGCGCGGGGCCGGGCCCACTCCCAGCAGCGGTTGGTGCCGAGGCGCAGGTCCCGGTCGGGGTCGAAGGACAGCTCCTGCAGCCGCACGGTCGCCTGGTGGTAGTTGCGGTCCTGCTGCCAGCCGTGCCACAGGCTCAGCACGGCGCCGTCCAGGTAGCCAAGGCCGCTGCGGATGTGCGGGTAGGCGGTGCGGGCCCAAGTCTCGTAGTGGCGGCCCAGCAGGCTGTCCTGCAGGCCCGAGCAGGGGTTGTTCCAGTCGCCGACGAAGGCGTGGGCCATCAGGTGATCGCCGGTGCCGGACAGGCAGGCATCGTAGAGGCCGTGCTCCTCGATCCAGTCCCGGCGGCCGGCCCAGGCGTATCCGGTGTGGCCGTGGTCGGTGTAGGTGGACCAGGCCCGTGGGTCGGGGTCGAGGTGGAAACGGTGTGCGAAGGAGAGCAGGACCTCGCCGCGCAGGTGATAGGCCGTCTGGCCGGCGGCCAGGCGGATCGCCTCGGTGAAGGGCTGCACCACGGTGTACTGCGTCAGCAGGTCGGATGTGCGGGCGAGCCAGTCGGATTCGGAGAAGAAGACGTCGCCGTCGATCCAGGCCAGGTTGCTGAACCTGTCCGGCAGGGTGTGGGCCAGGAGGTTCAGCAGCCGTTCTTTCTGCCACAGCACGCTGTTCGAACGTACCTGGAGGACCTGCTCGCCGGCCGGCAGCTCGAAGGGCCGGTTCCCGAAGGCGCACTCGACGCACCGCCAGGCGGCACCCGAGCGGTCCAGGGACTGGAGGAAGGACAGGATGTTGCGCTGACGGGAGTGGTAGCCGCATGGGTTGAAGTAGGAGGTGAGGATGCAGATGTCGGCGCGGGCGCGGTAGCGCTCGGCCGGGCGCGCGGCGAGCGGGATCCGGTGGCCGGGGTGGCGGCCGGGGCCAGCGGTGCGCTGGTCGAGCAGTTCGTGGGCCCAGGCGGGCGTGGAGTCCTCACCGGTCAGGTAGCGGTGCCCGGCGCGGCGGCGGAAGGTCCAGGCGGCGAGGGCGTCGGCGAGGTCCGCCAGGGCGCCGGTGGGCAGCTCGGACAGCCGGGCCTGCGGGTCGAGTCGCACAGGCGCGGTGAGGGTGTCGAAGGCACCGTCCGGTTCGAGGGGCGGCTGCTCGCGCTCGCGCACGGCTTGGAGGACCTCACTCACGCGGGCGTGCTGGGCGTTTTCAGTGCCGAGATACGCGGCGAGCGCGCGGCGGCCGGCGTCCTCGTCGGGGAAGACGGCGATGCCGTCGTCGTCCCCGAAGGCGCCGTAGTCGCGGGTGAACGGGTCACTGGGGAGAAGGCCGGGGTTGCAGGTGCGCCAGGCGCGGCTGCCGTCGACGCGTAGCTCGCCGGGCCGGCGCACGTACTGGAGTGAGCCGTGGCGGTCGGCGGCGGTCGCACCGGCGGGTGGGGCCAGCTGTCGGGCGAGCTGCTCGCGCAGGGCACGCGCGGTGTCGTCGGGGACGAACAGGGCTCGGGCGCTGTACTCCTCGGCGAGGCGGGCCTGCGTGGCGCGGCCGGTGGCGCGCAGTCGGTCCGCGCAGCGTGACAGCTCGTCGGCCGCGGCGCGGTGGCGCACGGGCGCGCCGAGGGTGGTTGGCCAGGCGGTGGGCGGGGCGGTGGGGCCGGTCATGGTGCGCTGTCCTCCTTGCGACCGTCAAAGTAGGCGCGGACCTGCTCGTGCAGGGCGGGCTTGTCGGACGCCCAGCCGAAGACGCCCTGGTTGTCGGCCGTCAGGTCGCACCGGGGGTCGAAGTCGGCGGCGGTGAGGATCCGCAGCCGCTCGACGTGGCGGCGCCTGGCGGCGCTGCCGTGCCACAGCGTGGTGACGGTCTGTGGTACCCAGCCGACGCGGCCCTGCACGCGCCGGTGCAGGTGAAGCGCCCAGCTGCGCCAGGACTCGAGCAGGGGGTCGGGGAGCAGGCGGGCCAGCGGGTGCTCAAAGTAGCCGTAGGCGGCCAGCGCCAGCATGGTGTCGGCGCCGCCGACGATCATCGTGTCGAACAGGCCGGGCCCTTCCAGGAGTTCGCGGCGTGCGGCCCAGGCCACTCCGGGCTTGGCCGAGGACCGGTCGAAGCGGAAGGGGTCGGACAGGCCGGCGGCGACGGCGTAGGCGATGCCCGGCCCGCTCAGCTCCCCCATGTTTGGCGTGCCGTCGGTGGCGGGGCCGGCTTCGACGGCTTCGCTGAACAGCTGCACCAGGTCGAAGGACTCCAGCAGCGCGCAGGCGTGCGGGTACCAGTCGCGGTCGGGGAAGAGGACGTCGGCATCGACCCAGGCCACTTTGTCCACCGTGGGCGGCAGGGTCGCCGTGGCGAGGTTGAGCAGGCGCTCCTTGTGCCACATCACGTGCCGGCCTGCCAGGCGCAGGTGGCGGGGGTCGTCGGCGGGGAGCTCGAAGTACCCGTCGAAGCTCAGCTCGACCATCCGGAAGGGGACCTGCAGGGCGCGCATCCCGGCCAGGAAGGCGTGCAGGTTGGTACGCCGGGTGCCGTACTGGCAGGGGTTGAAGTAGCAGGAAACGACAGCCAGTTGGCCATCCATGCGGGCGAGGCGTCCGCACACCGGTGGTGGCGGGGTGAGTCTGGGGTGCATGGCGGTCGGACCGTCCGGTCAGCACGGCCCGTGGGCCAGAACGTGGTCGACGTAGCCGGGATCGCCCCTTCCCTGCGGCCGCGCGGCGGCCGGCACCCGCTCCCACCTGGTGGTCCCCTGGTTGCTGCCGGCCGGCACGTCCACCACCAGTCCTCCGCCGGCGTCCAGCACGACCCGGAACTCGTGCAGCGGAAGGCCGAAGGCGTCCTGCCCGGCCCAGCCGTTGTAGCCGCGGATGGCGTCCAGTTCGAGCTGTCCGAGCTGCGCGGGGGCCACCGCGAAGCCGCTGGAGGTGAAGGCGGGCACGTTGACCCGCACGGGCGGCAGCCCGTGGGCGGTCCTGGCCGCATTGAACGCCGTCACCAGGGCCTGGAAGCTGTGCGTCGCCTGCACCTGGGCCGGGTATCCGCGGGCCGTGGTCAGCTTGCTGGTGAACTGTCCGATTCCCGCGGTGACGTTGGCCCGCCAGCTCCACACCTGGTCGTCGGTGGGCCTGGGGCTGGTGAGCTGCATGACGCCCACCCCGCCGGCGTTGTCAGCGCTGAACAGCGGGCAGCCGGAGGTGCCTCCGTCGGCCGGGGCGTCGAACTGGCGGCAGTCCGACTCGTGGCCGGCGATGCGTCGCAGCACGTCGTGGGGCAGTGCCGCGTGCAGGGTCGCGGCCGGCGGGTTGGTGCCCACGATGGACAGCTGCTGCGAGCGCGCGGTCAGCAGGCGGCCACCGACCGTCGCCTGGACCTGGATGGCAAGGCGGCCGCCACGTACCAGGGGGAACGCGATCGTCAGCGGGGTGCCGTGCGTGGTCTGCGTGATGGCCGGCGGGTTGATGGTCCGGTGCGGTCCGTGCCGGCAGGCGCTGGCATCGAAGGAGATCTGGACCGTCCAGTGAAAGTCGGTGGCGGGAGTCGGATCGGGGGTCACCCCGGTGACCCGGGCCTCGGCCACGACGGTCGGCATCTGTGCGTTTCCGGTGATTGCGAAGGTCTGGCCCGCTGTCGGGCGCTGCAGGACCAGTGTGGGCGTCGGGTGCGGGCCGCCGGTGGGACGCGGACCGCCGCTGGGCCGGGGACCGCCACTGGGATGCGGACCGCCACTGGGCGTGACCGCCAGTTCCAAAGGCAGCGCGCGGGCGGGAAACTCCGACACGTAGGGCCAGTCAAGGGCGAAGCGGCGGGCGTACCAGAACTCGTCCCGGCTACGGCTCCCGTGCAGGTAGGCCCGCTCCTGCTCGGCGCTGGCCTTCGCCTGGTCGAAGGTAAGCCAGGCACGCGCCCACAGGCTCTCCGGTACGTCCTCGGACACCTCCGGATGGCATTGCGCGGTGGCTTCCAGCCACTGCCGCCAGGTGCCTTCGGTGTAGTTCTTGCGCGCCATTCTGAGCTGATTGGCCAGGAAGTGCTCCGGCGGCACGTCGTAGTTGTCGAAGGACTCGCGGAACCGGTGTCCGATGGTGGCCTCCGGATCGTGCAGGATCCGATGCCCCATGAGCCAGCACTTGAGCCCGAAATCAAGATCCTCGACTCCCCAGAACAGCATGTCCCGATCCATCCCCCACAATTTCTCGTACAGCTGACGGCTTATCGCGAACGCACATCCGATCAGGCTCGGGGACTCGTACAGCCTGCGCCGCCCCAAGGTGACGGCCGTCATGTCCGACAGGTCCAGCCAACCGCAGTCGAGCGTGCCCAGATCCAGTCGGTAGCCGTGACCGGACTGCAGCGGGTCGTTGATCCATCGCTCAACGTCCAGATTCAACAGGCTCGGCGTGGCCACCGCCTGTCCGTCGGTGCGCTCTACGTCCTCGACCAGGCGCCTCAGCGAGCCTGGCTCTGGCTTGGTGTGACCATCGAGGAACACCAGCACGTCTCCGCGCGCGGCGTCGGCTCCCATCGCCTTGGTCGGCGAGGCCCCGCGGCGCCGTGCACTGTGCACGGTCCGGACGACCGGAAGACTCCGCTCGACCTCAGCCACGGAGTCGTCGTCCGACGCGTCGTCCGCCACGACGATTTCGGCGTATAGATCTTCCAGCACCTGAATACAAGATCGGACGGTACGGAGAAGCGCGGGGCCCTCGTTGTAGGCAGAAATCACCAGGCTCGTGTGCATGATTCCCCCATGCTCCGAACTGCCGTCTTCAGGGTGCGACCACCGTCTGTGCCTGCGTCATCGGGGCAGGTGCCCGCCGCCCCGTGGTACCGGGGGCGAGAAACCGTCCAGGTGGACTTAACTTCAACGTACCGGCGAGGCTTCCGTTTGTCGCGCTGTACCGGGCGGCTGCGCGCACGCGAGACGACGGTGGGAATCGTCGCCGTCGGGGCGCAACGGGGGGGGGCGGCTGCCAAGACAGTTGCACGGGGCCAGGGTTAACCTGGTGCGGCATCACGCTTCGGTCACGTACCGCTGACCAGCACGCTCATCGAAATGCCGATCTTCGTCATTTCCTCGGCGTACTGCGCTGGCTACAGGATCGGAGCTTCTTCCTCATCCCGTTTCTAGAAGGTAACTGTTCATCAGCTTGGCGCCGGCCGCTGAAGCTTGACGCTGAGGTTTGCCATATCCGGCGCCTCGGCGGCCGGTTCTGCCGAGAGCTGGAACCTGGCTCTGCCGAGATTGGAGCCTGGCTCTGCCGAGATTGGAGCCTGCGTGAAATGGACTGTTCGACCCATCGTGTCGCCGTTTTCGGCGCTGGCTACATGGGACTGGTGACCGGGGCGTGCCTGGCGGACCTGGGTCACCGAGTGGTGGTGCGCGACATCGACCCCGGTCGGATCGACCTGATGTGTCGCGCTGCAGTCCCGTTCCACGAGCCTGGGCTGGGTGAGCTGATCACCCGCAATGCCGAACGGCTGTCGTTCACCCTGGACGCGGCCAAGGCGCTAGCCAGGGCTGAGGTCGCCTACGTGTGCGTGGACACCCCACCGGGTCCGGCCGGGGACGCGGACCTGTCGCGCGTGTGGTCGGTGGTGGACGATCTCAAAACGGCCAGCCGCCTGAGGGCGGTGGCGGTCAAAAGCACCGTGCCGATCGGCACCGGCGAGCGGGTCCGGCAGGTACTGGCTACCGCCGGGCTCGCGCACGTCGGCTACGCCGCGAACCCGGAGTTCACGGCTGAGGGCCGAGCGGTCAACGACTTCCTGCACCCGGACCGGGTGGTCATCGGGGCGGACGACCAGGCCACGTTCGAGCTGATCGCCGACCTGCACCGGGGTGTCGAGGGGCCGATCGTGCGGATGGACGTGCGCTCGGCCGAGCTGGCGAAACTCACCAGCAACGCCCTGCTGATGACGAAGATCAGCTTCGCGAACGAGATCGCGACCGTGTGCGAGTTGACCGGCGCAGACGTGCGGCTGGTGATGGAGGCGGTCGGCCTGGACCACCGGATTGGCTCGCACTTCCTGGGCGCCGGCCTGGGGTGGGGCGGCTCATGCTTCCCCAAAGACGGGCTCGCGCTGAAATCGCTCGCCAACGACAACGGCCACCACCTGCAGCTACTGAACGCGGTCATCGAGGTCAACAACCTTCAGCCGCGCCGGGCAATCCAGCGCCTGAAGGGCCTGATCGGGACCCTCAGCGGCAAGCGGATCGCGCTGCTCGGTGTGGCGTTCAAGGCGGGCACCGACGACATGCGCGAGGCCCCGAGTATCGTGATCGCCTCCCGCCTGCTGGCCGAAGGCGCCGAGGTGCACTGCTGGGATCCGCTGGCCCGCATCACCGAAGCGGAGCCCTGGAAGGCCGCCACCCGGCACGAGAGCGCTCTGGCGGCGCTGGAGGGCGCGGACGCGGCGATCATCGTCACCGAGTGGCCCGAACTGAAGGAACTGCCCTGGCAGGAAGCCGCCCACACGATGTGCCGCCCGGTGCTCTTCGACGGCCGCAACCTGCTGGACCCGGCGCGGATGCGCGAGGCCGGTTTCACCTACCTGTCAGTCGGCCGTCCCTGACCGAGACTCAATATCGGCACACCGCGTCGGCGTCCAGCTGAGCGCGCTGGGCGATGAGGCTCTCGCGCAGCTCGACCTCCTCGGCAGAGAGCGGGTCGCCGTGACGGCAGATACGCATTCGCACCGGGCGCCGCTACTCCACCAACCACCAGGTCATCATCGACGCCAACACCCGGCTGGTCGTAGCGGCCGGACGGCCGGTGCCCGGCAACCGTCACGACGCCCACGCCTACCGGGAATCCGGCGTGGACCGTGCTGTGAAGAACGCGCCCGTACTCGGTGACGGCGGCTATCGCGGCACCCCCGCGCTCATCCCGCGCTGGCCGCGCAAAGACCGACCACCCACACGTGAGCAGCAGGCCGCAACACCGTCCAACGCCAAGCAAGGGCCGGTGTCGAACACGCCTTCCCGCGGATGAAAACCTACAAGATCCTCCGCGACCGTCGACTACGCGGCGACGGCGTCCACCAAGCCGTCCTCGGCGTGACCCGACTGCACAACCTGGCCCTCGCCGGGTAAGCATCCATCTCGGCCCAAATCCATCCCGGCCATGACCCAACACGGACTTACGGGACGTCGTTTATTTAGTGCTGGAAATCGTCCGGCACCGGAACGGCTCCCCGACCATCGGACACAGTAACGATCACCATGACTTTTCCCCTGGACTGCCGACGAAAGCAGATAAGCACCCGTCAGCTCATGCGAAAATTCACCGACTTGGGAATCCCGGCTCGGCCCTGCCCGCGATACCACGCCGATGGAGCTATATGCCAAATTCCCTGCCGTCGCGCTTAGCCGTCTGCCCGCATTGCACATCTCCCAGGCCGAGAAGTGGACCAGGGACGCAGGCGCCACAAGGGCTTACTACGCCGCCGAACTCTCCCGACAACAGGAAATTCACAGGCCCCAATGCCCGGCTTACCGAATAATCCCGACTGCGAGAGTAGCTCCCCTTGGGCGGGTCTTTATTCAAGGTCTATGCCCAAACGTCCTCCTCTCGCTACCGGGCCTCGCATTACTGCCCTTTCTCCTCCTCCTCGAACTCCTCTTCCACCTGATCGCCCTCCGGGACTTTCCATTGATCGAAATTCACCTTCGCTTTGGGATTCATCCTGGGCCTGCCGGAAGGCGGCGAGTTCACCCTCCTGGTGGGTCAACGACAAAGTGATGCGTGGTAGAAGAAAGGGAATGGACCTTCGACTCCGGCGTAGGCTGGGCGGCGCCCCGGCATGGCTGAGGCGCGAGTATCACGCTCGGTACTTCCCACTGGTGGTGCTGCAGTCCTGCCTGGCGGCGGGCTTGGCTTTGATGACCCTGGCCTGGTCGCTCTACTTCGTCTTCGCGGTCGCGCTGGCCGGGTTCAAGCCGGTCGCCTGGCTGGTGGCCCCCGAAAAGAGGTGCCAGGACAACACGCTCTCCTGTTCCTTCGCCTCCGGGTTCCTGGCACCGATCCTCTCCCTGGCGCTGGCCTATGCGTTCTTTGTTATCTGGCGCGTGCGCACGGTCCGGCGGCCGATGATGACCAGAGCTCGGCAGTGCCCGGAGGACCTGGTGGAGACCGCGGGGCGGCTCACCCCTCCGGTGGTCGGCCGGGACGACTTGTGTCAGGTGCTCGCGGACAGCCTGCACGACCCCGATTTGCGCCGGCCGCACCTGCTGGTGGGCGGGGTGGGCGCGGGGAAGACCGCCGTGTTGGTTCAGCTGACCAAGCTGCTCGCGGACCGCGGCGCGGTCCCTGTGCCGCTCCGGCTGCGGGACGTCCAGGAGCCGGAAGCATTGGACTTCCGGAAGCTGGCCTACCACCGGTTCATCTCGCAGGTCCAGCCCAGGCTGTACTCGGACGGCGAGGGGGAGAAGGTGTGGCGGCGGCTGTGCCGCGACGATCTGGTGGTGGTACTTGCCGACGGTCTGGAGGAGTGCCTGCAGAACGGTGACGTCAACAACCGCGACAACGTCATCCGGCTTGCAGTCCGCCGAGCCTGCGAAAACGACCTCCCGCTGGTCATCACCGCCCGGCCGCATGAGGCATTACGTACCGTAGCGGCCGTCACCATGGAGCTGGAACCGCTGAGTGAGCAGGCCGCGCTCGACTACCTCGCCGGCTCCGGGGCGAGCGGGGAGGACCAACGCAGGCTGGACTGGGTCGTGACCACGGCCGAGGTCACCGAGTCACCGATCTACCTGCGGATCGCCAGCACCTTGCACCGCGTCGGCCTGGACCGGACCGGTTCCCGGTGGGTGGAGCACCCGCTGGACACCCGGCACGCCGACCGGGCCCGGTTGCGGTGGCAACTGCTGGACACCTGGCGGCAGGCCCTAGTCGCCGGCCACCTGTTCCCCGAGCCGCAGCTGGACGCCCAGCAGCGCGCCCGGGCGATGGCGACGCTGTCCGCGCTGGCCTGCGTCGGGCTGCGTGAGGACACCCTGGACGTCGGCTTCAGCGACTTCCTCGGCCCAGTCCCGGAGCCGCCGAGCCGTACCGCGCCGCCCAGCCCGTACCACGTGCTCAGGAACTGGCTGGAGAAGGAACTGGGCCGCACCGTGTCGAGCTCCGACCTGCTGGCGGCTGCGGCGGTGGGCGAGCAGTTGGAGCTCGTGGAGGTGCATCCGCGTGGCATCCGATTCCAGCACAGCATCGTTCAGGCCTTCCTGGGCTCGCTGGTCCTGCCCGAAGTGCTGGCCGATTCGGAGGACTACCTGAGCCAGGACCTCAACGATCCGCTGTGCCAGGACGACCCAGGGCGGGAGTTTCTGATCGCCGCCGTGCTGGCTTCACGGGCCGACCCGCCGCGCCGACTCGATGGCCAGGCCATAGTGCAGCGCCTGCTGGGTCGTGCTGACAGCTGCGATGAGGCTCGAGCGATCAAACTCGTCGACGCCTTCGCAGCCGCCTTCGAGATCGACTGCAGCACCGCTGACCCGAAGATCGGGCAGATCGCGGAGCGGCTCAATGAGCGATGGGACAATGTCGCGGCAGCCAGCGACCAGCGGAGCTTGGAGTCGGCCAAGCTGCGCTTGGTGGGGTGCTTCGGCGCAGCGGCCCGGGCGTTGTCCGAGCGTTCGGTCCGCGAGGGCGACCGTCGACTGGGAGAAAAGGTCCGCTCGGCTTACCGGCAGCTGTACACGATCGGCTGTAAGGAGCGGTGCTACCAGGTCCGCTTCACCATCGCCCAGGAGCTCGGCGCGGGCGGGGCGGACGCCCGCGCCGAGCTCCTGCCGGAGCTCTGTGAGGCCTGGACGGCCGGGACGGAGGTGCTCACCAGCAGCACCGAGCAGCAGTGGAACGGGCTTGTCATCTGCGCGTGGGTGACTCCGCTGCTGGTGGGACCGACGCGGGGGGAACCCTCGGATTCTTGGCGGCAGCTGGCGGGGTGGCTGCAGGGGTGGGCTCGGTCTGACCGCGGACTGCTGTGCCGCACTGCCTCGTTCGAGATCGCCTTGGCACAGGGCTTCAAGTTCGCGGCGAACCGGGGCCCGTCGCATCCGGACGCCCCGAAATGGGCCCGTGCGGTGCTGGCCGAGGCAGCCCTGGGGATGCTGAAGCACAGCCGGTTCTGGTTCGCCCAGCTGACCCTGCTGCAGGCGCTGGCGCTGTGGACTCTGTCCGAGACCGGGCGGCATCATGCGAGCCAGGGACACGGCTCGCACCCGGCGGACACCGTGCGCCAGTGGTGCGAGCTGATCAACGAACACGGCGTGCCGGGCCGCAACGAGTTGCACCCGTTCGTCGCCCGCGCCGCCGGGCTGGCAGTGCGGGCGATGGACGAGGGCACACCCGAGCAGTTCCTGTGGATCGACGAGGCCGGGGTACTCAGTAAGGTGGGTTCCCGGGCGAACGCGCCGATGGAGCGGCGCGGACTGTGGATCCCCCGCTCGACCGGCTGGGTGGCGCTGGTCCCTGAAGCCCGGCAGTTGGTCGCCGACGTGATCCTGCTGCTTACCCTCGCAGATCGCGGCACCGCGCCGGACGAACGCGAGCGCCACCTCCAGAGGACGGCCCGCAGCGACCTGCCGCCCTGTCTGGGTGTCGACCGCAGCACGCTCAACCTGCGGCTGACGGTCGGCGGGGCCGACACCCCGCTGCCAGGGGACGCCTGCGCCGACTCCTGCGAGTTCCGCCTGTGCCCGTACCCGCCGAAGGGCACCGCCGGCATTCGAGCCGAGCTGACCGAGGCGTTCAGCCGTCAGCAGTGGGTGCACCGTCCGGGCGGCCGCCCGGCGTCCCTCACCTACAGCGGCATCCGCGCATTCTGGCAGGAGATGATCAGCCGTGCCCGCGGCCTGCCACGCCGGGACTGACCCCCGCCACCGCAGCATGACACCTGATTGCCTACCGCCTCGAAAGCAGACATGAGCGCCGGTGACCGCGGTCATGGAGAGCTGGCCGGACGCATGGGGATCCGCCTGGGTGCGCGCCAGCCGCAACAGTGCCAACGAGCGCCTTCCAGGCGCCCCCGCACGCCCCTATGGGCTGTTTATTGCTTGTGTCCCACTGGGCAGGCCTGATACCGGAGTGAAAAAATATACGAAAAGGGATGAAAGGGACTTCAGTAACGGCCTCGCGGCAGGGTCAAGCTGACAGCGACCCGATGGGCGCGTCCTAGGTTCAACGCAGCGCGCCGCAGGCTTGCGCAAGGCACCCGCCACCAGATCCCGTCGAAGACCTGCCGCCGATCCCGCGGCGGCCGGCCCATCTTCGGTATCGGCGGCAACACGGCTTCCAGCCGCTCCCACTGCGTATCCGTCAGATTGCCCCGAGTGCAGCTGAAGATCGTTTCACGGCCAGGGTGGACAGCAGCCCGTCAGCTCTGATCTGTGGTGGGCCGCCACGAACTGCCGGTCTCGCCTTCGAACGCCGGACGCACGTCAACGGTGTCGTACACGATGCGCAGCGTGGCAATACGGCCGTCCTCGGCGAGCTCAGCTCCCGGCGCACGGAACAGCCCTGTCATCGCCATCAGCACGCACAGCATCCAGAACTGCAGGATGCCGGCGAACTGCAGCAGCGGGATCGCAGCAACGGCGACCCCGCAGGCGAGATCCGAGGCGACACTCACCCGCCGTCGCCCCATCCGGTCGATGACCGGACCGGTGACGAGCACAGCGAGCACTGCGGGCAGCGGTGTGCAGAACGCGACGATCCCGGCCTTGGCGGCGCTGCCCGTGCTCTGCAGCACGAACCACGGCACGCCCATGCAGGTGAGGCAGTTCCCTGCGACCGAAACGAGGTTGGCGGCAAGAACCGTTGCCAGAGGACGGCGATCAGCCGTCCCGAAGTCTTCGGACACTACGGTGGTCTCGCATAAGGGGAAGCGCCCACCGTTGAACGAAGCAGATCAGCCGGTGGGCGAAGCGAAGTGGTCAGCGTCTGGCGCGCATGGTGAGGCGCACCGCGATGCGGTGTTCACAATCAGCGCCTCCAACACTTCGCCGGGATGACCACCCGGCACCTCCACGCATTGTGACCACGGGCACCAGCCCAAGGTCCATCGCCCCGTTCAGAAGGCACTTTCGCGTTTCCGGCCGCCGCTTGACTCCGCCCCGACCGAAACGGCGAGGTCAGCGGACCGCCGCTTTCAGCGCCGCCTCGATGGCGTTGGTCAGCGTGCCCAGATACTCATCGTCGCTGCTGCCCTGTAGGACCAGTACCCGGAATGCGAGCGGTGCGATCAGCAGGTCGGTGCCGAGATCCAGATCCAGGCCGGGGGGGAGCTCGCCGCGGTCAATCGCGGCCTGCAGGATGGTGCGCGCCGCCGCCCGCCGCGGTGCGGTCACTCCGGTGTAGAGCCCCTCCGCCAGAGCGTCGTCGTGACTGGCCTCGGCGAGCAGTCCGGCCCAGATACGGGCGAGCAGCGGATTGGCCAGTTGACTGCGGAAGGTGGCGAGCAGCTCGCGGAGGTCACTGTGCAAGTCGCCGGTGGCCGGCGTGGGCGGGAGCGTGTCGGTGACCTTGCTGCGGATCAACTCGGCGATCATCGCCTGCTTCGAGGACCAGCGCCGGTAGAGCGCGGCCTTGCCCACACCGGCACGCCGGGCCACCGCCTCCATCGACATCCGCGCATACCCGGCCTCGGCGAGTTCGGCGAAGGCCGCCTCGGTGATCGCGTCGGTCACCCGCTGCCGCAGGACCGCTCCTCCGGTCGCCGGCCGTCCCTTCTTCTGCTGCTCTGTCATGCACTCCATCATACCGAACGGAACGGTCCCGTTCCATATGTTACTTTGTGAGCAAGACGGAACGGTGCCGTTCCGTTCCATTCATCGAAGGGAGCCGAAGATGAAGTTCCTCTACGACGACGAGTCCTTCTCCTTCGAGGCACTGCGTGCCGCGGGCTACGCCGCCTACGCCGGCGCCGACCTGGGAGAGGTCCTGGTTACCTGCCGGCAGATCCCAGAGGGAGACGAGGAAGCCTGGTCGGCCCAGTGGGCCGCGACGGCGGCGCGCATCGAGCGCACTGGCCGGGACGCGCTGGCCGCCGGTCACCGGGTCAGCGCCCGGGAGGCACTGCTGCGCGCGTCGAACTACTACCGGACCGCGGACTTCTACCACCGCGAGGACCCCGCCAACGACGCCGAGTCGGCGCGGCTGGCCAAGGCCTCCCAGCAGACCTTCGCCGACGCGGCCGCCCTGCTCGACACGCCGGCCCGCGCCCTGCGCATCCCGTACGAGGACACCACGCTGCCCGGCTACCTGTTCCTCGTCGACGACTCGGGCACCCCGCGCCCGACCCTCATCTACCACGGCGGCTACGACTCCACCCTCGAGGAGAACTACTTCGCGCTGGCCGCCGGCGCGCTGCGGCGCGGCTACAACGTCCTCACCTTCGACGGCCCGGGCCAGGGCAGCACCGTCCGCGACCAGGGCCTGCACTTCCGGTACGACTGGGAGGCCGTGGTCACCCCGGTCGTCGACTTCGCGCTCACCGTGCCCGAGGTGGACGCCGAACAACTCGTCCTGGTCGGCACCAGCCTGGGCGGCTACCTCGCCGCCAGGGCGGCCGCCTTCGAGCACCGCCTCGCCGCGCTCGTGCTGCACGACGGCGTCGACGACTTCCACGAAGTCGCCCAAGCAACCGCCCACCGCGCCGCCGCGACCCCCGGCGGCATCGAGGCGCTGATGGCGCAGAACACCATGGTGCGATGGGTGGTGCGCAACGGCCGCTGGACCTTCGGTGTGTCCGACTTCGCCCAGCTGGTCAAGGCATCCGAGGCATACACCCTGGCCGGTATCGCCGACCGCATCACCTGCCCGACCCTCGTCCTCGACGCCGAGAACGACGTGTTCTTCAAGGGGCAGCCGTCGCGTCTGCTCGACCAGCTGACCTGCCAGAAGGAACTGATCCTCTTCCGGGAGGACGAAGGCGCCGGCGAGCACTGCCACGAGGGTGCGATCTACTTGTTCCACCAGCGCACCTTCGACTGGCTCGACACCGTACTCGCCAGCTGACCTCGCAGGCCGCTCCGAGGGCACGGGGACGATCCCTCTCGGTGTCATCCCCTCCACGCCCCGCCCGCACGCCTCGCCACTCAGGGGTAGAGGGTTCCGGGACCCTGTCACGGGGCCAGCTCGCCTCGCGTCGTCTCCGCCACGGTCACCCAAAGCCGTGGGGCGGCGGCGGTATTTGTCGAAGTCATAGCCCCGGTCGGCGTACAGACGTCGGGGCTTGCGACGGAGGCGTCCCCGCAGGCCCCGGATCGATGGGACCGTGTCCAGCAATGGCAGGAGCGGGGTGACATCGTGTCGGTTCCCGCCGGTGAGCGTGACGACGAGCCAAGTTCCGTGGCGGTCAACGACCAGATGGTGCTTGGAGCCGGCACGGGATCGGTCGACGGGCGAGGGGCCAACGTGATCCCCCCTGGAGAGCCCGGACGCTCACGCAGACACGGCAGGAGGATTGACCGATGGCAGGGGCAAGGCGCGGAACGCGGGCGGAGCCGGCGACGGCCGACCGGGAGATCGTGATCTCCCGGGTCATCGATGCCCCGCGGGAGCAGGTGTTCGAGGCGTTCACCGAGGTGCGGCACCTGTCGCGGTGGTGGGGTCCGCAGGGGTTCACCACCACCACGCGGTCCTTCGAGTTCCGCGAGGGCGGGGAGTGGGACTTCGTGTTGCCGGGCCGGACGGAACCGACTGCTCCGAGTGGATCCGCTGGCTGCGGATCGGCCCGCCGGAGCGGATCGAGCTCCTGCACGGCGAGTCCCGCGACGACCCGAACGCCTTCGAGTCGGTCCCGACCTTCGCGCCGGACGGCGCGGCGACCCGGATCGCGATGCGCACAGTGTTCCCCACCAAGGGGCTGCGCGACGAGGCGGTCGAGAAGTACCACGCTGTCGAGGGCGGCCAGCAGACCTTGGGCAACCTGGCTGCCTACCTCACCGAGACCGTCCGGAAGGGAGCTGAGGACTGATGGCCGGCAAGGTGTTCTTCAGTGTGTCGATGTCGCTGGACGGGTTCATCGCGCCCGAGCCCGCGCCCGTTGACGACGCGCTCCTCGCGCCCGACAAGCAGGACGACCCGCAGGTCCAGCCCTGGATGGCACAGTGGACGGAGCTGCAGCAGTGGATCTTCCCGCAGCGGTTCTTCCGGGAGAACCTGAAGCTCGGCGAGGGTGGCGAGGAAGGGCGCGACAACGACATCGCGCGGGAGACGTTCGCGCGCACCGGCGCGAACGTCATGGGCAAGCGCATGTTCGACCTCGGCGAGCAGTCATGGCCGGAGGACGCGCCGTTCCGCACCCCGGTCTTCGTCGTGACGCACACCAAGCGTGACCCGTGGAAGAGGCCGGGCGGCACCACCTTCCACTTCTGGCTTTAACGGTTTGAGTTGGCCCCATTTTTCCGGCTTGAAGTGGCTCCACTCGAAGATCGGTTGGGCGGAGATTCCGGCTTGAAGTGGCCCCGGCTTCCGGGCCAAGTCGGCCCCGGCTCATCGCCGGCTCATCGCAGCAGAGGGTGTAGTCGGGGTCTGTCGGTTTTCGAGGTCGCCGACACGGATTTCAGGCTCGGCTGCACTCCTGTCCGAGCGCGACGAGACGTGCGCCGCGAAAGCAGCTATGCACCTTCGTTGTCACCGCGCAGGGAATGGATCATGCTCTGCAGGATCCGGAACGCGCCTGACTGCTCGGTCTCGGTCAGGCCGGCCAGCATTCTGGCCTCGACGGACCGGACGGCTGCGCTCGCCTTCTCGAGGCTTCGTCGGCCGCGAGGCGTGAGCCGCGTGGGAAGCACCTTCCCGACTGGTGCCTCCGCAGGCCTGGTCACGTAGCCGTCTCGTTCCAGGGCCTGGAGCAGCACGTTCATCGTCTGCCGTGTCACGAACGCGCCCCGCGCGAGCTCGGAGTTCGACAAGCCCGGTCGTTGCGCCAGCAGTTCGAGGCAGGAGTAGTGCGTCACGCTCATCCCGAGCGGCCGCAGCACTTCCTCCATGGCCGCGCGGAGGGCGCTCGACGCTTCTTTCAGCAGGTAGCCCAGTGACGTCTCCAGGTCGACGCCGACACCTTCTTGACTCATGTCAGTATTCTGACATAGCTTGCCACATGTCAGAAAACTGACACGAAAAAAGAAGGAGTGCCATCATGCCCGCCACCGGCCCCGACTTCATCTCGCTCCAAGTGCGCGACCTCGACGCTTCACAGGCGTTCTACGAGCAGTACCTGGGCCTCGTCCGCTCGCCGGCCGGACCTCCGCACGCCGTCGTCTTCGAGACGAAGCCGATCGCGTTCGCACTCCGCGACGTCATTCCCGGCACCGACCTCGCATCCGTCGCTCAGCCCGGCATCGGTGCCGCGATCTGGCTCCACGCCACCGACGTCCAGGCCATCCACGACGCGCTCGTCGCTGACGGTCACACCATCGTCTCCGCACCGATCGACGGCCCCTTCGGTCGGACCTTCACCTTCGCCGACCTCGACGGCTACCAGGTCACGCTCCACGACCGCGCTTGATCGACCAAACGCCACCGGACGATCATCAGCGGTTGCGCCCTGGGCTCGCGTGACCTTGCGGCTCCCAGCCACAGGTTTTGACATTGCTTCCCCGGGCTCGTCCCGTGCCCGCTCGCTATGACTGCTTGCGCGGTTCTTGCTGCTTGGCCTTCGTGCGGGCGAGCCGGTAGGACTCGGTGCCGGTCTCGATGATGGTGCCGTTGAAGGTGAGTCGGTCGACGATGGCTGCGCAGAGCCTGGGGTCGGTGAACGTCTTGGTCCAGCCTCCGAACGATTCGTTCGAGGCGATGGCCACACTGTTCTTCTCCTCCCGCTCGGTCAAAACCTGGAACAGCATCTCGGCTCCGCGGCGGTCGAGTTCGAGGTAGCCAAGCTCGTCGATGCACAGCAGGTCGACGCGTCCGTAGCGGGCGATGGTCTTGGTCAGCTGTTTCTCGTCGGCGGCTTCGACGAGTTCGTTGACGAGCTTTGCGGCGAGCGCGTAGCGGACCCGGAAGCCGGACATTGCGGCGGCGGAACCGAGGCCGATCAGCAGATGGGATTTGCCGGTGCCGGAGTCACCGATCAAGCAGAGCGGCTCGCCCTTCTTGACCCATTCGCAGGTGGCGAGGTTGTTGATCAGGGCCGGGGTGACGTTCTGGTTGGCTGTGTAGTCGAAATCCGAGAGCCATTTCGAGCGTGGGAAGCCGGCCGCGCGAATCCGGCGCTCGGAGCGGCGGCGGTCGCGGTCCTCGCACTCGGCCATCAGCAACTCGGCGAGGAACCCTCGGTAGGACAAGTGCTCGCGCTCGGCGCGGGCGACGGTGTCAGCGAACTGGGCCCGCATCGTCGGCAGCCGCAGGACCCGGCAGGCGGTGTCGATCGCGGCGTCGGAGGCGGGCTCGGTCAGGGTGTGGTGCGGGCCGTTCATCGGGTTTCCCTTCCAGGACGGTGCAGGAGCTGGTCCCAGCGTTCGAGGGTGGGCAGGGGCCGCTGGTCGGCGGGAAGGCGATGAGCCCGGCGCTCGGTCAGACTGGGCAGCGGCAGGTCCGGCGGGGCGACCGGCTCGGGCAGGACGGTGGTGGCGGTGACGGTCGGGGACCGGCCCTCGGTTTCGGCGGCCTTGCGGGCTTCCACCGCGACCACGTCCGCGGTGCAGGCGCCGACCGCGAGCGCAGCACGGATGCCGGCGACCACGTCGCGGTGCTGCAGGTGGCGGTGCAGCAGCAGGACCTGAACCAGAGCCTTGGTGCCCTCGGACTCGCCGAGAGTGTGTTTGGCCGTGGACCAGAGTGCTTCGTGGGCTGGGGTGAAGGTGCCCTCGCGGCGAGCCTGATCGAGCGCCTCGGAGCCGGCCAGGGCGCCGGGCTTGGCCAGCAGGACTTCCAGGAAGTGGTCCAGGACCACCCGTTCAGCGCCCTTGGTCGTCAGGCGGGGGTGGCGGGCGATCTCGGTGCGGCCGTGGAAGACTACGACCTCGCTGGAGCGCAGGAGAACGTGGACGGTGCGGCCGATGAAGCGGACCGGAACCGAGTAGCGGCAGACCCGGACGGCGACCATGCCGTAGCGGTCGACCCGTGGGTTCAGTGCGAGGCCGGTCTCGAAGGGGGCCTCGGGCAGGGGCAGTAGGAGCGGGGCTTCGCGGGCGAAGTCCTGGCCGATGGTGCGGATCCGCATCCCGATCCGCCGGTTCTCCTCGGCCTCCTCGAAGCGGGTGAAGGCGTCGTTGAGCTCGTTCAGGGAGTCGACGCGCGGGACCGGGGTCAGGTAGTTCCTGCGCCAGTAGCCCACCTGGCCCTCGACCCTTCCCTTCTCATGGGCCCCGCGAAGTCCCGGCTCGCAGTAGAAAGGGGTGATCGAGAAGTGCCTGCGGAAGTCCGCCCAGCGTGGATGCTCCTCACGGGAGCGGCTCCTGTGGATCACTCGGGAGACTGCCGGGGTGAGGTTGATGCCCCTATGGATGTCAACTCACGGCTCCAGGCGGGCCTGCATGGTCAGCAGCCGTCCTGGTGGGGGTGATCAGCTGGTAGATCTCGCGCGCGACGTACCGCTTCAGGCAACGGATGATCTCTCGGCGTGTCTTGCCCTCGGCCAGCCGTCGCCGCAGATAGTCCTGAGAGCGGTCGTCCCAGCGCAGGCGACTGAGGACGATCCGGTAGAGGGCGGCGTTCGCCTGGCGGTCACCGCCACGGTTGAGGCGGCGTCGCTGGGTCTTTCCGGAGGACGCCTCGACGGGACTGGTGCCGCATAGGGCGGCGAAGGACGCCTCGTTGGTGAGGCGCTCAGGGTTGTCGCCGGCCGAGACCAGGAGGGTCGCAGCGCTGTCCGGCCCGACGCCACGGACGTCGGGCAGGCCGGGGACGCTGGCCTCGACGCCCTCGGCTATGCGCTTGTTCAGGTCGTCGATCTCCGCGGTCAGGTGCTGGATGCGGCAAGCCAGGAGTTTCAGGACGTGCCGGGCGGTGCCCGCCGGCCCTGCGGCCTCCGTGTCGTCCAACTCGGCGCACTGCTTGAACAGGCGCGGGTTGCTGAGCCCGGCCAGCGACTCGCGCAGAGCGGAGTCGGCCGAGACCAGGACGCTTTTGAGCTGGTTGATGGCCTGGGTCCTGGACTTAATCGCGGATCCCTTTGCCAGCTTGAGAAGCCGCAGCGTCTCGACCGGGCCGTCGCTCGCCTTCGCGGTTGCGGTCGCGCGTCCGGACAGCACCGCGCGGGCTGCCGCCTCGGCATCGATGGCGTCAGTCTTCCCACGGCGTCGGCGCACAGCCTTGTCCGGCTGATTGACCTCGGTCACCTCGATGCCCTCGGCGCGCAGGTGACGGGCTAGTGCGGCGCCGTAGGAGCCGGTGCACTCCACCCCGGCCCGTCGTAGTGCGCCGAAGGAGCGGGCCCAGGCGACGAGCTGGCGGTACCCCTCGGTGGTGGCCGGGAAGGTGCGGCCGTCCAGGGCGGCGCCGAGGACAGTGACGACGGCCGCCGCGTGGATGTCCTTGTGGGTGTCGACGCCGAGCAGGACCTCCTCCGCGGCGTCGGCCGGGACGTGACATGGGGCAGCGGGCTGGGTGATGCTGGGCACGGTCGCCTGTCTCCTGATTGCCTCGGAACCGGTGGCCGTCGCCGGGCCGGGGAGGTCAAGACTGTGACGGTGCCTGTCGCGAAGGCCCCTATCGGGACACGTCCCCTGCCCGGCGGCAGCTGATGCCGCTCCGGGCGGTGACCGACAGATCAACACTCAGGGCACGAGGCCAGTCGTAGCGCGGGTCAGGCCACCGCTGGAAGCGGCACCTGATCATCCTCACAGTCGTAGCGGATCTGACCGGCCGGGATACCGCCCAGCGTGCGGAACGCGTGGACGTGTCCGTCGAAGAACGCCTCCTGACCGCAGGACGCGGTGATGCGGTGTACGGCCTTGCCGGAGTAGGCCAGTCTGAACGCGAACACGAAGCACTTGGTGCGTTCGCCGGCCAGGTCCACCCAGGCTTCGCCGAAGTCGACCTCCGCGTCCATGCCGGGCTGGTTGTGGCGGATCACGAATCCCGCCGCCGGTGTCGCCCCTGCGGCCTCGGCGATCTCCTGCCGGCGCC
>NZ_JBVHMR010000067.1:0-26121 GCF_055558375.1 Streptomyces sp. NPDC025793 | reverse complement strand
GCAGCCGTGGCGGGAGGCAGGGCGGACCGAGCTGACGACACGATCCGTGGAGGAGCGGCTGGATGCCTATGTCACATCCCTGATGGACGCGCTGGCCTGAGCCAAGGCGGTCCGGGCGCGGGCGCCGATTTCATCGTTTATCGCTCAATCAAGTGAGGAATCGAGCAGACCCTGGGGAATTTCGGTCGGGCATCCCTATCAGGGGTGGAGGTCGCGGCCGCCGTTGACGAGACCGCGTTCGCCGGCCTACGCGTCGGCCCTCTCCACTTGCCGTCGGGGTGTGCTCAGCGCTTTCTGGAAGAGCGGGTGGGACAGCCCGCTCTTCCAGGAGGAGCGCAGCATGGCGCAACCGGTAAGTCGGCCAACGATCAGCCCTGAGCAGTTCAGCCGAGTGTGTAACGAGATCAGGAGCACGGCGGCGCCCGAGATGAGTGCTCAGTCCATCCGGGACTGTGCTCTGCGTATCGTGCAGACCCTGGGCCTGGCGCTGTCCACGGATGACCTGAACAGGCTCCTCGCCGAACTCATGGCCCCTGGGGCGGCCCCAACCCTAAGGAGTCCTCACTACACCCGAGAGCCCATCCTGGACCTGCCTGACGAACAGCCAGGAGAAGATGAAGGCCCGGTCAGGTAGAGCGGGCCGGCACGACACTGTGACACCGGCCACGCCGACCACGGCCGGTTAGAAGCGGTGATGCGGTCGACGCCGCTCTGGCTTATCCGGGCGGCGCCCATTCGTCGGGCCCGGCAGCTCGCCACTCCACCCAGGCCGCGTCCGTCACGTCCTCGGCCTCCACGTCTTCCCAGCCGGCCCGGCGCAGGAACTCGACAACGTCGAGCAGCGTGTACGCCATCCCCGTGAACCGGCCACCGACTCGGACCCGCCGGCCGCCGTCATCGGCTGGCGGGTAGACGACGACCTGCGGCGTCTCGGTCACGTCTACAGGGTGCGGCGCGCGGTAGGAGCGCGCATGCGGGACGCCGGGGCCGTCCGTAGGCTGATGGTGCTCGGGGCGATCACGAAGGTCTACCGATGCCCTGAACCATATGGTCAGGTGCTATTTCTTTCGGATTGGTCACTTAACTGAACTCGTCAAGTGTCCCCATCTGACCTTGGATCGGCACAACGAGTATCAGTGGGAACGATCATGGTCGTCTGAGTTCCTCCACGCGAAGGCAGGGCGCAGCACGTGGCGACGGCGAATGGTTGGCACGCCTACTGCGTGTCGGCCCTACCTAGCCGTTTTCTGTGAAGTTCGGTGTATCGCGAGCGCATGGCGGTGCTGGCGGCCGGGCCGGCGGCGAAGACGAAGGCCTCGCTGTCGTCGAGGGGTCTTCCTGTACGGGCGTCGACCAGGACCGGCTCGACCTCCTCGCCGCTGGCGGCGTCGACCAGGATCATCGATCGCTCCTGCGGCGCCAGGTGTCGGTTTCCCAGGCGGGGAGAGCCACGATCACTGGCCGCAAGGACCGGCCTCGCTCGGTGAGAACGTACTAGCCGTCGTTCCAGCAGGTCGTCCGCGACCAGCGTCTTCAGCCGCGCGGTGAGCATACTGGTGGAGATGTTCAGGTTCTGCTGGAACTGGTCGAACCGCGTATAGCCGTCGAAGGCGTCATGCAAGATCAATAGAGTCCACCACTCGCCGACGTGCTGCGCCGTCGTCGACAGTGCACACTCGCGGTCCTCCAGCCGTATGCGGCACGGGGCGGACCCCGGGTGCACGCCCCGATCTGAAGTAGCCCCCGGTCTGCGCCGCGTTGAGTTCGTGGGAAGCCGGTCCCCGTCCGCGATTCGCTGACGGGGACCTTGAAGTTGGCCGGAGCATCCAATTGGAGGGTGCGAGGATCGCAGCGGTCGCGGGCACGGCGGACTGGGCCAGTGAGCGGTCGAGTTGGCTGGCACCTGACCGTTGCCCGGGCCGCGTCAGGTTGCCGACCCGAACGGCTCGCCGCGCAGCAGGTCGGGGCGGACATCAAGCCCGCCAGGATGACGGTCGCCCCCCCCGGTCAGGGAACTGCGGCTGATCTCCCGTACCGGCGCGCGGGTGTTCTCGGTGAAGTAGCCGGTGAGCAACTGGATGCCACTGGCGAGGGCCAGTCCGATGAGTACCGCGACGATGGCGACCATGCGCGGGGAGCCGCTGATCCTGCTGATCGCCGTATCGATCCCGGTGAACTGGGAGAAGTGATCCGGCAGGTACGTGAAGGCGGCGACGGCCACGCCGATCGCGGAGATGACGGCGGAGGTGAAGAAGCCCCGGTTGATCGCATTGAGTGCGGTGCGGTCCCGGGCGCGCGGGGGTGACGGTTCAAGATGCCGATGACCGCCGTGACCGCGCCGATCGCGGGGATGAGCAGGGGGAAGACCAGACCGGACGGGCCGAACGCCGCTTTGCCGAGGATGAGGGACGCCGCCAGCGTGACGGCGTAGGACTCGAACAGGTCCGCGGCCATTCCCGCGCAGTCGCCGACGTTGTCGCCCACGTTGTCGGCGATGGTCGCGGCGTTGCGCGGGTCGTCCTCGGGGATGCCCTCCTCCACCTTGCCGACCAGGTCCGCGCCGACGTCGGCTGCCTTGGTGTAGATGCCGCCCCCGACCCGCATGAACATCGCCAGCAGCGCCGCCCCGAAGCCGAAGCCCTCCAGCACCCCTGCCGAGCCCCCCCTGGAAGAGCAGCACCACGACCGCGGCGCCGAGCAGCCCGAGCCCGACGGTGAGCATGCCGGTGACCCCACCCGTGCGGAACGCGATGCGCACCGCCCGTTTCTCCCCGGCCGCGCGGGCGGCCGCCGCCACCCGCACGTTGCCACGCACCGCCAAGGACATGCCGATATAGCCGACGCATCCGGAGAACACCGCACCGACCACGAAGAACACCGACCGACCGATCCGCACCCCCGACGTCTCAGCGGGCAGGACGAGCAGCAGGAACGGGATCACCACGACGAACACGGCGAGCGTCTTGAACTGCCGCGCCAGATACGCGGCCGCGCCCTGCTGGATCGCGGCCGCGATGGCCCGCATCCGCTCCGTACCCTGGTCGGCCGCCAGCACCTCACGCAGCAGGACGACGGCCACGCCCACCGCGAGCAGCGCCACGACCGTCACGGCACCCACGAGCGCCAGGTCACCGCCAGTCAGCGACGCCTCGCCGGCGGCCTGCCGGACCAGGGACGACGTCTGCCCAGGCATGACGCCTCACCTCCGGATCTGCCGGCCGCGACCGTGCGGGAGAAGACTCTCCGCCCACCATCTCAGGATCCGGCATCGCCCTCGTTGTCCAGCGACCCCCTGGCCAGATCCCTCACCCCTCTGGCCCACCGCCAAGCCCCTGCCCCGCGCCGGTTCAGCCGTCACATCGCTACCTCCGCAAGCTGGACGGTCGGGCCGGGCGCCCGACGCGCCGGGGGGGGCAGCCGGGGACGCGCAGCATCGATAGGGGCATGCAGCCGAGCCCTGAAGCGTTGGCACCGTTTCGTGGAAGCGGCAAGACCGGACGCCGGGCGGGGGCCGTCACGCTCCCCGCCCGGCGCCCGGAGCGTACGACTCGCGGTGGACGAGCCGTTGACGAACGTGTCACCAGCTGAAAGCGGGCTGTTGCTGCCGTTATGGCGGAGCGGGGACTGGTGCGGGGCGCGTGCCAGGTGGCTGGTGATCGACTGAGAGGTGCGCGGCACCGGGCAGCGGCACGTACGCACGATCCTCTGGGAGGACGAGGAAGGCGACGGCCCCGAGGACGCAGCCTTCACCGTGAACGTCCAGTCCCACATGGATGCAGAGTGAGAGATCCGGCCGCTGGGGGGCTTGGAGGCTCTTCGCGTGACGGAGCCTCCGCACCTCAGTCAGGCCCGCGCGAAGGCTCTCAGGGCAAAAACAGTCCCCGGTAGTGCTGCACGTGTCCTGAAGCTTCAGTCGTCACTGTCGCCTCGGTATCGCGCCGGCTTGCCGGGGGCCTGAACCACATCCTGTCCAAGTCATTCCGCCGACTAGACGTCCTCATCGACTTTATGGCTCTTTCGGTGTTATGGCCTAGTAATCAGCTTGGGCAAGATATGTCCCGAGTCAAGAGGTTTTAGGTAAATTTTTCGGCACCCAGGGGGAAAGCGCCGGTGGATACCGGCGGCCCCGCTCACGTCTGCTGGGTATGCCCTCATCAGTCATGTTGATACCTGCGTGCCCTTTGCTCGACTGTGCTCGTTGAGCAGCGAGACGACGCGTGGAATGTGTCTGCGGTCTCGGCTTGCCTCAGGATGCAGGTCGGGCCGCACTCTTCATCTGGCGAACCGCTCGTTTTCAGGTCACCGCAGTCGCCAACCACAGCCATCGCGGCCCGGGAGACTGGCTCCCGCCGCCGTGTCGGCTACCGGTGAGGGGCGGTTTCAGGGCTTCGTGGGTTGCGCAGAGCGAGGATGGCCATGTCGTCGTGGCCGTCGCTGGGGTGGCGGTCGGCCAGGGTGTTCACGAAGTCCTGCAGCGGCAGGTTGGTGTAGGCAGCGGCGAGTTCGGCGAGTTGGGCCAGGCCCTCGTCGACGGTGCGGGCGGGGTCTTCGATGAGTCCGTCGGTGAAGAGGACCACGGTGCAGTTCGCGTCGAGTGGGTGGGTGTGGTCGGGGCGGTGTTGTTCGGTGTTCACCGCGAGGGGCAGGCCGGGTTCGGCGTGGAGGTATTCCGTCTGCCGGTCGGGGGTGATCAGGAGTGGGGGGAGGTGGCCGGCGGTGCTCCAGTGCAGCGTCCAGCCGTCGGGTTCGATGCGGGCCAGACAGGCGGTGGTGACGGGCAGGTCGGTGATGGCGTGCAGGGTGCGGTCGAGTTGGTGCAGGATGGCGCTGGGTGGGGTAAGGCGGTCGAACAGCAGGGCGCGCAGCATGCTGCGGGTCTGGGCCATGGCGGCGGCCGCGTGCAGGTCGTGGCCGACGACGTCGCCGATGACGGCCGCGCAGGCGTCATCGGGCAGCCAGAGGGCGTCGTACCAGTCTCCGCCGAGGTGGCTGGGGGTGGAGGCGGGCCGGTAGACGGCGGCGCCGGCGAAGGGGTGCAGGTCGGGCAGGGTGGGCAGCAGCAGCCGCTGGAAGTGTTCGGCGCTCTCGTGGACCTGCTCGAAGAGGCGGACGTTCTCGATGGCGATGCCGGCGGCACCGGCGAGGGTGACGACGATGTCCTCGTCCTCGCGGTCGAAGGGCCGCCCGTCACGGCGTTCGGACAGGTAGAGGTCGCCGTAGATCATGCCGCGGACGCTGACGGCGACGCCGAGCAGGGTGCGCATGTGGGGGTGGCCGGGCGGGAAGCCGGCGGAGGCGGGGTGGGAGGCGATGTCGTCGACGCGGAGGGGTTCGGGGTTGCGGATCAGGTGTCCGAGAACGCCGCGCCCGCGGGGGAACTCGACGTCGGCCAGGTCGGCGCGCTCGGACTCCGACAGGCCTGCGGTGATGAACTGCTCCAGGACCTGACCGTTCTCGTCGAGCACGCCCAGCGCCCCGTAGCGGGCTTTGACCAGGCCCATGGCGGTGGCGACGATGCGGTGCGGCACTGCGGGCAGGTCCGTCTCCCGGCTGATGGCCAGCACCGCTCCCAGCAGCCCCTGCAGCCGGTCCTTGGCCGTGGCCAGGTCCCGCAACTGCTCGGCGATCTGCTCCAGCTGGGCATCCAGCCGCAGTCGCAGATCATGGGGAGCATGCGGCTCCAGGTGCGCGGGCTGTTCGGAGGGCTCCATCGCATCCTCTGTCGCGGTCGTACTGCCGCGGCCCGACGGCCGGTGCGCATGGGCGACACGGATCCGCCCGCACCGGCCGACCGGGCCGCTTTTCCCGATCCCCTCACCCGGTGGTCGGGTCGGTCAGGTCGTGATCTCGATGTGGCGGGGCTTGGCCGCCTGGGCCTTGGGCACGGTGACGGTCAGGATGCCGTCGGTCAGCTGTGCGCTGACCTGCTCGGCGTTGACTTCGGCGGGCAGCAGAGTGCGGTACTCGAAGCGGCCGGTACGGCGGGTGGCGCGGCGCAGCAGGCCCTCGCGTTCGCGTTCCTTGAGTTCTCCGGTGATGCACAGGTCGTGTTCGCCGACCTCGACGTCGATGTCCTCACGCTTGAGGCCGGGCAGCTCGCACTCGACCACGTACGCCTCGTCGGTCTCGCGCAGGTCGGCCAGCGGCGCCCAGGCCATCGTCTCGGTCCAGCGGGGCGCGGCGGCCTCCATGAACCGGTTCATTCTCTCGAACATGTCGTCGAACTCGGCGGCCAGCGGCTCACCCCAGGGGAAGGCGCGCTCCAGCAGGTGGCCGGGCCGGTGTCGTGCAGGCAGAGTCATCGCAGTTCACCTCCAGGGGGGGAAGAGGGATTGGGATGTCTTCCTCCTTCCATGCTGCGCGCCGGTGCCCCCGCCGGGCGACCCAGGACGCTCGTCCCCGAACCATCACCCGGCTGGGCTACCCGAATGGGTGCTGGTGCGGCAGTGCAGCCATACCATGTCGGGTTCCTGCGTTCCGGTGCGCACATGGGCCAGATGCCTGCGGTTGAGAGACCGGTAACGGTGTACGTTGCTGTTGATCACGCCGCCGTCGAGGGCGGACTCGACCTCGATCTCTCCCGACCAGTCCTCGGCCGTGAAGACGGTCCGCAGCGCAGCCAGGTGAGGATCCCTCATGTGCACCATACGGATCTGCTCCACACCGAGTACGCCCGCAGCGTCGTCCCGAAAGCGAAATGTGCGTGCCAGTGTGCCGCGGCACAGATCCAGGGTGTGCCGGTAGTCGAGGAACGTGCAGGCGTCCGGGGAGAACCACGGCCCCCACGGTCCCTGAGCGCGGCGGCAACGGAAACGCAGGAGCAGCCAGTTCGGGCGGTTGACCAGGTCCTCATTCACCACCTGTAGCCCCGCCACGGTCGACTCCAGACGGTTGTAGCACCCGGCCACGTAGGTTCCCGGGCAGTGCACCAGGCCCGCCCTGCACTCGGGCACTGCGCCACGTGTGGCGAAGTAGCCGTTGCCGAGTGTGCACAACGATTCGCGCAACCGCTCGGTACCGGAGTCGTATCCCTCGTAACTCCCACGTCCACTCCGACATCCGCAGCCCTCACCACCCCTCTTCGTTCATGAGATGCGCAGGAGCGCGGCCCATGCGCCAGAGGTCAGGCGGGCTGAGGGACGACGGCGACCGGGCACGCGGAGTGATGCAGCAGGGCGTGGGCGACCCTGCCGAGCTGCAGACCGAAGTGGCCGTGGCGCCGCAGGGCGCCGACGACGATCAGGTCGGCATTGGCCGATGCCTTCAGGAGAACTCTGTGTGCAGGGCCTTCGATCGGCAGGCGATGCACCTCGACATCGGGATGTTCCCGGACGGCCTCGCGCAGCGCCTCAGTAAGGCGGGTCGAGGCCTGTTCGCCGTGCACACGAGCGGCATCGTCCGCGATCAGAGGGTGGTCCACGTGCTCATGGGCCGGGCTGCGCCAGGCCCGCACGGCCTTCAGGCCACAGCCGCGCGCCTCGGCCTCTCGGACAGCGAACCGTACGGCGCCCGAGCTCTCGTTCGGGTCGCCGACCCCGACCACCACCCGCCCGAAGTTTCCCTGCCGGTTCTGTTCCGAGCCACGTACGACGATGACCGGGCACACGGCGCGGGCCGCCACCGTGAGGCTGACCGACCCCAGCAGCAGGCCGGCGACCTCGCCACGGCCGCGACAGCCCGTGACCAGGGCAAATGCCTCAGGCCCCACCCTCAGCAGCAGGGACACGGCATCGTCGGGCAGCACCTCGCCCGACACCTTCACCTCGGGGTTGCGAAGCCGAGCGCGCTCAACACAGGAGGCGATGATGTGCTCCGCCGCGACCTTTTCGGCGGGACAATCGACGCTGAAGGGGGGAAGGGCTCCCTCGTACCGCTCCCACAGGGAGGCATAGACGAGGCGAAGCGGCACCCCGTGGCGTACTGCTTCGTCTACGGCCCAGTCCACTGCCTGCAGGCTGGAATCCGATCCGTCGACGCCCACGACCAGCGGGAGCTCCATCATCCTCACCGCCTTCCTGTGCGGCCACCGAGAGATCCCCCTGTGAATACCGTCGCACCGCCCAACGTCCGCCGCGACACACGGACCGGGGCTCGGATCGGTGCCTCGGTCAGGTTGCACCGCACGGGCTTGTGGCGATGGTGGAGTCATATGGCCGGGAAGAAGAGAGTGAGGGGCCCATTGCGCGTCTCGGACATGGAGGAGGCGATCTCAAGTGCCGGAGACCCCGCACATCGTGAGCGATGTGATGACCCAGACGGTGGTGGCCGTCGGACGCAGCGCGCCCTTCAAGGAGATCGTCGAGACCATGGAGCAGTGGAAGGTCAGCGCCCTGCCGGTCCTGGAGGGCGAGGGGCGCGTCATCGGCGTCGTGTCCGAAGCCGACCTGCTGCCCAAGGAGGAGTTCCGCGAAGGCGTTCCGAGCCTCTCCGTCCAGCGTCGGCGCCTGTCGGACCTCGCCAAAGCAGGAGGTACGACCGCGGAGGAGGTCATGAGCACCCCCGCCATCACGGTGCACCCCGGCGCCACCCTGGCCCAAGCTGCCAGGATCATGGCCGTTAGACATGTCAAGCGGCTCCCGGTGGTCGATGACGAGGGCATGCTTCAGGGCATCGTCAGCCGTGCCGATCTGCTGAAGGTGTTCCTGCGGTCCGACGAGGACATCGAGGAGGAGGTCCGCCGCACCGTGATCTCCTACCTGTTCCCCGCCCACAGTCACGCCATCCACGTGAGTGTGCACGAGGGCGTCGTCACCCTTCGCGGACGGGTCCGCGACACCGCGCTCATCCCGGTCGCGGCACGCCTCATCCGCGCCGTGGAGGGGGTTGTGGACGTCGAGCCCCATCTCACCGGTGCGTCCGAGGACCGGGCCGGACCGGCAAGCGCACGGTGACAGGTCCGCCGACGGCGGACACCGATAGCGCGGGACCGTCAAGGCAGGATGTCGAGTACATCCGGCACCGGGCGGCGTGGTGTGGCGGGGCCTTTGGGACCGTATCCGAGGCGCAGCACCATCTGTGTGCAGCCGGTGCCCGATATCGGGTCCCGCAGTGGCCAGCGCAGGTCCGTCCATTCCAGCGCCTGGGTGGCGAACGAGCTGGAAAGGTCTTCGAGGGTGGCCAGCAGTAGCACATGTTCCATAGCCTGGCCGGCACGCAGCCAGTCCTCCGGCCGGTCACCAGGCGTGCTGAGCAGGGCCAGGTGAGGGGAGCGTTCGAAGTCGGTCGCGCCGCGGCCCGCCACCGGCCTTGGGCCGGCGAAGTCGCGCATCGGGGCCCTGCCACCGCGCTTGCGCGGGCCGAAGGCGTACCCGGGGATCCCGTCGGCCGTGTCCACCGATTGGGCGTCCGGGGCGTCGATACGGGTCCAGGCGGCCAGGTCCTCGTCACTGCCTTCGTCGGTCCTGTTGCGTGCCTCGGCCTCCTCGATCAACTCCAGCACTTCCTGCAGGTGCCACCCGGTGGGGAAGGACAGCGACGCTCCCTGAAGTTGGGCTGCATCGCGCAGAGCTGTCTGCACGTCCTCGGGTATGTCCCTCTCCTCGAACGGGAAGCGGCTGGTGTGTCGCTGGTGAATCGCCGGATACAGTGGAGCGAGGTTGTGCTCGCCGCTTCCAAGGTCCGCCAGCCGCACGGTGGCGAGCAGGGCCGGGTCGGCGGGGTCGGGCAGGAGCCGGGTCGCCGGGTACCAGCCCGCGTGGAACACCGCGACCCGCAGGTTCAGCAGGGCGGCGCCGCAGCCGATGTTGAGGGCGCGCGTGTCGGGATCGGCGTGCGGCATGGCGCGGTCGAAGTCGGCGCGGACGTGGAAGGTACGGCTGCCCTGGAAGTAGCGGAAGCGCCAGGGCTGCGCGTTGTGCATCGACGGGGCAGCGGCGGCGTCGTGGACCAGAGCCGTCACGCGCTCTTCGGGGACCGGCTGTTGACTCACCACAGGTTCCTCCTTCGCGAGCTGACAGATCCAGCTGTCCCCGAGGCCTGGTCGTGGAATGCGCGCCGGTGAGCGGAAGTCCGTGGCCGCTTACCGATCGGCCGGGCTGATGCGGCGGCCCGTGAGGCGCGTGGGCCGAATCGACACCCACATCTCACGCTCGCCCCCGGCCCACGGCTCGGTATGGGCGTGCTCGGCGAGCCTTCGCACCGCATCGGGCTCGGTGACCACGCTCGCAGGACCGACGACGAGCACGCTCCAGCCCTGGCTCATGGCCTCGTCCACGTGGTCTACCTCGAAGGCGACGTCCGCTCCCGCGGCAGCCGCAGGTACGGACTCGGGCGCGGTCCGGAAGGCGATCTCGTCATCGACGACCTCATAGTTGACCGGGACTACGGCCGGGCCATCTGGCGTCGACACCGCGATGCGCCCCACCCCGTGCGTGGAAAGCCGGGCACGGCATTCCTCAGGGGTGAGGTCCCGCAGCTGCGGGTGCAGGAGCGCCTGGCCCTGGCCGGGCGGCAGATCGACCCCGGCCCCGCGCAGGGAGGCGACGCTGGTGCCCAGCGCCCCGGCCAGCCTGATGAGAGTCGCCAGGCTCGGATCGGCCGGGCGATCTTCGAGGTACGCGAGGTAGTCCGGGGCCATCCGGGCGCGACGGGCCGTTTCCGCCCGGGTCAGGCCCTGTCGCTTGCGTTCGGCTGCCACGCGTAGGCCGATGTCGCCAGGATTGGGGACACCGGCAAGCGGGGGCGCGCCGGTCACGGTACCTGCCTGAGCCGCGGCCGGCGGCCGGGGCGGCTCGGGGGTCCTCCCAGAATCGTGCTCAAGGTGACGGATGTGTGCGTCGGGCCCGGGGAACACGAGCGTCACCTCATGCGTGTCCGACCAGAGCACGTCGTAGGGGGGTGTTCCATCGTCCTGGTGGAGTCCGACGATCTCGCCGTCGCGCCTGGTGCCGCCGGTTGCCGGCCTTTCGATGACGAGTTGATCGCCGAGGTGAGCTCGCATGATCGTCGCCCTCTCCTCAGAACGTTGCTGTATCCAACGTGCCACGCGTGACATGCCGACGCATGGAGAAGAGCCCGGCATCCGTATCGACGCCGAGCACCCACGCAACCTGCCTGGTTGCGCGGCCTCGTTGTCACATGGGCCATCCGGTGACCTGCTGGGTGGCCGGCCCGGTCGCGCCCACGCCTTCGATGTGGCGCCCGGCGGCATCCACCAGCTGCTGACCAAGGTCGTGCATGGCCCTGCCCGCCGCCAGTTCGTCGCCGATCTCTGCCACGTCCATGTCCGCCGGATTACAGTGCGCGCCCCCGTGGCCGGGGAGCATCGTGGTTCCGGTGTCCAGCACCACACGTGCCGTCGTCGTCCCCTCCTCCTCGAACAGGTAGAGGCGAACCTTCCACTCCGCGGTGTGCGGCATCGCTTCTCTCCTCATCTCGGTACGGACCGGCCCTCCGGATGCGGCACCTCGTCGCCGCTGGTACGGCCAATTGCCTGTCAGTGGCGAAAGCGCGCTGACCAACGGGGCTCCACCAGGTCCCACTCGGCGTTCCACCGCGCATACCTTCTGCGGTCCAGCATCAGGCGCATGCCTGCATGCGCCGCCCAGATCCCAGTAGCCACCCCGGCCCCCGTCATACCGCCTACCAGCCAGCCGGTGACCTTCGCGCTGTACACCGTCATCGGCGGATCGCTGACGGTTCCGTCCCGGTCCACCCAGACCCGGACGGCGGCACCCTTGGGCGTACCCGACGCCACGAGGGCTCTTCCGGTCCGCTTCATGCCGTTCTTGTCGGTCCAGCGGACCCGCGCGAGTCGTGATACGTCTCTGGCACGGCCCTCGACGTTCGACATCAGTCGGGCGGTCACCTCCTGCCGCTGTGATGACTGGGTTCGCACGGTGTGCATCGAAGACTCGTTTGCCGTCAATCCCGCGCTGATCGAAGCCGTCGGCAATCCGAAGACGAGAACCAGCAACAGGAAACGGAAGAACCAGGACTCGATCCTGTCGGACGTGCGCCTCAGCGGGTTCGCCCTTTTCGACACCTGCCCCCGATGCGGTGGCTGCGGACTGGATGCGTATGGCGAACCTTGCGCACTCATGATCTGGCCTCCAGCACATTGCTGGTCCTTCTCACCCACCACCATGGAACGGCAGAAGACCCCGGTCACAGAGGCCGAAGGTCCTTGCCGGCGGACCTCCAGACCCTCCGGCGGTCGGGCGGTCGGCGTGGTCTCTGGTGGATGGCCGTCATCTCTGCGGAACGACCACGATCGGACACGGCGCGTGATGCAGCAACGCATGGTTGATCAGGCCCAGTTGCAGGCCAGGGTGCCCAAGTCGCCTGCGGGCTCCGACGACGAGCAGGTCGGCGTTCGAAGCGGTTTCCAGGAGCGCCTGTCGTGCCGGCCCCTCGACCACCCGACGGCATACCGGCGCATTCCGGTACTGCGCTGTGGGGGCGCGCAGGGCGTCGTCGAGTACTTGTGCCGGCGGGCGGTGATGAGTCTCGAAGGCGTACTCCGACGCAGGCGGGGGTTCGGGAGGAGCCCCGGGTGGGGCGAACCAGGCGTGTACCGCCACCAGCCGGCAGCGCCGCACGTGGGCCTCGCGGAACGCGAACTGCACCGCCGTGCCGCTTCCCTCGCCGTCCTCGATACCGACGACGACGCTCCCGAACCGGGCACCCCGGTGCTCCACCCCGCCGCGCACCACGATGACCGGGCAGTCCGCTCGTGCCGCCACGGCCAGGCTGACCGAACCCAGCAGCATTCCGGCGAGGTCTCCCAGCCCCCGGGAGCCGAGAACGAGCGCGAAGGCGCTACGTCCCTTGCCGACCAGGGCGGAGGCGGGGTCCTCGTGCAGCACCTCGCTGGACAACCGCACCGTGGGGGCGCCCTTCCCTGCACGGTCCGTGGCAGCGGTGACCAGGTCGGACGTGTGCTCCTCCGGGGCCGCCGCGTGCACGAGGTGCAGCGGCACCCCGTGCCGGGCGGCCTCGTCGGCGGCCCAGTCCACGGCCTCCAGACTCGCCTCCGATCCGTCGATGCCGACCACCAGGGGAATCGTCACTGCCCCGGCCTCCTCTCGTGCCGGTTTCCACGCCTGCGGGCCGCATCCCACCCCAGCGGTCCGCATGCGCTACAGGGAGGTTTGGGGTACTCCTCGAAGTACCCCTCACATCTGTTCCGCGCTCCTCGGATCCGCACTCCGTGCAGTCAGAAGGTCCCTGCTCACCGCGAAGGCACTGTCCGGACGAGCGGACTCGTTCACCGTCATTCCAGCTTCGTACGAGACGGAGGCAGTCGCCATGCAACCAGCCGTGACCGTGGGCCTCGACGGCTCACCGGAGAGTCTGGCCGCGGCCCGCTGGGCAGCCGACGAGGCCGAGCGGCGCAAGCTCACCCTTCGCCTGCTGCACGCGTGGCCACTGTTGGCGCCGGAACCGACCCGCATCCCTGCGGAAGTCGATCAGAACTACTGGGCGAAGCGTCTCGTGCACACCGCGCGGGCGGAGCTTGAGGCGCGCCATCCGGGCCTGTCCATCGTCGGCAACCTGGTCGCCGACGACGCCGAGCACGCGCTGCTCCAGGCGGCATCGGAGTCCGAGATGATCGTGCTCGGTTCGCGGGGGCTGGAGCCCGTGGCGAGTTACTTCCTGGGGGACATCAGCATGCCCGTGGTGGCACGGGCGGAGCGGCCGGTGGTGCTGGTCCGTGCCGAGAACCTTCCTGAGGGTCCGCCGCCCACACCCGCCGGCAACGTGGTGGTGGGTCTGAAGCTGCACGGGTCCTGCGACGATCTGCTCGACTTCGCCTTCGGCACCGCCGCAGCGAGGCATGTGCCCCTCCGGGTTGTCCACGGCCACGCCGCACCGCTCCACGCCCAGGTGCCCTGGGGCGTGGACCACGACATCACCGAAGAGATCAGACAGGACGCGCACAAGCACCTCACAAAGGCGCTCGGCCCCTGGCGCGAGAAGTTCCCGCTTGTGGACGTCACCGACAGCATCACCCTGGAGAGCCCCGCCAAGGCCGTCGTACGGGCCGCCGAGGGCGCCGGGCTGCTGGTCGTCGGCCGGCGCAGACACCATCGCGCCCCAGCGCCGCGTCTGGGCCCCGTGACCCACGCGGCCATCCACCACGCCCGCTGCCCCGTCGCCGTCGTTCCCCACGACTGAGCCGGGACACCGCAGCGGCAGGTCCGTGTTGCCCGGGAGCCTGTTGCGGGTGACGGTGGAGAGAAGGCAGCGAGGAGTGGGCACCCATGCGAGCACTTGTCTACCACGGCCCCGCCCAAGCCTCCTGGGACACGGTCCCCGATCCCGTGATCGAGGAGGCCACCGACGCCGTCGTACGCGTCGACGCGACGACCATCTGTGGCAGTGATCTGCACATCCTGCGGGGAGACCTCAGCGAGGTGAAGCCGGGAACGATCCTCGGCCACGAAGCCGTCGGCGAGGTCATGGAGGTCGGCAGCGAGGTCCACCACCTGCGCCCCGGAGACCAGGTGATCGTGTCGTCCGTCTCCGCCTGCGGCCACTGCCAGGCGTGCCGCGACGCCCTGTACGGGCAGTGCGGCGAGGGCGGCGGATGGATCCTGGGAAATCTCATCAACGGAACCCAGGCCGAGTTCGTGCGCGTACCCTCCGCCGACCACTCCACCACCCGACGCCCCTGCGACCTCTCGCTCGACGACGCCGTGCTGCTCGCCGAACTCCTGCCGACCGCCTACGAGGTCGGCGTGCGGAACGGACACGTGTCCCCGGGAGACACCGTCGTCGTGGTGGGCGCGGGCCCCGTCGGTCTCGCCACGGCGGTCGTCGCCCGGCTCTACTCGCCCCGCCGGATCATCGTGGTGGACCGGGCCGGTGCCCGGCTGGAGGCCGCCGTCCATGTGGGGGCCGATACCGCCGAGTCGCCGGGCGGGGTGATCGCCGAGCTGTCAGAGGGGCCGGGCGCCGACGTGGCCATCGAGGCGTCAGGGGATCCGGACGGCTTCGTGCTGTGCACGCGTGCTGTCCGCACGGGAGGGCACATCGCCAACATCGGCACGCACGGCAAACCGGTCACGCTGCATCTCGAATCCCTGTGGCGCAAGAACCTGACGATCAGCACCGGCCAGGTGGACACGTCTTCCACACCCAGGCTGCTCGAGCTGATGAGATTCGGACGCCTGTCCGTCTCCCCGCTGGTCACCCATACCTTCGGCCTCGACCGGATGAAAGACGCCTACGAGGTGTCCGCACAGGGCACCACCACGGGCGCCCTCAAGGTCGTGCTGCACCGCGAGTGAACCACCGACAGTAGCCCGGACGGGCCAGCCGGTCCTTCGGTTGGTGCCGTCTGGCCCTACAGCTCTGCGGCGAGTGGGGGTGTCATGGAATTGAGCCGAGGGCAACCGGGAGACACGGCGAAGCGGAGCGATACCGCGCACCGGGCAATGAGGGCCCGCAAGAAGCGGGCGGCCCTCGGCTCCATGAACGTCGGCAGCGCCACGACCACGTGCTGGCCACGTCCCGTCGCTTTCCCGCCCCCGCCGGCCTGAAGGTGGGCCGGATCATCCGGCCACCGGGTCAGAGGCAGCCACCACCGTCTTCGACCTGCGACACCAGCCCGGCCAAGCGAAGAGGAGATCGTGACCACGCTGACCCGGCAGCTGCACGACGAGCACGCGCACCTGCTGCCACACATCGAAACACTGCGCACGGTCGCCGACACCGTGGGTCAAACAAGGCCGGAGGCGCTCGGCGCCGCGCTCGCCGACCTCCAGCTCTTCCTGACCGACCACCTCATCCCACACGCCGAAGCTGAAGACCGGGTGCTGTACCCGGCGATCGATCGAGTGATGGGCGCCGCTGAAGCGACCGCGACGATGTCCAGGGACCACGTCGAGGTCGGCCGGCTGGCGCGCGAGCTGGGCACACTGCGCGAGGCGGTGGACCGGGAAGGACCTCGAATGCGCCCGCCGCCTGGAACTGGTCCGCCTCTTCTTCCGCAGGTGCCGGCAGACGATGTGGTTGGTCCGCGTCAGGCGGGTGACGCGCTTGCGGTTGATCTTCCGTCCCCTCGCACGCAGCTCGGCATGGACGCGCGGAGCGCCGTAGGCGCCATGGTGCTCGGCGCGGATGGCACGGATCTCGCTGACGGTCCAGCTTCTCCTCGGCCTGGCGCTCGGCGCGGGCCTGCGCGGTGGCCAGGTGCCGGTAGTAGCCCGAGCGGGAGACTCCGAGCACGCGACAGATCCGCTTGACGCCGAAACTGGCGCGGTTGTCGGAGATGAAGTCCGAGCGGCGGGGGCTCACTTCACCTCCCGGGCGAAATAGTCGGCTGCCCGGCGCAGGATCTCGCGCTCCAGCTGCCATTCTTTCTCCGCCTTCAGCAGCCGTGCATTTTCCGCCCGCAGCCGGGCCAGCTCCTCCGCTTCGCTCCCGCCCTCATCACGGCGTCCGGGCACGGGCACGGCCTGTGAGTCGTCCTTGCGGACCCACGTCCGCAGCGACTCCGCGGTGATCCCGAGATCCGCGGCCACCGCAGCGTAAGTCCGCTTCCCGACCGCGGCACGGTAGAGCGCGACGGCGTCCTTCCTGAACTCCTCCGGATACGGAGACTTACGTCCCACCCGGACATCCCTCCCTGGACCATCAAGATCCATTGTCAGGGTGTCCACTCCAAAGGATCAACCTCAGGCGCGGTGGACGTGCTCGCGCGCCGGGAGTTGCGATCCCCGGGCTGCGGGAGCCGCTTGCGGGGCAGGACGCGGCGGCCGCACGTTCAACGGCGTCGAGGCGTCCCAGGCCCGCTCGGCACGGCGCAGCTGCATGCGCAGCTCGCCGGCGCGCTCGGTGGCAACCGGACACCGAGTACGCGGCCGCAGCCACGGACCTGCCCGACGTCGCCTACGGCGCCCTCGGCCGGACGCCGGCCCGCCACCTACTCACCGGGCGGCGGGCCTGCCGACCCCTGCAGGCCGAGTCCCGCCACCAGGTCGGGCATGGGGAAGGCGCCCCAGAGACCCCAGAGATGCGTGGGGACAACTAGGGGATGGCTCACCGGGAAACTAGGGGATGGCTCGCCGAGTCGCAGAGCCTATCGTGGGGCGCACGCAGCCTCCGGAGGTTGATTCATGGCCCATGCCGACCAAACGCCGGTCCTGACCCCTTGCCCGCATGCGCCGGCAGCGCTGCGGCCGCGAGTGACTGATGTGGACGCCGACCTGGTGGAGAACCTGTGACTAGTCTGCGCTTCGGTGCGTTCCTGCCCCCCATCCACCCGCTGGGGGAGAGCCCAACGTGGTGGCTGCGCCACGACCTGGACTTCATGGCGCACCTCGACCGGCTGGGCTTCGACGAGGCGTGGATCGGGGAGCACCACTCGACCGGTCGGGACCTCATCGCCTCGCCCGAAATCTTCATCGCGGCCGCAGCGGAGCGCACCACCCGGATCCGCCTCGGGACCGGCATGACCTCGCTCCCGTACCACCATCCGCTGTGGGTGGCCGACCGGATGGTGATGCTCGACCACCTCACCCAGGGCCGGGTGATGCTCGGGGTCGGTCCCGGCTCCCTGCCCTCCGACGTCGCCATGATCGGCATGACCCCCACCGAAAGTCGTGAGCTCCTCGAAACCCATCTCGACGTCATCCAGCGGCTGCTGGCCGGTGAGTCGGTCACCACGACGGTCGGGAGCCACACGCTGGTCGACGCGAAGCTGCAGCTGCGCCCGTACACCGAGCCGTGCTTCGAGATCGCGGTGGCCGCGACGGCGTCGCCGACCGGCGCGCGCCTGGCCGGCAGCCGCGGCGTGAGCCTGATCTCGCTCGGGGCGACCATGAGCCAGGACGGATTCGACGCGCTGGCGTACCACTGGGGGATCGCCACCGAGCGCGCCGCCCACGCGGGACGGCCGGCGCCCGACCGCAGGACCTGGCGGCTGGTCACGAACGTGCACGTCGCTGAGACCCGGGAGCAGGCCTACCACGACGTCGAGTTCGGGCTGCGGGACTGGTTGCAGCACCTGAACGACAACGCGGCCACGCCCGGGCTCGTGCTGCCCGACGGCAGTACCCGGGAGCTCATCGAGTTCGTCAACGAATCGGGCCTGGGCGCGATCGGCACGGCCGACGACGTCCGCCGTCAGATCCAGCGCATGGTCGACCAGTCCGGAGGGTTCGGCACCGTGCTGCTGCTGGCACACGACTGGGCCGGCCCGACGGCCAAGTGGCGCTCATGGGAACTCGTCGCCCGTCAGGTCGCCCCGCACTTCCAGGGATCAGGAACGAGCCACGCCCAGGCGTCCCACGACGCCCGAGCCCGGATTCTCGCGCGGCGCGAGGAGGCGAGCATCGCAGCCGGCGCGGCGCTCGAGCACATGAACCGCAAGTACGCCGACGAGGTGGCCGGGGGGTCCTGACCGTGCCGTCGTGACACGCCTGTCCGTGGTCGGCGAACACGGACAGGGGATCTCGCGGTCCGGGACTGTGGCACCGGCGCCTCACCACACGGTCCTGTCGGCCGGCGCGTGAGCCGCTGCACCGTCGGATCGGACCCGACCAGGTGCGAACAACCTCCCGGCTCCCGGGCAGGACGCCGGCACCGGCCGGACACCCACCGCCCACTGCGAGCGCCGAGAAGGAACTTCGCCGGGCCGTGGACCGCGGTCCGGCAGCGAGCACCGATGCCTGCAAAAGGAGACGTTTCCGTCATGGCGACATGGTTCATCACCGGAGCCGCCCGGGGGCTGGGCGCTGAGATAGGCCGGCAGGCCCTGAAGGCGGGACACGACGTTGCCGTCGGCGCCCGGCGTGTCGACGCGTTGCCCGACGACCTGCGCGCCGCCGAGCGATGCCATCCGGTCACCCTCGACGTCACCGACCAGACGCAGATCGACCGTGTCGTCGCGCAGGTCGTCGATCGGTTCGCCACGATCGACGTGCTGGTCAACAACGCGGGCCGCGTACTGGTGGGCGCACTGGAGGAGGTCACCGACGCCGAGGCCAGGTCGCTGTTCGACGTCAACGTCTTCGGTCTGATCAACGTGACGCGAGCGGTCCTGCCGACGATGCGTACTGCCGGCAAGGGCAAGATCGTGCACATCGGCTCCCGGGCGGGGTTCGAGGGCGAGCCCGGGGTGAGCCTGTACAGCGCCTCGAAGTTTGCGGTCGCCGGCATCAGCGAAGCCCTCGCCGCGGAGTTGGGCCCGTTGGGGATCCAGAGCATGGTCGTCGAGCCCGGGGCGTTCCGCACCGACCTCTTCGACGCCAGCTCCATGTCGGTCTCCAGGACGCGGCTGGCAGCCTACGACGGCACTCCCGCCCACCTCGTGCGCGACGGGGTCGACGCGGCCAACCACGCCCAGCCCGGGGACCCGGTCAAGGGCGCGGCGCTGATCGTCGAGGTGACCGACGGCGAGACGCTGCCCTCGCACCTGCTCGTGGGCAGCGATGCCTACGAGCGTCTCGAGGCCAAGAACGCGATGGTTGCGGAGCACATCGCCCCGTGGCGCAGCAAGGCGCTGGCCACCGCGTACCCCGACTCAGCCTGACCGCTCCGCACGACAACCTCCTTGACTCCGCGGCCGGACGGCTGCTGGCGAACGGGAGCGGCTGGCGGCGCCCGGGTGAGCGGGTCGTCGGCGAGGCTGACGCGTGCCTACTGTCGTGAACCGGACCAGTGAAGGAAGGGAAGCCGTGCCGAACGCAGAGCTCAAGGAGATCCAGCAGGCCGTCGTGACCGGGGACCCGGGCGCGCTGGCCGGGCTGCGGGTGCCGGAGAGCTACCGCGGCGTGACCGTGCACGCCGAGGAGACCGAGATGTTCGAGGGCATCGCCAGCGCGGACAAGGACCCGCGCAAGTCGCTGCACGTGGAGGAGGTCCCTACACCGGAGCTCGGGCCCGGTGAGGCGCTGATCGCGGTGATGGCGAGCGCGATCAACTACAACACGGTCTGGAGCTCGATCTTCGAGCCCTTGCCGACCTTCACGTTCCTCCGGCGCTACGGGAAGCTGTCCCCGCTGTCGAAGCGGCACGACCTGCCCCACCACGTGGTCGGCTCGGACGCCTCGGGTGTCGTGCTGCGCACCGGGCCCGGCGTGCACCGCTGGAAGCCAGGCGACGAAGTCGTGGCGCATTGCCTCAGCGTCGAGCTGGAAGGCCCCGAGGGCCACGACGACACGATGCTCGATCCCGAGCAGCGGATCTGGGGTTTCGAGACCAACTTCGGTGGCCTCGCCGAGATCTCCCTGGTGAAGGCGAACCAGCTGATGTCCAAACCCGCGCACCTGACATGGGAGGAAGCGGCAAGCCCCGGGCTGGTCAACTCGACCGCGTACCGGCAGCTGGTGTCGCGCAACGGTGCGAACATGAAACAGGGCGACGTGGTCCTCATCTGGGGTGCCTCCGGCGGGCTCGGCTCGTACGCCACGCAATACGTGCTCAACGGCGGCGGCATCCCGGTGTGCGTCGTGTCCAGTCCACAGAAGGCGGAGATCTGCCACCGCCTCGGTGCGGAGCTGGTCATCGACCGCAGCGCCGAGGGGTACCGGTTCTGGCGGGACGAACACACCCAGGACCCGAAGGAGTGGCAGCGGTTCGGCGCCCGCATCAGGGAGCTGACCGGCGGCGACGACGCGGACATCGTGTTCGAGCACCCGGGCCGGGAGACGTTCGGCGCTTCGGTCTACGCGGCCCGCAAGGGCGGCACGATCGTGACCTGCGCGTCCACCTCGGGGTTCATGCACCAGTTCGACAACCGGTACCTGTGGATGAACCTCAAGCGGATCGTCGGGTCGCACTTCGCGAACTACCGGGAGTCGTGGGAGGCCAACCGGCTGATCGACAAGGGGCTCATCCACCCGACGCTGTCGAGGTCCTACGCGCTGGAGGACACCGGCCGGGCCGCGCTCGACGTGCACCGCAACGCCCACCACGGCAAGGTCGGCGTGCTGTGCCTCGCGCCGGAAGAAGGCCTTGGCGTGCGGGACAAGGAAAAGCGTGCCCGGCACCTGGCCGGCATCAACGCATTCCGCCACGTACACAGGGATTCCGGCCGGTGACGCCCGACGCCGTGGCGCGTCCACTGACCGACGTGCCGGCCGAACAGGGCGCCCGGCCCGAACACATGGATCGAGCCGAGCCGTTGATCCGGGCGGGCATTGACCCGCCGGGCATCGGTTCGCGCGAGACACTGCGCACGTGGATCCGCAAGGACCAGACCGACACCGGGCAGCGGCCGGGAACGACGACTGAGGAGGCCGCGCAGGTCAAGATCCTGAACAGGGAGATCGTCGAGCTGAGACGGGCGAACGGGATCTGCACAGGGTCCTTTGCGTGATCGACGTCTGTCCGGGTTCATCCGGTGATGCCGAGGGCAGCCAGGGGCCTTCGCCAGTCGCGAGCGGTGTGACGTAGGGCGGCGGCGATGTTGGTGTGGCCGTCCTGGCGGTGGACGCCGATGGCGAGGTTGCGCAGGCCGGCCATGATGCGCGGGAGATGGCCGGCATGGATCTCGGAGTCGTCCTTGCGGAACGTGCGGTCGCGGACGTGGTGCAGAAGGTTTTCGATCTTCCAGCGCCCTCTGATCCAGTCGGCGAGCTGGGCGCCGGTAGCCGCGCCGGGCGGCAGGTTGGTGATCAGGTAGACGTGCTCGATGGTGAGCTTGCCGGTGGTTGAAGTCCGCCCTCCAGCGCACGACTTGCAGGGCCTGGCGTGCGTCGGGGTAGTCGAGGTGGGCGAAGACGGCGGACTTCAGCCTCCGGATCTCCAGGCGGTGGTGGGCCCGCGTGCGGTCGTAGTGGTCGAGCGTGATCTCGTGCCAGGGCAGGCGGCGGACCCTGTCGAAGAGACGCACCGTCTATGCCTACTACGCTTCCTGGCGCGATGAGGGAATCCTCGCGCAGCTCAACTACGACCTGACCGGGCTCGCCCGCGTGAAGGAAGGACGCAAGCCCGAACCCACAGGGTCCGTCATCGACACCCAGAGCGTGAAGACCTCCACCAACGTGCCCCTGACCAGCCAGGGAACCGACGCCGCCAAGAAGATCGGCGGACGGAAGCGAGGCATACTCACCGACACGATCGGACACCGGGGTTTCTGTTGACAACTTCGACGTCGATTCCGAGACGTGCGCCGTGTTCGATGACGGCGTTCTTGAAGCCGGTGTCGCCCCAGCTCTTGGCGATGGTTGGATACGTCCTCTTGGCTTGGTCAAGAAGGCGTATCCCTACGGCGTTCTCGGAGAGGCTCGCGGCGGTGACGGTCACGGCGAGGATCAAGTTCGTGGCTTTCACGTTGTCAAAAGGCGCTGGGTAGTCGAGCGAAGCCTGGGTTGGCTTATGTTGCACCGGCGCCTTTCTCGCGATTACGAGACCCTTCCCGCCAGCTCCGAGGCCGAATGCCCACTGAAAGGTAGGGTCTGCTGCACGATCGGGTGACATCCGAACTGGCTTGCCCTGCACTTCACCGGTCGTGACGTTCAGCGCGGCGAACAGGTTCGTGGTGCCGTGCCGCACATAGTCGTGGGTGCGCTTCTCGGTGGCCGCGAAAGTCACCGGCAGCACCGGCTGGGTCCGGTCCAGGGCCTGCACCTGCGTCTTCTCGTCGATCGACAGCACCACGGCGCCACCGGGCGGGGCCAGGTACAAACCGACGACATCGGCGACCTTCTCCGCGAACGCCGGGTCTTTCGAGATCTTGAAGGTGCCCGAGCGGTGCGGCTTCAGATTCTCCTCACGCCAGATGCGGGCGACGTAATGCCACGACACCGAGATGCCCTCCCGCCGCTTCAGGTGGTCGGCAGTGTCCGCGTCGACCAGTGCGACAGCCCGGACTCCGCCGGCGGGGACATCCTCGTCAAAGCAATCACCCGGGGCCCTCACCTGCGGCGGCACCCGGGTACGCGGCCCGCCGCGGCGCTTCTCCTCCAAACCGGCAAGGCCCCGCTCGGCATAACGGGCCTTGCAGCGGTCCACCGTCAGCGGCGCCACACCGGCGAGCTCGGCAATATCCTTTCGCCGCCGCCCTTCGCCGGACCACAACACGACCCGTGCACGAAGCGCCACATCGGCCGGAACATCCCGCGACCCGGCCAACTCCCGCAGTTCTGCCATCTGTTCAGAGGTGAGATCCACACCAGACTCAACGATCACATAAGCCTCACAGGTTCCATGAATAGGATCACGAAACACTAGTCCTTGTTCCGCGTGGCCTGTCGGTGCGCGCGGCGTAGGAACCGCTCCAGGAAAGACAGAGGATCGTGCATGATCGAACGGGAGTCTGAGCTCGCTGAGTTGGCTGCAGCGCTAGCCGAGTCCGCCGCTGGGGGCGTACGGGTTGTCGTGCTTCAGGGGGTTGTCGGGACCGGTAAGACAGCGTTGCTCGAGGAGTTCGGCGGCCGGGCTCGTGAGGCGAGGGCGCGATTGCTCCGGGCGAGTGGGGCGCCGACCGAGTGCTCGCTTTCCCTGGGCATTGTGCGTCAGTTGCTTGCTGACGAGGTGTTCGAGCCGGACAGGGCGGCGACCGTACGTGGTTTGCTCGACCACCAATTGCTCGCCGATGCGGCGTGCGACGGGGTGATCCGGTCTCGGGTGTTGGACGGGCTGGCGACGGCGGTTCTGGAGTTGGCCGAACAGAGCCCGGTGGTCATCGCCATTGACGACACGCAGTATCTCGACGCGTTCTCCGAGGACTGGCTGATCTATCTGCTCCGCCGTGCCGGGCTCGCCCGCATCCTGATCGTCCTTGGCTGGTGCGACGACGACATCGAGATGTCCGAGGACAACTCCCGGCTCTTGTGCGCCGAGCTCTACCAGCAGGCATACCTGCGGCGGTTGCTGCTGGCTCCACTGTCGTCGAGCGGCGTCGCGGAGCTCATGACCGAGCGACTCCTCGCCTCCGCCTCGACGGAACTGGCCGCGCAGGCCCACCAGCTCACCGGTGGCAATCAGCTGCTGCTGAATGCGCTATTGGAGGACAGTTGGGCCGCCACCTGCGGCGACGGCCCGCCGGCCGAGCTGAACACCGGGCCCGAGTTCGGGCGGGCTATCCAGCTCGTCCTGCGCCGGTGCCATCCGGTGACGTTACGGGTCGCGGGTGCGATCTCGGTGATCGGTGATCCGTCGCGGTTCGCGTACCTCGACCGGCTGGTCGGCGCCCCGTCGGACCAGGTCGCCGTCGCCATGCAGGTACTGACCCGGACGGGTTTGGTGGAGGCCGGCCGGATGCGGCACCCGGTCATGGCCGGCGTCGTCCTCAACACCTTCTCGGCCGCCGATCGATCCGAGCTGAGCCGGCGCGCTGCGGATCTGCTCAAGGCGTGCGGTGCGGACTCCTTGACGATCGCGGAGCACTTCGTCGCCTCCGGCCGTCTCGACGACCCGTCGGCCGTGCTGAGCCTGGTGGAGGGGGCGAAGCAGGCGCTGAAAGAGGACCACTCGCGGCGGGCCACAGAGCTGCTGCGGCTGGCGTACCAGGTCGATACAGGCGGCCGGCGTCGGGTGGAGATCCTGGCCCTGCTGCTGCGGGCGCAGTGGCGGGACGACCTGCGAGCCTCGGTCGGGCATCTGCCCGAGCTGACCGAGGCGATGCTGAGCGGTCGCCTTCGGGGCCGGCACACGACGATGCCCGTCATCATGCTACTGCTCCAGGGGCGGGTGGAGGATGCCTGCTCCGTGCTCTCCCGGCTGGCGGCCGACGTGCCGCCGGGCTCCCCGCCCTCGTGGGAGTTCGAGATGGTACGGATGTGGCTGGCCGACATGTATCCGGGCATCTTCCGCCGCGTGGCCGGCGAGAGCAGGACGAACGGCACGCCGATCACGCCTCCGGGCGCCATAGGTTATCGATTGCTCGAACACTTCCAGAGCTCACACCACCAGGGGGCAACCGCGGAACGCCTGGTCCAGGCCGACGAGGCGCTGTGGCAACAGCCGCTGACCGAGATCAACCTGTTGCCGCTCATTCTCGCGTTGCGCACGATGGTGTATGCCGAGCGGTTGGAGGAAGCCGAGCAGCGGTGCCGGGAACTGATACAGACCTGCCTCGATCTCCAGGCACCCACCTGGCGTGCGCTGTTCTGCGCGATCGCAGCGGACATCGCCTTGCGTCGGGGCTCGCTCGGCGTTGCGGCCTCCCGGGCGACGGCCGCGCTCGAACTCATCCCGGTCGCCGACTGGGGAGTGCTGGCCGCTAAACCGTTGAGCACCCTGCTGACGGCGCAGACACTCCAGGGCAAACACGACGAAGCGGCACGCACCCTTGCCCTGCGAGTGCCGGACGTGATGTTCGAGACGCCGTTCGGGCTGTCCTACCTGCTGGCGCGCGGCCGTCACTACGTCGAGCGCGGTCTCGCCCAGGTCGCCCTCGACGATTTCCAAGCCGTCGCCGACCTGCTCGACCAGTGGGGGATGACCCAAACCGAGACACTGCCGTGGCGCACGGAAATGGCCGCCGCTCACCTGCAACTCGGGAACCACGATATAGCCGCGCGCTACGCTCGCGAGCAGCTGCGGCGGATCGGCACGGGCGGCCACCTGCGGGTGCGCGGGCGCACCATGCGGCTGCTGGCGGCGACCCGCGAACTGCACCTCCGTCCGCCTATGCTGCGCGAGGCTGTGGATGTGCTGCACGGAAGCGGGGACAAGTTCGAGTTGGCGAGTGCGCTCGCCGCCCTGCACGACGTATACACCCAACTCGGGGATGCCGGCCGGGCGCGGTCAGTGGCACGCAAGACCAATAGCATCAGGCAGGCGTGCTTCGCGGAACAGCCCGCTCGGCGAGTCGGCACGCCGGACGTGCCGGAGGAGACGGAAGTCGACATGCTCGCGCTCAGCGACGCGGAGCGCAGGGTCGCCAAGGCCGCGGCAAAGGGCCTGACCAACAGGGAGATCGCCGGCAAGCTCTGCCTCACGACCAGCACGGTGGAGCAGCACCTGACCCGGATCTACCGCAAACTGGGGGTCAGCTCACGAGTGCAGCTGCAGTCCCGCCTCGGACTCCAACCTCCTTCTGGCCACCCCGCTCTTCAGGATGCCTCCGCCTAACTTGATCTTTAACGGCCGACGTCGAATGGTGCCTCGAACTTGATCACTCGGTTCAGTAACCGCCGTACACCAAAGCGGCCTTCGCCTGAACATGTGCTCCGACCAAGGAACACACACGTCCAGCACGAAGGCCGTGAGGATGAGTCTGCT
>NZ_JBVHMR010000066.1:0-26535 GCF_055558375.1 Streptomyces sp. NPDC025793 | reverse complement strand
GCATCGCGGTGTTGAACGGCGGCAGGCTCGTCGCCGAGGGCACCGCCGAGGAACTCAAGCGCCTCGTCCCCGGCGGACACGTACGGCTCCGCTTCACCGATCCGGCCGCGTACCGGAGCGCCGCCTCCGCCCTGGGCGAGGCCTCCCGGGACGACGAGTCCCTCGCACTGCACATCCCCGCCGACGGGACCCAGCGCGAGCTGCGCGCCATCCTCGACCGGCTCGACAGCGCCGGCGTCGAGGCCGACGAACTGTCCGTGCACACCCCCGACCTCGACGACGTCTTCTTCGCCCTGACCGGCGGCGCCGGCATCCCCGACCAGCCCAAGGAGCCCGTCCGATGAGCACCCCCCTGGTTCCCGCCCGCCCGAGCCGGATCTCCCTCGCCGTGCGCGACTCCTCCACGATGCTGCGCCGCAACCTCCTGCACGCCCGGCGCTACCCGTCCCTCACCCTGAACCTGCTGCTCACCCCGGTCATGCTGCTGTTGCTGTTCGTCTACATCTTCGGCAACGCGATGAGCGGCGGCGCGGGCCGCTCGGCCTACCTCGCCTACCTCGTGCCCGGCATCCTGCTGATGACCATCGGCTCCACCGTGATCGGCACCGCGGTGTCCGTCTCCACCGACATGAGCGAAGGCATCATCGCCCGCTTCCGCACCATGGCCATCCACCGCGGCTCCATCCTCGTCGGACACGTCATCGGCAGCGTCCTGCAGTCGGTCATGAGCGTGGTCCTCGTCGGCGCCGTCGGCGTGGCCATCGGCTTCCGCTCCCACCACGCCACCGTCCTGGACTGGCTCGCGGCGTTCGGACTGCTCGTGCTCTTCGCCCTGGCGCTCACCTGGATCGCGGTCGGCATGGGCCTGGTCAGCCCGAACGCGGAGGCCGCCAGCAACAACGCCATGCCGCTGATCCTGCTGCCCCTGCTGTCCAGCGCCTTCGTCCCGCTGCACTCCATGCCCGGCTGGTTCCGGCCCGTCGCCCAGTACCAGCCCTTCACCCCCGCCATCGAGACCCTGCGCGGACTTCTCCTCGGCACCCCCATCGGCGACAACTGGTGGATCGCCCTGGCCTGGTGCCTCGGCCTCACGGTGCTCGGCTACCGCTGGTCCACCTCGAAGTTCGCCAAGGACCCGAAGTAACCGCCATGACAACGCGGGCCACTTCCCGCGCGACGCGTCCCACCCGAGGGCGGCGTACACCGGCATCGCGTCGGGGTACGCCGCCTCGTCCGTGTCGGCGAACCGTAGGATCGGGCACGTCTGTCGACTGTCGACGGAATCGTTGCGAGGAGACTTCTGATGGCTCAGGTCACTGCCAAGGGAAACCCGGTTCAGGTCAACGGCTCGCTGCCGCAACCGGGCGACAAGGCCCCGGCGTTCGAGTTGGTCGACGCGAATCTGACGGACACGAAGCTGTCGGACTTCGCCGGGCGGCGCAAGATCCTCAACATCTTCCCGAGCGTCGACACCCCCACGTGCGCGGCCTCGGTACGCACGTTCAACGCCCAGGCCGGCGACCTGGCCAACACCGTGGTGCTGTGCATCTCCGCCGACCTGCCCTTCGCCCAGGCCCGGTTCTGCGGCGCGGAGGGGCTGGAGAACGTGCGCACCCTCTCGACCCTGCGCGGACGCGTCTTCCACGAGGACTACGGCGTGGCGATCGCCGACGGCCCGCTGGCCGGCCTGACCGCTCGCGCCGTCGTGGTGCTGGACGAGAACGACACGGTCGTCCACTCGGAGCTCGTCAAGGAGATCGGCGAGGAGCCCGACTACGAGACGGCGCTCACGGCCCTGAAGTAGGACGCGACGTCACGAACGCTTCGGTCCGGCGGGGCCGGGAACGCCTCGGAGCGCCCCCGGCCCCGCCCCCGCCCCCGACTCTCCCGGGAGCCCCCGAACGCACACGACACACACCCTGATCACCGCCGGGTCGGCCTTCGCCGGCGTGGCCATGCTCATCAACATGGCACCCGGCCCCGACTCCCTGCTCGTCGTCCGCACGTCCGCGACCCGGGGCAGAGGAAGCGGACTGGCCGCCGCCCTTGGCATCCTCACCGGCTGCGTGGGCTGGGGCCTGGCCACCGCCGTCGGTCTGACGGCCCTGCTGACCGCATCCCGCATGGTGTACGACACGCTCCGCATGTGCGGCGCCGCCTACCTCGTACTCCTGGGAGTCACCGCACTCCGCCACGCCCGGAAACCGCCCGCTCCCGGAGCATCCGAGCGCACGACCACCGCCCCGCCCGGCCGCTGGGCGGCATACCGCACCGGCGTGGCGACGAACCTGCTGAACCCCAAGGCGGGCGTGTTCTACCTGAGCCTGATCCCGCAGTTCGTCCCGCGGCACGCGCCGGTGTTCGGCGCGACGCTGCTCTTCACCGCCATCGACGCGGCCGAACTGGCCGTCTGGTACTGGCTCCTGACCCGCGCCGCCTCGGCGCTGGGCGAGCGCGTCCGGCGCCCCGTGTTCCGACGCCGTCTCGAACAGCTCACCGGCGTGGCCTTCCTCGGCTTCGCCGCCGGCCTCCTCGCCGACCGCTCACCGTGAGCGGGCGAGAGGAGGCAGCCCGTGCGGAGAGGGCAGGATTCGAACCTGCGTGGACCACGAGGGTCCGACTTCGGGCTGCCGCCCTGGTCCCCGATGAGCCGCTCCGGGCACCTCTCCTCGCTCCCGGCCTCCGCGGTGTTCCGCGGTGCCGTTCACGAGTACGACGATGCCAGGCCCGGCTGACACGGGTCTGACACGCCGCTGACCACCCCTCGCACGACCGACTCCACCCGGGGTTTGAGGCGCCGTCACCCTGATGGTCCGTCCCGACCGGCAGAACCGTCCGGGCGCGGTGAAGATGATCAGGACAAGAGGGGGGAAGCGAAAGGAGCTGTCTGTGTTCCGCTCGATTGCCACGGTATTGGCCGCTACTGCCCTCACCGGTTTCCTGGGCGCCGGCATCGCCGGCGCCGTACCCGTCCACTCCCAGGCCTCCGCGGCCGTCATCCAGCAAGCGAAGGGCGGCGGCGGCGACGGCGTCGGTGGCCTCGGCTCTGCCGGTAAAGACGTCGGCGTCGGCGTCGGTGGCGTAGACGCCAGCGGCACCAGCGGTGTCGGCGGCCTCGGCTCCAACGGCAACGAAGGCAACGGCGTCGGCGGTCTGTGAGGTCCTCGCCGTTGTTCCCCCCCGGCCCCCGTCTCGTGCGGGGGTCCGGGGGTTTGCGGCAACGGGCAGGCACCGCGTGACGCGCAATGGAAGGGACCGACCGATGGACGCAGCTCGACGTGTGGACCGCAGGGCCGTGCTGGCCGGCTCGCTCGCGGGTGCCGCGACCGCCCTTGCGGGGTGCGCGCCGACGAGCGCCGCCACGCCGGCGTCCGACGTCTCGCCCGGTCCGCGCCCGACGACGCCCGCCACGGCGTTCGCGAGACTGATGGACGGCAACGGGCGCTGGGTGAGCGGAAAGCTCCGGCATCCGGACCGGGACCCCGACCGGCGTCAGCTCGTGGCTCGGCAGCAGGAGCCGTTCGGGGCGATCCTCTCGTGCATCGATTCCCGGGTTCCGCCCGAACTCCTCTTCGACACCGGACTGGGTGACCTGTACGTGATGCGCACGGGAGGGCAGGCGGTCGGTCCGGTGGTCACCGGTTCCGTCGAGTACGGCCCGATGACGAGCGGCACCCCGCTCGTCGTCGTCCTCGGGCATCAGCGCTGCGGCGCCGTCAAAGCGGCGTACCAGTCCCTGCATGACGACAAGCCCCTGCCCGGCAACCTCCAGGCGATCGTCAGGGCGCTGCGGCCGGCGTACGAGCAGGCGGTGCGGGAAGGCGGTGCCGACCCGGTCGAGACGATGGCCCGGGCCCAGGTGAAGCTGACCGCGAGCGCGCTTCGCTCCAACGAGGACCTCGCCCCGTTGGTGCGCAAGGGTTCCCTCGCGGTGGTCGCCGCGTACTACTCACTCGACACCGGCATGGTGGAAGTCCTGGCCGGCCGGCCCTCCTGAACCGTTGCTCGGCGACTGCCTGTGCGGAGAGGGCAGGATTCGAACCTGCGTGGACCACGAGGGTCCGACTTCGGGCTGCCGCCCTGGTCCCCGATGAGCCGCTCCGGGCACCTCTCCTCGCTCCCGGCCTCCGCGGTGTTCCGCGGTGCCGTTCACGAGTACGACGATGCCAGGGCCTGCTGACGCGCCTCTGACCTGCCGCTGACGCGCCGATCCGCTGTGGTTCAGGCGGTGCCGGGGGTGTTGTCCGCGTCCGGGGCGGCGTCGGCCTCGGAGGCTGGCAGATAGCTCGCCAGGCCGCGCAGGATGATCTCCAGGCCGATGTCGAACCTCTCGTCGGAGGAGTCGGTCACCATCAGACCGGACAGGGCACGCAGGTGGGGGAAGTCCCGCGCGGGCAGGGACGCGAAGTAGTGCAGCATCTCGTCGGCCATCTCCTGCCAGTCGGGGCGGGCCGGCGAGGCGGCACCGCCGTGCCGGGCGGCCCGGTCCCGCCACATGCCCTCCTCCAGGACGAACCCGTCGATGTAGGTGGAGATGAGGTCACCGGCCTCCGCCGCGATGCGGTCGGGCAGCCCGGCGGTGCGGAAGACGGCGAGCAACGCCTCGACGTGCGGCAGCAGTTCGGCGGTGAAGGGGACGTGCCCCATGGAGATCCTCGCCATGTCCCGGTGCGACAGCAGGCGCCGGCGCCAGGCACGGGCGAAGTCCCGCAGCTGCTCCTGCCAGCGCTCCGGATCGGGTGCGGGCAGCGCGTAGCCGTCGAACAACCGCGTGTACATGAGCTCCAGGAGGTCGTCCTTGGAGCTGACGTGGGCGTAGAGGGCGGAGACCGCGACCCCCAGTTCGGCCGCCACCTGACGCATCGACAGGCCGTCGAGCCCGTGCCGGTCCAGCACGGTGAGGGCGGCCTCGACGATCCGCTCGCGCGAGAGCGGGGCGCGTGCGGGCGCGCCCTGGGCGCGAGCGGGGCGCTCGCGCTCCCATGGGGTCGGCGGAGGGGGTGCGGGGGTGCCGGCGGCCGCGTCGCTCATGATGACCAGTCTAAAGACCCGGAGAACAGTGTTCTGCCCAGGGCCGAGGGCGTGCGCCCCTCGACCGAGACGCGATATATCTTGTCTTGGCGGCGATGACGCTATATCGTAATGAACAACGTTCTCTGAGTGAGCGCTGTTCTGTTATGGTGAACAGTGTTCTCCCATCCTTGCCGTGAGGAGTCTGCGATGTCCACCACCGGTGTCGCGTCCGTCGAGACGCCCACCGACTCGCCAGCGCCCTACCGATGGCGCTGGGCCGCGCTCTTCGTGATCCTGGCGGCGGAGGTCATGGATCTCCTCGACGCCGTCGTCACGAACATCGCCGGCCCCTCCATGCGGGCCGACCTCGGCGGCGGCGCCTCCACCCTGCAGTGGCTCGCCGCCGCGTACACCCTCTCGATGGCCGTCGGACTCGTCACCGGCGGGCGGCTGGGGGACATCCACGGGCGCCGCCGGATGTTCCTGGTGGGAGCCCTCGGCTTCACCCTGGGCTCGCTGCTGTGCGCGGTCTCCGTCTCGCCCGAGATGCTGATCACGGCCCGCGTCGTGCAGGGCCTGTTCGGCGCGGTCATGCTGCCGCAGGGCCTCGGCATGATCAAGGAGATGTTCCCGCCGAAGGAGTCGCAGAAGGCCTTCGGCATGTTCGGCCCGGTCATGGGGCTGTCGGCGGTGTGCGGGCCGATCCTCGCGGGCTGGCTCGTGGACGCCGACTACTTCGGCACCGGCTGGCGGATGATCTTCCTGATCAACCTGCCGCTGGGTGCCGCCGCCTTCCTCGGCGCGCTGCGCTACCTGCCCAGGGGCCGCTCCGGCGACAGGCCGCGCCTCGACATCCCCGGCATGCTCCTGGTCTCGCTGGCCGCGCTGCTCATCATCTTCCCGCTGGTCCAGGGCCGTGAGTACGACTGGCCCGGGTGGACGTTCGCGATGATGGCCGCGTCGGTCGTCGTCTTCGCGGCCTTCGCCGTCTACGAGTCGCGGCGCAGCAGGACCGGCCGTGACCCGCTGGTCGTCCCGAGCCTCTTCCGCAAGCGCGGGTTCAGCGGAGGCATGACGCTCGGGCTGGTCTTCTTCTCGACCATGCAGGGCTTCATGCTGGTCTTCAACCTCTACACCCAGATCGGCCTCGGCTACTCGCCGTTGAAGGCGGGCCTGGTGATGGTGCCCTGGTCGGGCGGCATGATCGTCGGCTTCGGCGTCGCTCAGGCGGTCACCCGCTTCGGCCGGGCCGTGCTCCAGGCGGGTACGGCGGTCATGGCGCTCGGCGTGTTCGGCGTGTGGCTGACCCTCGACACGGCGGGCAGCGGCGTCGGCCCCTGGCGGCTCGTGCCGGCCCTGCTCGTCACCGGCATCGGGATGGGCCTGCTCATGGCCCCCTTCTTCGACATCGTGCTCGCCAGCGTCGAACAGCACGAGACGGGCTCGGCGTCCGGCACGATGACCGCGATGCAGCAGCTCGGCGGCGCCTTCGGCGTGGCGCTCCTCGGCACCGTGTTCTTCGGCCTGCTGGGCGGCGGCATCGCCGGCGCCGTCGACCACCACTCGGCCGGCCTGCGGGGGCGGTTGAGCGCCGCGCACGTGGCGTCGGCCGCCCAGGACCGCATCGTGGCGGACCTGCGGCGGTGCGCGTCGGACCGTGCCGTCGCCAAGGACCCGGCCGCCACCCCGGCGTCCTGCGCCCGCCTGGGCGAGGACACCCGGTCCGCCGTGACGTCGCCCCAGGCCGGTGCCCGCATACCCGGCGCGCTGGAGGCCACCGCGAAGTCGGCCTTCCGCACCGGTTTCGGCTCCGTGATGAAGACGGTGCTGTGGATCGTCGACGGCATGCTCGTCCTGACGTTCCTGCTCTCCTTCCTCCTGCCGCGCCACGCACGCCCGGAGGGATCCGCCGGCCACTGAGCCCGGCGGCGCCCCGCGGGTCGCGACGGCGCACCGGTACGGCATACTGACGCCCCATCGATGCAACAAAATGTTGAAGGAGGGGCGTTGGCAGCCTGTTTCAGGACGGTCACCGAGGTGGGAGAGGCCCATCTCGCCCAGGCGGAGGCCCTGGCGCGCGCCTTCCAGGAGGCGATCGCGCCCGCCACCGTCAACTACGACTTCGGCCACATCCGCGATGCCGCCGCCCGGCTTCCCGACAGCGACATCGTCAGGATCATCCGTGGCTGGGGGCTCCAGGAGGAGGCGCCGGTCGTGGTGATGGCGCTCTCCCTCAAGGAGGCGGTCCGCCAGGCGCTCCCGGCCGAGGCCGCCCAGGCGTCGTTCTGGGACACCGTCGAGCGTGACCTCGTGGACGCCTTCACCGGTCTCGCGGCCCAGGAGGGCGCACCGGGACTGGCGTACTACGACGAGGGGCCGGACCGCACGAGCTACTACCGCGACCTGTTCTTCACCCTCCAGGACGAGCAAGCCGGCGCCCACCTGTACGCCGTCGCCTTCTGCGCCGACGTCACCGTCGGCCTCGACAAGTGCCGTGTGGGCGCCCTGGGCCCCGCAGACACCGCACCGTTCGCGGTCCGGCTCGACGCGATCGTCGTACGCCAGAAACTCGCGAACGCGGCCTGATCCTCCGGGCACCGCCCCGCATCCCGGGGGCCGGGCAGGCGGGCCGGCGTCACAGACCGGCCGGGCACAGCCGCTGGGCCCTGGCGCCGTCGACGGCGGCGTCGACACAGCCCGCGGGCAGGCCGTCGTGGGTGCGGTCCGAGAAGTTGGCCGTGACCGTCAGGACGCCGTCGCCGAACGTCGTGCGCTGCACCAGCCGGTCGGGCGTCAGCCACCGGAACCCGGTCATCGGCCGCGTCGCCGCGGCCTTGTGCAGGGGCTCGAAGTACTTCTGCAGCTGGGCGATCCGCCGGCCGTGCCCGTCCAGTTCCGCCTTGTCGAGGACGAGGTTCAGCGGGACGTTGTACAGCATGGCCAGCAGCGCGCGGGTACGGCTCTGGTCGGGCAGCTTCGACCAGGACAACTCCCAGCGCTCGGTGCTGACGACCGAGTCGTGCAGCACGGTCTGGTACAGCGGCACCCGGTACCTGGGGTCGTACATCGCCTTCGCGAGGTCGGCCGGCAACCGCACGGGCTTGAAGAAGATCCCGGGCGCGCCGGCCGGCGCGTAACCGCCCCAGGCGGCGCGGTCCCGCTCCAGCGCCCACAGCTGGTCGGGTACCGGGCTCCCGGAGCCGTGGCTGAAGGCGAGCACACCGGTCGCCCAGGAACCGGCGCTCTCCGAGCCGACCACCAGCCCGCGCTCGCCGGACAGCCGGGCCAGCCGCCGCAACCGGTTCTCCCGGTCCCGCGCCGGGGTCATCGGGTGCGCGGGGGAGTGGTCGGTGAACAGCTCGCCGGCGGCGTCCACGTCGAGGAAGTAGCTGTTCGCGCCGTTCGCGGTCATCTCCCGGGTGCGGTCGGCCAGATAGTGGCGGGCCGGCTCGGCGCGGCGCAACGCCTCGGAGCTGACGTAGCAGCCGCGTCCGCCGAAACCGGTGACGATCCTGCCGTCGGCTCCCCGCACACAGGCGTCCTGCCACACGGGCGCGGGCCACTTCGACACCGGGCTGTCGGCCGAGGCGGGGTCCTGCGCGTTGGCCCAGGAGTCGTACGGCCCCACGAGGTAGCCGGACCGCTCGGCCAGGCGCACGGCCGAGCGGTCCATGGGGGAGCCGTCGGCGTCGTAGCCGAGCCACATCCTGTCGATGCCCAACTCCCGCAGGCGCCGTACGCCTTGGGCGGTGCGGGCCTGGCCCCAGGTGTAGGCGTGGAAGGCGCCCACCAGCCTGCCGGCCTCGGGGTTGCGGGCGATCTTCTGGCGCAGGGTGGTGATGCCGCCACGGGCCTGGAGCCAGGCCCGGTAGTCGCGGGCGGCGGCCACGGGCGAGCCGTCGGTGAGCGCGAAGGTCAGCGTGTAGTCGAGCGTGCCCTCCGAGGGGGAGAACGCGTGCTCGGCCTCGGCGTGCAGCCGGCCGCCGGCGGAGACGAACTTCAGCGTGGTGGCGATGTCGGACTCGGCGATGTAGCTCGCGCCGTGCCCGCCGCGCAGGCTGGTGCCCCAGAACGGCATGGTCAGACCGTCGGACAGGCCCGCCTCGGAGCCTGCGAGCCCGGCCCGCGCGGAGTTCCACCAGCGGTCGGCGACCGGCACCGACAGGCCCTCGCCGCGCGGGACCTGCACGTCGCTCGTGTCCGGGTCGGTGGCGGTCACCGGCCAGGTCAGCGTGGACTTCCGGGTGGAGCGCACGGTCACCGCCAGCCGTCCGCCGCGCGCGGCCGCGGTGACCGTGAGGCCCCTCGCCGGATACCCCCAGGTGGCCCTGTCCCCGCGCACCGAGACCTGCGCGGCGGGCCCGAGGGCGCCGGCCGCCGGAGCCGACAGCTGCCAGGCCCGTCCGTCGTCCGCCCGGCCGCGCACGGCCAGCGAGCCGGTGTCCACCACGACACGCCCACCGGCGACGGGCACGGTGACCCGGTCGCCGCGCACGTGGACCTGCCGCCCGTCCCGCCCGCCCGTACCGAACGCGGCGGCGGTGCCGACCACCCCGATCACCGTGAGCGCGGCACCCAGCGCGACGATCCTCTTCCTGGTCTTCCTGATCTTCCTCGCCTTCATGGGGCGCCACTGTCACGGGGGGATCTAAGAACATTGTGAGAACTGTGAGAACGCTCGGCGCGCTCGCCGGTACTGCCTCGTCGGCACGGCAGAGCGGCCGCGAGGGAGACGAGGGCATGGTCCGCGTTGCCTGGCCGGGGTTCCGGACGTTTGTCTGCCGTAGACGTCTATCCAAGGAAGTCCGGTTATGCACCTTAAGAATCGGTCCGCCCATATCGCCATGGTCGGCACGCCTTTGGCCGCCCATGTGCTGCCCAGCCTGGAGATCATCCGTGAGCTGGTGGCCCGCGGTCATCGCGTGACGTATGCCAATGCCGGCCCCGTCGCCGAGCTGGTCACCGCCACCGGCGCCGAACCGGTCGGCATCACGTCCACTCTGCCGGGCGTCGGCCGCGACTGGCCGCAGGATCCCATCGCCTGCGCCTCCCTCTTCCTCGACGAGGCGGAGGCCGTTCTGCCGCAGCTGCACGCCGCGTACGACGACGATCCCGCCGACCTGTACCTCTACGACGCCGGCGCGTACGCGGGCCGCGCGCTGGCCGAGGCACAGGACCGCGCTCTCGTCCAGCTGTCCGCGGCGCAGGTGGCCTGGGAGGGCGCCCAGGAGGAGATCGGTGCGGCGTACGCGCAGCTGCCCGGAGGCCCCGCACACCGGGCGCGGTTCGCGGACTGGCTGGCCCGGTGCGGTGCGGTGACCGGGAACGTGGAGGAGTTCACCAGCTATCCGCGGCGCGTGCTGGCCATGATCCCGCGCGCCATGCAGCCGCACGCGGACCGCGTCGACACCGAGGCGGTGACGTTCGTCGGCCCGTGCCTCGGGGCCGGCCAGGAGCAGGGCGGCTGGACGCGGCCGGAGAGTGCGCAGAAGGTGCTGCTGGTGTCGCTGGCCGGCGCGGCCTCCCACGGGCCGCAGGAGATCCACCACCAGTGTGTGGCGGCGTTCGCGGATCTCCCCGGCTGGCATGTGGTGCTGCAGACGGGCAGTGACGGCGACCTGGCCGATCGGGTTCCCCGCAACTTCGAAGTGTGGCCATGGGCGACGCCGTTGACGATGCTGGAGCAGGCGGACGCCTGGGTGACGCACACCGGTGTGGGCACCAGCGGTACGGGCCTGTACGCCGGCGTGCCGATGATCGCGGTTCCCGACGGGCCCGACCAGTGCCTCCACGCCGACCGGCTCGTCGAACTGGGTGTCGCCCGCCGGCTCGACCCCGCGGACGTCACGGCGGCGGCGCTGCGTACCGCCCTGATGGAACTCATCGGCGATCCCCAGGTCGCCACGCGTTCGGCGTGGCTGTGGTCCGAGGTACGCGCCGAGGGCGGCACCGGCCGGGCGGCGGATCTGATCGAGGAGCAACTGGTGGCGGAGCGGGTGGGCTGACCGGTGGCGCCGGCCGCCGACCCGGTGTTCGGTCCGTACGGCGGCGGGCCGGGGCCCGGGTCGGTTCGGTCAGACGGTGTTGTTCCGGACCCGTGCGAGGATCGCGACGTGAATGGCTTCCACTTCCGCCTCGCCCGTGACACCGACCTCGCCGCCCTGGTTCGTCTGCGCGACGACGCCGCCCGCTGGATGATCACCCGGGGCGTCACCGGCCAGTGGCGGCCCGGCGAGCTGGACGAGGACCACTTCCGCCGGGCCATGGCGACGGGTGAGGTCTGGCTCGCCGAGGCCGACGGCCGCGTGGCCGGGGCGTGGGAGCTGTGGTGGCAGGACGAGGACGCCTGGGGACCGCAGCCGCCGGTGGCCGGCTACGTGCACCGGCTGATGGTGGACCGCGGCAGCGCGCGGCCGGGGGCGGGGCGGCTTCTGCTGCGTGCCGCGGAGCGCCGCGTCGCCGCGGCGGGGCGCGCGGTCGTACGTCTGGACTGCGTGGCCGACAACGCACGCCTGAACGCCTACTATCTGGACGCCGGCTACCGGGTCGTCGGCCACAAGGCGGGCAAGCCGCAACCGGGAGGCGCAACCAAGTCGTTCACCCTCCTGGAGAAGACCTGCGGTCCGGCCACGTGATACGGGCCCGTGCGGGCCCTGCGCCGGTGCGGGGCGGACACGCTGGCCGATAGTCGTTGAAAGTGACGGCGTGGTGCCATGTCGGCTGACATCATCGACTGACGGCGGTTGAGCCTGTCCGTGGAACGTCTTGGGGGCGCCGTCGATGAGTTGGCTTCACCACACCTGGTTGGCTGTCTACGTGTTACCCGCCGGCGTGAGCGCGGGCATCGCGTGGGTGGGGCTGGTACGCGAGTTCTCCGGCAAGGGGCGGTTGCTGGGCAGCTGGGCGTCGTCGTCTCTGATGCTGCTCGTGCTGGCGTTGATGGGTGTGGTGGCGGCCGGTGCGGTGGTGCTGCTGCCGCATGCGGCGTCGATTCCACCGGTGGTCGCGGGTGCCGCGACGGGAGCCACGGCGCTGCCCAGACGCCGGCACGACGAGACGGCGCAGCCGTACGTCAAGTTCATGACACTGGGTATCGCCCTGGTCAGGGAGCGGCTGGTGCAGCGTGTGCATCTGGACGCGTGCGGCTGGTCGGACCGCTTTCTGCAGGGCATCGAGACGTCCGCCCAGCTCAGGGTGTTCGTCCACGACCTCAGGCTGTACCTGCTGGAGCGGCATCCGCTCACCGCCGAGACGAAGACGATCTGCGCGATCTACACGGACGTGCAGACGGCGATCGACGTGGCGCTGGACGTGCAGACGCGGATCGACGAGGCGTGCCGCCAGGCCGGGCGGGAGGCGACGGGTGACGAACTCGTCGCCCGGCGCCAGGCGTTCGGCACCGCCCTCGCCCAGTGCGGTCACCTGCTGCGCTTCGCGTACGTTCACGGCCGCCGCAGCGAGAACGAGGAGCTCAGGGTCCTGCGTGCGAAGGCGATGTCCGACGACGCGTTCCACAGCCCGGCCGTGCCGTCGCAGCGTCGCTGGTTCGACCGCTGGCTCACCCGCTGAACGCGGACGGCTCGGCGATCAGCGGGCGGACCATGCGGCGCGCGTGCCGCACGTGAGGCTCAATGGCGGGCCGGAAGCACGCTGCTCCGGTGGGGCGACGCATCCGTGCCGCGGGCTCTGGCGTCCGTCGGCTGTGCTCGGGGGCAGAAGGTGATCTGCACGTCGGCGTCCAGCGCTTCCGCCACGGCGGCGAGGGTGCGCACCGTCAGGTTCGCGTCTTCGGACATGATCTGACTGACGCGCCCCGGACTGACGCCCATGGCCGCCGCCAGGTCGGAGCGGGTCTTGCCCTGGCCGGCCAGCAGGCCGGCCAGGGAGGCCGTCGCCTGTCGCCCTATCCGGGAAGCCGCTAGCGTGGTCCGGCTCTCGTCACGGGCAAAAATGCCCATGATTCACCCCCAACTCATGGAGAGACAACGCTTGTTGCCACTCCATCAGCATGCCACCTTTAGCTAGGGCTAAAAACTCGGTTGGTGGAAACGCTACGCCCTTCACCCTCCTTCAACGGCGCTGACCTGCGGTGGCTCGCCGTGAAACCGCGCAAAGTCACTCTTCTGAGTCAGTTCCGGTCAGCGTGAGCCGGTGCGAACCCGGCCGGACCAGACGTCGATCACCACCTGGCGGTGGTGCGGGCGCATCGCCGACGCGCCGGCGGCGTAGTTCCTGTCGACCTGCGCCGCCTCGGCCGCGTCCGGCTTGGCGTTCGTGCAGGACGTGCCGGGGCCGTGGCCGGACATGAGCTCCGAGCACGGGCCACTGTAGTCGTCGGGCAGCCCCAGGATGTGCCCGGTCTCGTGGGCGGTGATGCGGGTCGCGTCGTAGCCCTCGTCCACCGCCTGCCGGCCCAGCTGCACGTCACCGCTGCCGCCGGGGAAGATCGGCCCCAGCGTGGTCTGCGGCCAGCCGCTGGTCGCCTCGTAGACGTAGTCGGCCGAGCCGGGGGAGCTCGCCGGCTCCAGGCGCACGTTGTGCACCGCGTCGTTCCAGTTCTGTACGGCCTGCTCGACCGGGCCCGCCCACTGACCGGCACCACTGGCGTCGTAGGTCAGGGTGACCGCTGCCGGGGTCGCGTGCGGCGCGGGGTGCGCCGCAGCGACGCCGACCGTCGTGCTCAGTATGGCCGGGAGAAGTACCGCCAGGGTGGCTGTTCGCTTGTTCATGGGACTGGTGCGCCTCCTTGGGTCTCAGTTGCTGCCCGCAGTAAACGAGTTCGTCGCGAACACGACAACCTCTCTCCGGGCAATCGGGTCCCGGTCGCCGCCAAGTTGGCTCAAAGAGCACAGGGGACGGCGGCACCGCGCCGGCGGTCAGACCGTGCTCGCCGCCTTGAGGATGAGGTCGGCGACGGCGTCGGGGCGGGCGACGAGGGAGACGTGGCAGGTGTTGATCTCGACGGTGTGGGAGCGGGCTCGCCTGGCCTCGAAGCGTTCCTGTTCCGGGGTGATGGTCTTGTCCTGCCGGCCCACCAGGGCCCACGAGGGGATGCTCTTCCACGCGGCGGCCGTGGCCTTCTCGGAGAACGCGGTGGTGGCGGCCGGTCGTTGGGTGATGCCGAGCAGGTTCGCCTGGGCGGCCGGCAGGCAGGCGGCGAAGACCGAGTGGACCTTGTCCTGCTTCAGGTAGAGGTCGGTGCCGGTCGTGCCGCCGGTGCGGTACGGCACGGAGTTGGTGGCGGTCGCCAGGGCGCTCGGGAAGCGGGCGGACAGCGACATGCCGCTCTCGCCGACGTCGGGCATCAGCGCGTTGACGTACACCAGCGCCTTCACCTGGGGGTTGCCGGCCGCGGCCGAGCTGATGACGGCACCGCCGTAGGAGTGACCGGCCAGCACGACGGGACCCTTGACCGACTTGAGCACCGAGGCGAGGTACGCGGCGTCGCCGTGCAGGCCGCGCAGCGGGTTCGCCGGGGCCATGACGGTGTAGCCGCGACGCTCCAGCCGCTGGATCACGCCGTTCCAGCTGGAGCCGTCCGCGAACGCGCCGTGCACCAGGACGACGGTCGGCTTGGCGCCGTTCGCCCCGCTCTTCGCGTCGGCCGGGGCGGTGGGCACCGTGCACAGTGCGGCGATCACGCACCCCGCTGCCACGATGCGCCGGCACCGGCGTCGGCGCGCCGTGTCCGGCAGTGGCCCGCGTATGGCAGATTCCGTCATGCCGATCTCGCTCTCTCCCGGGGGGACTACGGCCCATACGTTCACGATTCGACGGGGACGGACTCGGCGTGATCACCCAAGCGGGTGACCGGGGTGCGGCATGGGAGTGACGTTCGCGGTGCGGAGTTCACCGAGCCGCGAATGCCCGGCCGAGGAGAGCCGAGGGTGTCGGACAGCGCGTCGAGGGCGCCCCGGCAGGCGTGTTCGGGTGCGGCCGCGCAGCCGGTGAGCAGTCCTGCCGGGCGCAGAGGGAGAGGCCTCGTCCTCGGGTGGCCGGCCGGCGGGGAGGGCCAGGAGGGTGTGCAGACCGGCGGGGACGCCGTGGGCGGCGGTTCCGGGACACCGGACACACGGGCCAGGAGCAGTTCGCGCCGCCGGCGGCAGCGCGGTCGGCGGGCGCGGAGCGCCGCCCTGGAGGGCGCCGCCGCGCCGCGATCCCCCGCTGCGCGGCGACGTACTGCGACCCCTGATCCGGGCGGCGGTCCGCACCCTGACGGCCCCGGCCGCCGCGTTCCCGGTCCTGTGCCTGACGGCATGGAGCGGCGCCGCGACACACATCACCGGCGTCGCCGGCACCGCCGTGGTCCTCTTCTACCGGCTCACGCTCGGGTTCGCCGCGTTCCATCCCTCGTCGGCCGCGCGGCCCGGACCGCCGCCCCGCCGACGACACGCCGACTGTCCACGGCTCTCCTGTTCATCGGCGCGGGACCTTCGCCGCGGGCCAGAACGTCCTCGCCCTCGTCCGGACCGCCCCCCGCCCAGGCCCCCTCGCCGAGACCCTGGCGCTGGTCCACCTGGCCGCCGCGGCGAGCACCGGCCACGACCTGAGGCGGACGAGGGCCTGAGCCCCGGCGACGGCGACGGCGACGGCGCCGGGGACCGGGGGGCGAACGCCCCTGTCCCGGGCCCGGGGGCGGACGGATCAGCGCAGTCCGGCGAAGAGGTCGTTCTCGGGTACGGCCGCCCCGGTGGTGTCCCGGACACGTACGAAGGTCTCCACCCCCATCAGCTCGGTGAACCTCTTCTGGCCCATCTTGAGGAAGAAGATGTTCTCGCCCTGGCTGGCGTGCGCGGCCAGCGCGTCGAACTTCTGACCGCCGAACGCGCTGGTGTCCACCCAGGTGGTGATCTCCTCCTCGGGGAGTCCGATCTCGGCCATCGCGGCGGCCTCGGCGGGATCAGGCTCCTGCCAGTCCGCACCGAACTCGCGCATGACCTCCCCGAACCGCCGCATCATCGAACGGGGCGCCGTCGTCCAGTACACCTTCGGCGTCGGCGCGGTCATCGCCAGCGCGGCCATCGTGATGCGGTTCGCCTGGATATGGTCGGGGTGGCCGTAGAAGCCGTTCTCGTCGTAGGTGACGACCACATCGGGCTGGTAGCGGCGGAAGAGTTCCGCGAGCCGGGCGGCGCCCTCCTCCACGGGGGTCTGCCAGAAGGAACCGGGGACGTCGTTGCTCGGCCAGCCCATCATTCCGGAGTCGGTGTAGTCCAGCGTCTCCAGATGGCTGATCTTCAGGATGGCGCAGCTCGCCTCCAGTTCCTGACGGCGCATCAGGGCGACGGCTGCCGGGTCGTGCCCGGCATCACCCGGCTTGACGCCCCCGGGTCCGTCACCGCAACTGCCGTCGGTACAGGTCACGAGGACCGTGCGGATGCCCTCCGCCGCGTACCGCGCGAGGACGCCTCCCGTTCCGGTGGCCTCGTCGTCGGGGTGGGCGTGCACCGCCATGAGTGTCAGGGGCCGGTCGTTCATGAATCAGTCCTCCTGTGTGAAAGGGCCTCGGTCGGAGTCTGCGGCAGGCGTGTCGGCGGTCGCCCCGACAGCGGGGCGACCAGCCGGTGCAACAGCGCGGGCCGGACCGGCTGTTCCCGGCGTGCACGGGCCGCCCCGGACCCCTGAGGTCAGGCCGTGGCCTCGACCAGCCGCTTCATGCCGGGCTCGTCGGTCACGCAGCCCACCAGGCCGAGCGTCCGGGCCAGCGCCAGATCGCGCTCGTCGTTGACGGTCCAGGCCATCACGTCGATGCCGGCGGCGCCGCACTTCTCCACGATCGCCCGGTTCAGCTGGCGCAGTTCCACGCTGACCAGGGTGGAACCGACCTTCTGGGCGCGGCCGACGAAGGTGTCGCGGTGCGCGCTGGGGCCTGCCACCAGCACGGTGCGGGCCTGCGGCAGCAGGTGGTGGATCTCGATCAGCGCCGCGTCGTGGAACGACAGCACCGAGACCCGGTCCAGCAGGTCGCGGTCGGTGAGCACCCGGCCCAGCGACCGGGCGGCGGCCACGTCCTTGATCTCCGCCTGGATCGGCAGCGTCGGCCCGACGGTGTCCAGCACCTCCTCGAAGGTGGGGATGCGCTCGCCGAGTCCGGCGTCGAGCTTCTTGAGCGTCTGCAACTCCTGGTCGGCGATGGGACCGGAGCCGTCCGTCGTGCGGTCCAGGGTCTCGTCGTGCATGACGACCAGCTCGCCGTCCTTGCTCAGGTGCAGGTCCAGTTCGATGCCGTCCAGGCCCTCGCGTTCGGCCCGCAGGAAGGAGCGCAGGGTGTTCTCCGGCTCGGCGGCCATGACACCGCGGTGGCCGATGGTGAAGAAAGACACTCGGTTGCCGTCCTTGGGTGTGGTGGTCCGGGGCTGCCGCACGAGCGCCGTACCCCTCCGCCGGGCGGCGGGCGACCACCCGTCGCAGCGCCCAAGCCTAATGGGCCGGTCCGGCCCGGTGGGCGGCGTCGGATTCGGTGCCCGGGATGCGAGTCAGGTCCGCCGAACGCCGGCGCGGTCGCGGGCTGCCGTCGCTGTACGGCGATGCACAAGAAGGACGCGAGAAGGACGGGGGCGAGGCGGGATGAGCGAGCACGTCCGACGGCCGCGGCACCGTACGGTGGACCGGGTCGCGTGGATCCTGGAGGCCGCCGCGCGTGCGCCGGGCGGGGTGACCGTGGCCGAGCTGGCCCGGACGGTCGGGGCGCCGGCGAGTTCGGTGCAGGGTCTGGTCAACGGCCATGTCGCCACCGGTTTTCTGCTGGAACAGCACCGGCGCTTCCGGCTCGGGCCCGCCCCGCACGTCCTCAACCTCATCGCCGGCCGGGTCGCTCGGGTCCGCCGCGCTCCGGTGGCGCTGAGCCGAGGTGGGGTCCGCGGCGGTGTCGGTGTCGGGCGGCGGTCCGGTAACTCCCGGGCCGGGGAAGCGACTTCCGCGTCGGGCATGTGCGCTCCAGCCAGGAGACCGGTGTTCCCGCCGCCGCCCACTGGCCTGCGCCTTCACTCCGGGCCAGGCCGACGACCCACCCGCGGACGCACCCGCATCGATCCCGCAGCGCAGCCGCTCCGAGGTCCGGGCCGCGGGCTGTGTCGGAGGTGCGTGCGACACTGCGGCGCATGTCTCTTGCCGACCTCAGTCTTGATCAGTGGCGGTCGCTCGACCTGCCCGCCGCACGTCGTGTCGCTCAGGAGGCGGCGGACCTGGTCGATGGCCGTGTGACCGTCGTCGAGACCATCGAGCACCTCGGTGCCCCGCTGCACCGCGTCCGGATCGAGCGGAACAGACAGGAATTCGCGCTGGTCCCCGGTGGCGCACTGACACTCGGATTCGACCTCGACGCCTGGCAGCCGACGCCCGAGCAGGCCACCGACTACGCGGAGAGTCTGGATCAGGGCTTCGGCCATGGCCCCGATCTCCGGGCCTACCTCGCGCAGGTGCTCAGCCCACGCCGCAGCGTCATCCTGGCGACGGTGCTCATGGCCGTGGAGGACGAGAACCTGACCGAACTCCCTGCCGACATGCCGGCTGCCCTCGCGGCGCGTGGCCTGCGGATGCCGAGTTCCGACGAGTGGGAGCACGCCTGTGGAGCCGGCGCGGACACATTGTTCCGGTGGGGCAACGACTGCCCACTCGACCGTATCCCGTACGGGGACCGCACCGGCCCGCAGCAGCAGCTGAGCGCTTTTGGCCTGCGCATCGCCCACGACACCTATCGCGTCGAGCTGACCAGCGACGTCACCGCGGTCCACGGTGGAGACGGCGGCGAGTCGGTGTGCGGGGGTTACGGCCGCATGCTGGCGTGGCTGCCCCTGGCCACTGCCAACCGCAACCCTTCCCTGGCCGGGTTCGTGTACGGACCGGACGGTGAGGACCTCTGCGAGGACTTCTCCACCCGGCCTGTTCTCACGCTCTGAGGGTTTCGGGCAGTGGGACGACATGCCGGACCTCGTCGCCCGACGAGACCATGCCGCCGTGGCCCTCGGCCGGCTCGGCAGGCCTGTCGCCGTACCCGACCGGAGCGGGCACAGGATGTCGGGTGCGGCAGGCTCGGTCCTTTCTAACGTTGGTGATCGAAAGGGAAGGAGGCCGGGGTTGCTGGATCGGCTGAACCAGGCCATGGAGCACATCGAGGGTCACCTCGACCAGCACATCGATGTGTCCGCGCTGGCCCGGATCACGGTCACGTCCGAGTACCACTTCCGGCGGCTGTTCTCGTCACTGGCGGGGATGGCGCTGTCGGAGTACGTCCGACGCCGGCGGCTCACCGTCGCCGGGGCCGAAGTGCTGGCCGGGGAACCGACCTTGCTGGAGATCGCGATGCGCTACGGCTACTCCTCGGGGGAGGCCTTCGCCCGGGCGTTCCGCGCCGTGCACGGCGTCGGTCCCGGCGAGGCCAGGCGCACCGGCGCGGCTCTGAACTCGCAGCCCCGGCTGTCCTTCCGCCTCACCGTCGAAGGGAACAGCACCATGCGGTACCGCATCGTGGCGAAGGAAGCATTCCGGGTCGTCGGCAAGAAGGCCCGCGTCCCGCTGATCTACCAGGGCGTCAACCCGCACATCGCCGAGCACATCCAGAGCATCCCGCCGGAGACGATGCTGCGGATCGTCGGCCTCTCGGACCAGGACCCGCAGGGCGTGGTGTCGGCGACGGTGCGCGTGTCGGACGGCTTCGAGGAGGGCAGCGAACTCGACTACTACCACGCCGTGGTGACCGCTGCCGCCGAGTTGCCCGGGGACCTCGACGTGCTGGACTGCCCGGCGGGCACCTGGGCCGTGTTCGAGAACACCGGTCCGTTCCCGCAGGCGCTCCAGCAGATGTGGGGTGACGTGGCCGCCCAGTGGATCCCGTCCAACCCCTACGAGTACCGTCCGGGACCGGAGATCCTGCGCACCCGGCCGTCGCAGGACGATCCGGCGCGGTCCGACGCTCAGCTGTGGATCCCGGTGACCCGCACCACGGTCCAGCATGCCGGAGCGCACATGGACGGGGTGTCCCCCGCGGGGTGACGGCGGTGAGGTGGTAGAAGCTCTGCCCGAGCCGCGACCAGGGCTGCCGCGGGCCCTCGCGGAGCCAGATGGCCTGGCCTCGGCTCGCGTTGGACACGTGCGGGTGGTTGTCGACGGTGCCCGCGGACGCTGTCGAAGTACCGGTCCGGGTACGGCGTGTCCGCGCCGACGTGGATGACGGCCGTGACGCTGTCCGCCGGGCGCCCGAAGTACCAGTGGCCCCGGTGGCCGCTGTACGGCCGAGGGCGCGTCGGCGGGGGAGCGGCGCTCTCGCCGTCGGCAGGGGCGGTGGGGGGAGTCACGGCGCGAGGCTCCAGGCGTGGGGCGGCCCGGGGGCCGGTGCGGACGGTCACATGGGTTGCGTACGGCGGTTCAGCGCCTCGGCGCCTGCCTGCCTGCCCGCACCGGCCCGGACCGAAATCCCCGTCGGGCAGCCGGTGGCGCAGGACGCACCCGATCGCCCCGCGGATGCCCACGGCCGGGGTGAAGCGGTCGAGCGCGCCGAACTCGTCGGTTCTGCACGCCTGTTCAAGGTCATGACCGTACTGCTGAGCCCGGCGCCGGCCTGTCGCCGTAGTGCGGCGGCGGCGCGGGACGCCGGGTCCCTACGGCCTCGCGGCGGTCCGCCGCAGTGCGATGACGAGTACCGAGCCCGTGACCACATGCAGGCACACGAGCACCGTCTTCGCGCCCGTCGTGACACCGAGGCCGAACGGACCGGCCAGGGACAGGACCAGGACCGCGAGGGCGAGGACCGGCCAGGTGCGATACGCCCTCGCCGGTGCCCACCGCTCCAGGGCGGCGAGCGAACCCCACGCGGCGAGGCCCGCCACCACCGACGCCGCCAGGACCGCCGCGGCTCCGACGGACTGTTCGTGGTGGTCCGAACCCGTACGGACGTCGAGGTGGACGCCCGCCAGCTGCGCGCCCACCAGCCAGACGACGAGGGCCGCCACGGCACCGGCCAGGACCGCCAGGATCCGCGCTCGTCGCATTCCCGGGGCCCCGGACGCGCCGTCGCGGGACGGATTCGCGGTCACCATGGAGTGCCACTCCCCTCTCAGTACAACGTCCAGCGGGCGGCACCGGGAGGCGAGCAGCTCCGCAGACCGGTCGCCGGAAGACTAGGGCGGCGCCCCGCCCGCAGCCAGCGGCCAGGGCGCCCGCACGCCAAGATCGGGGGAAACAACCAGACTTCGCCGGTTCCAGGTCCGTCGGCGAAGCACGCGGTGCACCTCAGAAGGTGATCAGGACCTTGCCGAGGAGGCCGCCGGCTTCGAAGCTCTCGTGGGCGGCGCGGATGTCGTCGAGCGGGAAGCGGTCGGCGATCCGCAGCCGCAGCTCGCCGGCGTCGACGAGCCTGGCGAGGCGGGCGAGGTCGGCGGCGTTCTCCTGGACGTAGCTCTTGCGGGCGCCCGGCACGTCGGGCAGGGGGTGGTCGGCGACGGAGACGAAGCGCCCGCCGGGGGCGAGGGCCGCGGCCACGTCCGTGCCGGCGGTGTCGAGGACGGCCTCGTACCGGCCGCGGGGCAGGTCCTGCGGGCGGTGCCAGGCCCGCTCCGCGCCGAGCTCCGTCGCCGCCTGCTCATGGCCGGGCCGGGAGACCAGGGCATCGACGCGGGCGCCGGCCGAGCGGGCGAGCTGGACCACCAGGCCGCCGACCGCTCCGGCGGCGCCGACGACCAGAATCCGCTCCTCGGCGCTCAACTCCGTGGCGCGCAGTGCCTGCACGGCGGTCGTACCGGCCAGCGGAAGGGCCGCCGCGTCCGCCAGCGGCACCGTGGCCGGTGCGGGTGCGAGCAGGTGGCCGGGCAGGGCGACCAGCTCTGCCCAGGTGCCGCGGCCGGTGGCGATCTGCGCGGACATGGCGATCACGTGGGCGCCCACCTCGTGAGCGGGGTCGTTGCTCGCGACGACCCGGCCGGAGATGTCCCAGCCGAGCGTGGCCGACAGCGGCGGGCCGACCTCCCAGGCGCGGGTCTTCCAGTCCACCGGGTTGAGGCTGCTGGCCGTGGTGCGGATGAGGACCTCACCGGCGGCGGGTACGGGCGCCGCGACCTCGCGGAGGGTCAGGACGTCGAGACCGCCGTGGCGGTCGATCTGGACAGCGTGCATGGTCGGAAGGGCCTTCCAGGGAGGGTGGGTTCGGGGATCAGACGGCGGTGCCCACCGGGGCATCGCCGGTGTGCTGCGCGGTCCCGGTCCCGGTCCGGGGCAGAACCAGGTAGGTCAGGGCCAGGCCGCCGAGGCTGAGCACGGCCCCGGCCAGGCCGGTCCAGCGCAGAGCCATCACCAGCGCCAACGCCGGGAACGCGGCGTGGCTGAGCGAGGAGAGCACCCGCCCGGCCAGCAACATCGTGAACGAGGGGGCCAGGGCGCTGAGCGCGCTGCCCGCGGCGAACAGCAGCGTCAGCCCGAGTGCCAGGGGCTTGCGGGGCAGCCGCGCGGTCAGCATGGTCACCGGGGGCCCGCCGATCACCACGCCGAGCGCGTAGGCGGTCACCGCCTGCCCCGCAGTGCTCTGCGGCACCTGAAGATCCGCGCCGACCTCGGGCAGCATGCCCGCGACCAGGTATTCCGACGTACCGACAACGAAGACGCTCGCGCACAGGGCCGCGAGCGAGACAGAGTTCCTGCGCATGCCGGGAAAGCTAGAGTCTCACATCGGTGTGAGAGTCAAGCGGCGTTGCCCGCCCGGGGCATCCATGAGGAGGACGACGTGCGGATCGGAGAGCTGTCCCGCAAGACCGGCGTACCCGAACGGCTGCTGCGCTACTACGAGGAACAGGACCTGCTCCAGCCCGAGCGGCGGCCCAGCGGCTACCGCGAATACAGGGAGGCGGACGTGGACACCGTGCGCCGCATCCGCAGCCTGCTCGCGGCCGGTCTGAACACCGCCACCATCGCGACCATCCTGCCCTGCCTGCGCGACGACGGCGAGCGACTGGTGCCGACCTGCCCCGGCCTCCTCGCCGACCTGGCCAAGGAGCGCGAGCGGATCACCAGAGCCATCATCGATCTGCAGACCTCCCGCTCCGCACTCGACGATGTCATCGCCGCAGCCCCCGCCGACGTCGCCGAACGCGCGGCAAGCGGCGCACCAGCCGGCACCACACGGTGAGGCACATGCCGACACCGACCCGCCGCGGTGCCGACCGCCGGTGACGAGGCCGGCCGGCGAACTGGTCGAAGCCTTATGTGCCCACCGCGCCGTGCACGAATCGCCGAAGGTGCGCACGCACGGCGTCGGGCTGCTCCAGCCAGGGTTCGTGCCCGGCGCCCTCGATCCGGGTCAGCCGAAGGCCGAGCCGGAGCGCGAGTGAGGCGAGTGCTGACACGGGGCGGGGATCGTCGGCCCCACCGAGGAGCTCCGTTCGCGTGGGCAGGCACGCGCGCAGCTCGTCCAGATGCGCACCGAGCGGGTCCGCACGTCCTTCCCTGCCGAGTTCGCCGTTCATGGCCCAGTTGACGGGGCGACGCCGCCGGGCGCCCCGGGCGGCCCAGTGCCACCCGCGTTCGGGATCGGCGTGGTCGGTGAACCAGGCCAGCGTGAGCAGCTCGACTTCCTGCTCCTCCGTGCGGTCCCGCACCTCCTCCAGCGCACGGAGCCGCTCCTGCTGTGCCGCGGACATGCGCCGAGCGCGCTCCGCCCGGTCCCCGGCGCGCCAGTCACCGACGAACGGCCCGCACATCAGCAGCATCGCGGCAACCCGGTCAGGGTGCGCCAGGCAGAACCGGCTCGCCAGGTCCGTGCCGTAGGAGTGCCCCACCAGCACGGCCCCGGGCACGTCCCACGCGTCGAGCAGCTCGGCGAGATCGTCGACGTGCCGGGCGAGGCGATGACGCCCCCGCCACGGGGACCGGCCCGTGCCACGCTGGTCGTACCGGTACACCGGCGCGAGGTCCGCGGCCATGGCGGCCACATCGCCCAGATAATCCGGCAGACCCGGACCGCCATGCAGCATGACCACGGGCAGCCTCCGGGCCGTCGTGTCCCCCAACGCCGTCCAGCACAACCGGGCCCCGTCGGCCATCGACGCGAAGCCCTGCGTCTCCATCAAGGTCACCGCGGAGAACCTACCGGTCCCGCTGGAGCTCGGCCAAAGGTCGTGATGTTCCCCGTCGGCCCGGTGACATCACGTCGATGGAGGGCTGCTCCCCGACAAGCACGCAGAATTCACGGCACCAGCGCACGACTTGCTCGTGGTCCTCTTCACCTGTGACGCGCCCCGGCCCTCTGGGCGCGGCTGTGGTGGGGTGAGCGCGCCGAGACGGTGGAGATGCGTCCGCCAGAAGGGGACCGGCGCTGCCGCGAGGACACCGCAGGGGGAGTGGCCGAGGCCGGCCAGGTGAGCGGCGAGGGTGTCGGCCTGCTCGGCAGAGAGGGGGGACCCACAGGTGTCCGCACGGCCTGCGACAGAAGATGGCGCGGACCTCGCCTCCTGACTCCCATCGGCCGAAGACGCCGGCTTCGGCACCGTGCGCACCGGCCCCGCGTGTCCGCAGGTGGGCGCGGGCGGCGCGGGAGGAACAACGGCCGGCCGTACTCCCGGCGGGGTAGTCGCACGGCCTCTCCACGGCTGATGTGTCCGGTGATCGCCGCGGCGCATGCTGGCCCCTGTCACCGCCACGAGGTGGTGCACATCCACCGGACAGGGGGCGAACGATCATGCCCGAGCTGAGCAGGAGGCCGTTGCTGGCCGCGGCGCTGGGTGCAGCGGCCGTGGGGACGGTCGGGGCCGCCGCGCCGACGGGCCGAGGGCCCAAGCGGCGGCCCGAGGGCACCGTGGAGCGCGGCACGGAGATCCGCCACCGGATCGTACGGACGAACGGCATCCACATGCATGTGGCGGAGGCGGGTCAGGGACCGGCCGTCCTCCTCCTGCACGGCTTTCCCGAACTCTGGTACTCCTGGCGGCATCAGCTGCCCGCCCTGGCCGCGGCCGGATTCCGTGCCATCGCCCCCGACCTGCGGGGCTACGGCCGTACCGATGCCCCGGCGGACACCCGCGGCTACAGCCTGCGCAACAACCTGGCCGACCTGACCGGCCTGTACGACGCGTTGGGCCTCGACTCCGCCGCCCTCGTCGGCCACGACCAGGGCGCCACGATCGCGTGGGCGGCGGCACAGCTGATGCCCCGACGATTCCCGGCGATGGTCGCGCTGGGGGTGCCGTACCCGGCTCGCCCCCCGCTGCCCATCACGCAACTGATCCGCAGGAACAACCCGGGCAAGTTCAACGTCGTGCTGTACTTCCAGCAACCCGGCGTCGCGGAGGCCGAGTTGGACACCGACGCCGCCCGCACGCTGCGCATGACCATGTACGCCCTGTCCGGCCAGGCGCCCGCCGATCTGGTTCCGCGCTGGCTGCTCGACACGCCGGAGCCCTCCGGCTACCTCACCCCGCTCCCCGACCCGGGGTCCCCGTCCCACTGGTCCCCGTGGCTCAGCGACGCCGAACTCGACCACTACGCGGACGAGTTCGAGCGCACGGGATTCGCCGGCGCGATCCGCCGTTACCGCACCTTCGACTTCGACTGGTCGGACCTGCCCGAGGTCGGCACACTCCAGGTCCACCAGCCCACGCTGTACATCACGGGCGAGCTCGACTCCGCCTACCGGTTCAGCTCCCTGGACCCCATGCGTGCCCTCGTGCCCGGCCTGCGGGACATCATCAGGCTGCCCGGCTGCGGCCACTGGACCCAGCAGGAACGCGCCCGTGAGGTCAACGACCACATCGTGTCCTTCCTGCACTCCGCATGGCCGCTGCGCGGAGAAGAAGCCGGACACTGACGCAGCGCCGGCCGCGGCCGCCGGACCGCGTCCGCGTGGGGCTGTTCGTTCCGATGTCACACCTTCGGCCCCTGCCCTGTCTCTTCCATGAAAGGCGTGAGAACCGGACACGTGGACCGTGGGTGCACGGGAGGAGCAACAGCATGAGGTCCCTGATCATCTGTACGTCGGTGTCGCACGGCAACACCCGCAGGGTTGCCGACGTCATGGCCGAGGTGCTGGGAGCGAAGGTGGTCCGGCCGCAGGAGGCGGACCCGGCGGAGCTGTCGGCCTATGACCTCGTCGGCTTCGGCTCCGGGATCTTCGCCCAGCGGTTCCACCCGGACCTGCTCCGCTTCGTCGCCGCCCTGCCGCCGCAGCGGGGGCGGGCGTTCGTGTTCGCGACCAGCGGCCTGCCGGAGCTGCGATTCCGCCCGCCTGCGCGCCCTCTGGTGGGCACGCTGCGGGCCAAGGGCTTCGAGGTGACGAACACGTTCTCGTGCCGCGGCTTCGACACCTGGGCACCGTTCCGGCTGGTCGGAGGGATCCGCAAGGGGCGGCCGAACGGGGCGGACCTCGCGGCGGCGCGCGTTTTCGCCGAGGAACTGCGGCGGACCCGCGCGCGGGAAGACCGGCGGACGGCGGACCGCTAGTAGTGCTTCGTTACGTCGAGTGATCTCACCTGGTGGCGGGCATCTTTGTGGTGTGAGGCTGGGGGAAGTGGAACGGCTCCGGGGTGAGTTGGCGGAGTTCGTAGC
>NZ_JBVHMR010000065.1:0-27267 GCF_055558375.1 Streptomyces sp. NPDC025793 | reverse complement strand
AGGTGATGCCGGTGACGGCGAGTGCCGCGGCGGCTCCGGCTGTGGCGGTCACCATGGTGGAACGAGCGAGCTTCATGTCGCTTCTCCTGTCTGTTCTCACGGAGATGTCGGCTCGTCAGCCGACTGCGACTAAACGTACTCATGGCTGTCATATCAGTCATATCGGGAGCGTGCGCCAGAGGGCCGATCGGGGTATCCGCAGCCCTGTCTGCCCCTCGGTCGGGATGTCAAGTGACCAGAGACGGAAGGTAGATTGAATGACTATTAGTCCTTCCGGTTGATCTGCTGACGCTTGCTCACCCCATGCCACCCGCGTGTCGCTGTGAAATCCGCGCGTTGAACCGTGTTAATGGAACGGCTGGCCGAAGATGGCCCGGCGGGAGTCGCGGAATGGCGATGAGTCAGCTGTCGCGCGACGCCGACCGCGGGCCCGCGCCCTGATGGTGGAGTTCACCCGGCATCGAGGCGCTGGACTTCGGCCTGTCCGGTCCCGGTGTGGCGGAGTGGTGCAGTTGGCGAGTGAGCGGCGCGGTTGGCGGGACCTCAGAGGCGGCGACTCGCGGCCGGCGCGACCGCAGCCAGATTCGCGATCAGCGCGCCGTCCATGAGGAATCATGAGGCTGCCGCGACTGTCCAGCGTCGTGGAACACCGGCTTCTTGTGAACTATCGAGTCGCACTGGATGCCGCGGCACGCTGCTTCCCGGCGAGGTGTTGGCTCAACGCCTCAGCCGGAGGACGCCTCTTCCCCCGGCGAACACGGTCGCACGTCGCCCTGGCGACAAAGGACGGCGGCACCCGAATGGATGTCAGCGTCGAGCTGTCCGCACGAGCCGCGAGGCAGCGAGCTCTTCGTCGATGGTGCCGAGGCTTCCCGCTTCTTCCGCAGCGGGGTGATGGGCTACTCGGCCACCAGCTCTGGCCGTCGCCTGGACGGCATGGAACGGCTGACCGACGCCACCTGGATCAAATGCCCCCTCGGGCCGTGCCGTAGGGGCATCCTGTCGGCACTCCTGTGGTCCGGTGCACGAAGGCCGGCCGCAGGTCGGGATCCTCGGGGTCGTAGTAGCGGTGGAACACCGCGGTCGCGCCTCCGGACAGGGGTGGGACGATCCAGCTCCAGTCGGTCGGTACCGGGCGCCCGTGCCGCCTCTCGCGGTCCACGTGCGCGAGGAACCGCCGCGACTCCGTGTGGTGGTCGGCCATGCTCACTCCCGCCTGCTCGTAGGAATGCAGGACCGCCAGGTTGAGCTCGACCAGGGCGCGGTCGCGCCACAGGGTGCGCTCGTTGCGGGTGTCGAGGCCGAACAGTTCGGCGACGGTGGGCAGCAGGTTGTAGCGGTCGGTGTCGGCGAGGTTGCGCGAGCCGATCTCCGTGCCCATGTACCAGCCGTTGAAGGGCGCGGCCGGGTACGTGACCCCGCCGATCTCCAGCGACATGTCGCTGACGGCCGGCACCGAGTACCAGCGCAGACCGAGGTCGGCGAATCCGGGATGGTGCGGATGCGTCAACGGCACCTCCAGCACGGCGTCCTCGGGCACCTCGTAGAACTCCGGGGCCAGGCCGGAAGCGGGCTGGACCAGCAACGGCAGTACCTCGAAGGGGGTTTCGCCGCCCTTCCAGCCCAAGTCCCTGGCCAGCGCCACCCGGTGGGCACTGCGCGGGTCGTCCGCGTAGCGCACCAACTGCTCACCCAGCAGCGTGGCGGCGGGACGGCCGGGGCGATCGGGGGCGAAGACGCTGACGACCGGCCGGATGCGGCCTCCGTTGGTCGCGATTCGCAGATGCTCGAAGCACTCACTGGCGATGTCGTCGGGATGCGTGACGTGCCGCAGGTCCCGCACGATCAGGTTGTTCCAGTAGAGCCGGCCTATGCAGCGCGCCGCGTTGCGCCAGGCCACCCGCGCGCCGAACGCCACCTCCGCCGGAGTGTGTTCGTACGTGCCGAAGCGCTCCACCTGCGCGGTGACCTCCGCGAGCCGTCGGCGCGGATCGCCGTCGCCCGGGTTCTCGGCGGCGTACTGGCGGATGAACACCTCGGCTGCCGCCAGAACGGCCTCCTGTGCCGGCGGGCGGCGCCGAGCCGAATGGGACGAAGGGGGGAGCTGCACTGGATTGTCTCCTGCTCGGGGTCTGGCACTCATACCGGTCCGGCGCGCCGGGCGGTGGTTCGGCGGCCGCTCGGCCGGGAGCGGACGGGGCGAAGCCGAGTCCGGCGGGCGGGCGCGGCAAGCGGGTGGCAGCAAGGCCGGGGCCGGGTCGGCCGGGTCGGGCCGGGCGCTCAGTCCTCGGGCGGTTCCCGCAACTGCCGGGGCAGCAACGAGGCCTCGAGTGCGGGCACGTCGAAGGGGTCGAAATGGATCCGCTCCGGCGGGATACCCTGCCGGGCCAGGGTGGCTCTGGCCTGCGTCACCATGTCCACCGGCCCGGAGAGGAACGCCTCGTGCCGGTACCACGGCCCGAACTCCTTCAGCACCCGGGGCAGGGTGCCCTCCAGCCCCGCAATACGCTCGTGCGACACCGCGGCCCGCACTGAGAGCCAGTGGTGCCGCTGGGACATCCTGAGCATGTCGTCCAGGCCGTAGAGCTCCTCAGCGGTCCGCGCGCCGACGAAGACGTCGACGTAGCGCTCTGTCCCGCTGCGGGCCGCGTCCTCGACCAGGGCCTTGATGGGGGCCATACCGGTCCCGCCGGCCACGCACACCAGGTCCCGCTCGGTGCGCGGGTCGAGCGTCATGTCACCCTGAGTGGGTCCGAGCCGCACCACGTCACCGGGCTTGGCGCTGTAGACCAGGCCCTGACTGACCTGGCCCTGGGCGATCGCGCGCACATGGAAGGTCACGGTGTTGTCCGGTCGCGGCGCGTGCGCGGGCGAGTAGTAGCGCCACGCCTTGGGGTGCCAGGGCGTCTCCACGCTCGCGTACTGGCCTGCCGTGTACGGGTAGGGCGCGTCGGGCCGCACGGTGATCTCCGCGATGCCATGGCCGCGGTGCAGGTGGTGGATGATCTCCGCCTCCCACACCGCGGGCGCCGTGCGGGCGTCATCCCTCGCGGCGTGCATCATCACCTGCGCGACGACGTCGTATCCGTGCGTCCATGCGGCGGCCAGCTCCGGGCTCCACGCCGGGCCGGCGTAGCGGGCCAGGGAGGTGAGCAGGCACTCGCCCACCGCGGGGTAGTGGCCGTCGAGCGCCCCGAACTTGCGGTGGTCGCGGCCCAGCCTGCCGCAGAACCGGATCAGGTTCTCCGGGTCGTCGACGAGGTCGACGATCTGCAGCAGGCCGCGCAGCAGCCGGTCGCGCTGGACGTCCAGATTGTCAGGGAAGAGCCCGCGCACCTCGGGGTGGCGTGCGAACAGAATGGCGTAGAAATACACCGTCATGTCCGCTGCGTACGGACCGACCACGGCCACGCTCGCACGCATCAGGGCGATTTCCTCCGCGGTCAGCGGCACGAGGTCGGGCAGCGGACTCGGCGTCGGGGGTGAAGGAGTGGAGGGAGGCTCTGCTGATTCCGGTGACTGCGCCGCGGCATCCGCTGCGTCACGGCGTCCTCGCGACGCACGGGAGAATATCACCGGGCGCCTCCCGCTTCATATTGAATCGTCATCACCATGAGGGAAATTCAGTTTCAGGGCAGTGGGGAGCGGGGACCGCCGTGACCAGCGCTATCGTCGCGGCTGCCGGGGACAGGCCGATGGCCCGCACAGGGTTGCGCTGTGCCGGATGCCCACCCAGCACCCAGAAAGGGTCCGCCATTCGGCTGAGACGCCGTCACAATACGACGCCACGGATCAACTCGGCCGCACACGGGCGACTTGGCAACGGACGGGGCGGAACTCCCTGGGGCGTCCTGCCGTTCGGTGGTGATCGGCAGGAACGCATTCACCCTAATACACAATCTTCACCCGTCAACCGGAGGATAGGCACGACCCCGCCGCCACTCGCGCGCTTTCGCCCCGCAGGCTTGCCCGCAACGCGCTCGTTCGGCGCCGAGCAGGGGGAATTGATGCGGAATCGACCGGAGGAAGCGTGTGGAACCGGCCGGAAACAGACCTCCGGCGCGGCAGACGGGCAACTCCCGGTAATCCTTGCCCGTTTCTGCTGGCGAGGTGTCGAGCTCGCCCCGAATTTCCACGTGAAACCAGCCGGTTTCGGTAGCTGCTGCGGATTCAGAAGGCATGGCTCATGACAGTGTAATACCAGGTGAATTCAGCGAGCTGAACGTGATCTCTGTCGGTAAATCCGGATATCCGGGGCACTTCGTCGGGCTTCGCGAAGCCCGATCACGAGCTCGACCGGGTGGTGCGGCGACGGCTGGGGCGTGGCGCGGTGCGGGTGGGGAGCGCGCATACGAGGGGCCGGAGCCGTTCGTAGGCTGATTGTGGGGTCTCGCCGGTTGAGCTCTGCGGTGATGTGAATGCGACGCGGTGAAACGGGCTCCGGGAACCACGCCTCCGTCCTGTGCACACGCACCCGCGCACCAAGCTGATCACCCACCTCCTTGAGCGCGAAGATAGGCCCATGGAATACATCGTCGCCGCGGGAGGGGTACTGGTCCTGGCGCTGGTCCTGACCAGCATCCTGCGCACGCTCGTGGTACCCCGAGGCCTCTACTCCGCACTGGTGTTCCGCCTGTGGTGGACACTGCGCAGACTTCTGCGACTCAAAGCCCTCCGCGGCGGCTACGACGCGATCGACCGCGCCCAGACCTGGCTCGCCCCGCTGATGCTCATCGGCATGCTCGCCAGCTGGCTCGCCGGTGCGCTCCTCGGCTTCGGCCTCCTGCTGTACTCGCTGTCCCCGCTGTCCTGGACCACCGCGTTCCGGGAGGCCGGGTCCAGCCTGTTCACGCTCGGTTTCGCCAGTGGAGCAAGGCTGAAACTGTCGGTGCTCGACTTCGTCGCCGCAGCCACCGGCCCGGTCCTGATCGCCCTGCAGATCGCCTACCTGCCCACCCTCTACGCCGCCTACAACCGTCGCGAATTGGAGGTCACCCTGCTCCAGGCACGGGCCGGCGAACCCGCCTGGGGGCCGGAGATCCTCGCCCGGCAGTGGCTGGTCGACACCGAGACCGCCCTGCCGGCGCTGTACCGGGCCTGGGAGCGGCTCGCCGCGGACATGGGCGAGAGCCACTCCACGTACCCCATCTTGCTGACCTTCCGGTCGCCGCGTCCGCACCGCAGCTGGCTGGTCGGGCTTGTCGCGGTGATGGACGCGGCGGCGATGCAGCTGGCGCTGGACCCCCGGCTCGCCCCGCCGGAGGCCCGGCTGGTGCTGCGGGCCGGATTCACCGCCCTTCGCGACATCGCCCGCGCGCTGCGCATCCCTTTCGACATCGACCCGTCACCGGATGCGACGATCCGGCTCACCTTCGCCGAGTTCGACGCGGCCGTGGACATGCTGGAGTCAGCCGGTTTCCGGGCCGAACGCCCGCCGAAGGAGGCATGGCCGCACTTCCGGGGCTGGCGGGTCAACTACGAGGCGATCGCCTATGAGCTGTGCCGCCGCTGCGACGCCGTACCCGCGTTGTGGACCGGCCCCCGCGACTTTCCCGGCGGCCCGATCCCGCCCGCGCGCCCGGCGGACCGGCGGCCGCACGGCTTGGCCTAGGACGGCCGGAACTGTCCCTCGCCACCGGGCGGTGCCCGGTCCGTGGCGGGAAGCTCCCCATGGGTGAGACATGGCTGCTAAACCCCTTTGAGAGGGTTCGTGATCTCTCCTAGGTTGGCCCGCGTGATGATCGAGGTGCCCTACCAGTCGCTTCCGGTTGACCAGTCGGACGTTCGCTATGCCCATGGCCCCGACTCGGCTGTCCAGCCTGGCGTACCTGTCGGCGAGACAATCGAGTTCGGCTGGAACGAGAGTGCGATCTATCCGGGCACGTCCCGCAGGTTCTGGGTTCACGTGCCCGCCCAGTACGACCCCGCACAGCCGGCGTCGCTGATGGTGTTCCAGGACGGATGGTGGTACCTGGACCCCGAAGGAGAGGTCCGCGGCGCGATCGTCCTGGACAACCTTGTCCACCGCGGCGACATCCCGGTCACCATCGGGGTGTTCGTCGACCCCGGCGTCTTCCCCGACGCCGAGGACCCGAAGAACCGCAACACCGAGTACGACGCGTTCGACGACCGGTACGTCAGTTTCCTCCTCGACGAGATCATCCCCGAGGTCACGCGGCGGTACACGATCGCAGAGGACCCTGATCGGTGGGGCATCTGTGGTGGCAGCAGCGGCGGTAACTGCGCCTTTACGGCAGCGTGGCTGCGCCCGGACACGTTCCGCCGTGTCATCGGGTACCTGTCCAGCTTCACGCAGATGCCAGGCGGCAACCCGTACCCCGAACTGATCCCCGGCGTTCCCCGCAAGCCACTGCGGGTCTTCCTGCAAGCGGGCCATCGTGATCTGCGCTGGAACGAGCCCGAAGCGAACTGGCTCGCCGACAACTTGCGTGTCGCGGCCGCGCTCGCGGAAGCCGGATACGACTTCCGCCTCGTCCTGGGCGACGGCGGCCACAGCCCCAACCACGGTGGAGTCCTGCTCCCTGATGCCTTGCGCTGGTTGTGGCGGTCGGGTGATCGCCCGGACTAGCCGGTCGGCTGGTGCGGGGCTACGCGTCGTAGCGGCGGCGGTCTCGGATCAGGGCTCAATGCCTCGATGAGCCGGTCGATCCCGGCGACCTTGTCGTTCGGGATCCGGACCTCCTGGGCGAGTGTCCGAACGAGCCGGGCGATCACAGCCTCACCCGGGACGGCGGTGTGCTGCCGTTCAGCCGCCTCGGCTTTCCGCGCGAGCGCCTGTGGACTGCGGACGCCGGGGGCGGTTGGTGGACCGGATGCGGTCACAGACGAGATCGGCGCGGCGGTTCGTCAGGAGCCGGAGCTCGATGACGGCCACGTCGCCGGGCTGCCATGTCCACGGCACCGCGGCTCACCGGTACGAAGCCGCCCCAGTCGGGATCGATCTGCCGGACCACGCCGGCTCGCGGGCCCTTCAGGATCAGCCGGATGAAGATGCCGCAGCCCAGTCCGGCCGGCAGGAGCGTGCCCCGGGTCAGTACATCGGTTGGTGTGCCGATCCGGCCGGGCAGGGGTTCGGTGAGCGGGAACGGACCGGCAGGGCCGTTGCCCACCTCGGCCACGAAGGACCGGTACTCCATCGGCAGATCGATGACGGTCTCAGCGGCGGCTGTGATGCTGATGACGAAGGCGTCGGGAGTACCACGCCCTTTTACCGGAGTTGGCCTCGGAGGATGGCGATCTGCGTTTGCAGTAGGAAAATTGGAGTAGGGAAACAAGACATCGTGGTGGCGTGAAGGTAAACGGCGGTGGGCCGTTGGGGGATTGCGGGGGCGTGGGCATCCTTGCTGGACAGGGCAGCGGACGGTGTTTCCCGGGGGTTCGGCCCGTCGGTGCTCTCCCGGAGTTTGTCGAGGGTGTTCCCGTTCCGGGACCTGTCGGTGAAATGGATCACAGACGTGCGGCGGCGGCGCTCACTAAGATCACGATTGTCGAACGTTCGGCTCCGGTTCCTTGGCCTCTTCGTTCCCCATGAGGCGCCACGCAACTTGAGCCATGTGTTCAAGCGTCGACATCCCTGCAGTGCCTGAACGTAAGGAAAAGTGTGTCCGGTATTGCCGGTTGGCTCGATCGACGCCGGGATTTAAGGTCTTTCGGCTTGACGGTCGAGCAGATGGCTTCCGATCTCGTCGTCCGTGGCCGCGTAGGCGGCACAGTATGGCAGGAACGGCAAGTCGCCCTGATCCAGAGGGATTCGGCGCAGGCCCCACAGCCACCGCGGTCCCCGCACTCCTGTCGGGCCGCGGTCGTCACCGATGACCTCGGTGACACCCTCGTCGTCGCGGTGTGCGACGGACATGTTCTGCCCCCCAGCGATCTCGATTCCCCGACGACCGGTTCGGACATGCCGGTCACCGGTGGCAGCGCGGCGGCGCGGGCCGTGCTCAAGGCCTACCTGCGGTGGGGCCGTTCCGCCCCGGCTCATCTGGACGGGGCGTTCGCCTTCGCAGTCTGGGACGTCCGCGCCGGAGAACTGCTCCTCGGCCGCGACCGGTTGGGTGTGAAGCCCCTGAGCTACGCGCTCACCCCCGACGGGGTCGTGTTCGCCTCCGACATGGCCACCGTCGTGCGCCATCCGATGGTGCGGGCCGAGCTCGACGGGGCTGGACTGGGCGCCGTCCTCACGCAGTTGCGCAGCCCCGGTCAGGGCGTGCTGCGAAGTGTGCGCGAGGTGCGGGCCGGTCATACCCTCCGCATCGCGGCGGAGGGCCGTACCGAGGAGCCGTACTGGCGCCTGGAGGCCCGCCCCCACGAACTCGACCTCGACAGCACCGTGAAGCACCTCAGGGATCTGCTGGAGGACGCGGTGGCCAGGGTCGAGCCCGGCGAGAGAGCAGCCGTGCTGCTGTCGGGCGGGCTCGACTCCAGCGTGCTGACGGGTCTTGTCGCCTCCGGCGGCCGCAGCGCGCCGCAGACCTTCACCGTCCTGTTCGGCGACACGTCCGCACCCGTCCCGGACCGGCCGTACGCCGAGGAGGTGGTCCGGCTGTGGGGCTGCGACCACCGGGAAGTCGCGGTCCGGCCCGATGAGTTGCTGGACCCGGTGACCCTGGCGGAGGTGCTCGCCGCGAAGGACCAGCCGACACCGTTCGGCGACAAGAACATCACCCCCTATCTCTTCAGCGGGCACGTGGCGCGGCATGCGCAGGTCGTGCTCAGCGGGGAGGGCGCGGACGCGCTGTTCGGGGGCCTGGGCGGCGCCATCGACGAGGACCGGGTCCTCACCTCCTTCCCATGGATCGAGCGGTCGCGCCGGTTCGGGATGCCGTACGGCATCGGCACCGGGCTCTTCGACCGAGCGCTCCTGGAGGACGTCGACGTCGACGGTCATGTCGACCGCATGTTCCGTGAAGCACTGGACGAGGTTCCCCATCTGCCGGGCGCGGCTCCGGTCGACCGCCTCGCGCGTCAGGTGGACTACCTCACCGTCACGCGGCTGCTGGAGCAGACGGTGCTCCACTCCGAGCGGCTGAGCACCGCGGCCGGCCTGGAGGTGCGGTTCCCCTTCACCGACCACCGCCTGCTCTCCGTACTGTTCAACGTGCCGGCGGCGATGAAGTCCTTCGACGGCAGGGAGAAGAGCCTGCTGCGCACGCTGGGACGGGACGTGGTCCCGCCGTCGGTGCTCACCCGGGCCAAGGTCCCCTACCCGATCACCTACGACCCCCACTACAAGGCCGGACTGGTCGGCAGGCTGCGGGATCTCCTCGACGACACCACCGCGCCCGCACGTCCGCTCGTCGACCTGCCGGCGATCCGTCGTACGACCGAGGACCCGGCACTGCTCGACCGCGGCGGCTGGCTGGGCCGCGCCGATGCCGAGATGGTGCTCCAACTCGACGACTGGATGCGGCGCTTGAACGTACGGACACGGCTGTAGCCGGCCGTCGCGGATAGCCGGCGGGCGACCGAAGTGCCCACGCCGGCCCCCTTCCTGCCGGAAGTCCCTCCTGCCCGAACCGCTCTTCCCCGAACCCTTCATTCCCCTCCACCTCCCACCGCCACGCTCGCCCACCCCTGCTCACACACAGGGTGACTTGGCATGCCCCAATCACGGGCATCGACCTCGATGTGAGGACCTCCTTTGGCAAGTTCACCGTCAAGGACAACACGGAACGCGACCAGCGACCCGGACCGTGTCAGCTTCCTGGAGGAGCTGTACCAGGGACGATTCCGCTGGGACCTCATCCGGGACTTCCCGGTGCAGGACCCGGCCGACGCGCGGACCGGTGACCGGATGACCGAGGAACTGGACGCCCTGCTGCGCGAGCGCATCGACGCCGACGACGTGGACGCGCTCGCCGCTCTGCCCGACGGCCTGCTCGACGAACTGGGCGGTCACGGCTATTTCGCCCTCCAGGCGGACACGTCCCTGGGCGGACACGCACTCTCGCACTACAACACCTTCCGCATGGTGTCGGCGGCCGCGGCGCACTGCACCCCGGTGGCGCTCTCCCTCGCCATCGAGAACGCGCTCGGCGCCGGGGCCTTCCTGTCCGTCGTCCCGGACGGGCCGCTGCGCGAGCTGCTCGGCGACGTGGTGCGCCGCGGCGCCCGGTCCGCCAGTGCCGACAGCGAGCCCCAGGGCGCGGCGAACCAGCGCCGCTTCACCACAGCGACCCGCATCGAAGGCACCGACGACTACCTTCTCAACGGGCGCAAGGTCTTCGTCGGACACGCACCCGTCGCCGAGCTGGTCAGCGTCTCGGCCACCGTCCACGAGGACGGGGCCGACCGGGTGCGGATGTTCTTCGTCCGCACCGACAGCCCCGGAGTGACCAGCGGAGACTGGCACACCTACATGGGCATCAAGGGATTCCCCAACGGCTGGCTGGAGTTCCGGGACGTACGGGTCACCGGCGGGCACATGCTGGTCGAGCGTGACGCCGGGCATGTCGTCCGGACGACGCCCGCGACCGCACGCCTGGTCGGCCGGGGCCGGATGCACCTGATCGCGGCGCCCGCGCTGGCCGTCGCCCGGCTGTCGGTGGGATGGATGCGGGACTTCGCGGCCCGCCGCGTGATCGACGGACGCCCGCTGTCGGAGTACGACGAGGTGCGGCGCCGGCTGGCCGACAGCCTGGCCGAGACGTTCGCGATCGAGACCATGGCCCAGTGGTGCCTGCTCCCGGACGACCAGGACAGAAACCTCAACCTGCGGTTCGAGCAGAACGCCGTCAAGAACGCGGCCTCACTGCTGGCCTGGGACATCGCCGAGCGCGCCATGTCCCTGCTGGCGGCCGAGGGCTACGAGACGGCGGCGAGCAAGCGACTGCGCGGCGCTCCGCCCGTGCCCGTCGAGCGGTACCTGCGCGATCTGCGCAATCTCCGGATCTCCGGCGGTGTCGACTTCCAGATCGACAACTGGATCGGACGGCTGTCGATCCTGTCGTACTACTACCCGGAACCGGAACACGCCGAGGAGCTCCTACGGGACGGCGCGGTGCCCCTCGACACCACGGACACGGTCCTCACGCCCCGCAATCTGGACCACCTGCACTGGGCGGCCGACCGGACCCGGGACTTCGGGCGCACCTGCCTCGAACTGGCGCGGCGCCACCCCGACCGGGAGGAAGTCGCCGCCCAGGAAAGGACGTTGATCCTCCTGGCCGGCACCGCCAGGGAACTGCTCGGCATGTCACTGACCCTGTCCCGCGCCTCCACCCTGTCGGCGTCCGGAGACGACGGCGCCCAGCCGCTGGCCGACATCTTCTGCACCGCGGCCAGGCAGCGGATCGGCGATCTGCACCGCCGGCTCCAGTCCCCGCCCGCCCCCGACGTCACCGCGGTCACCACCGCCTGGATGTCCGGAGCCGGATTCGGCTTCCTCACCCCCGACGGCACACCCCGCCCGTCGCACGCTGACCGCACCGAAGAGAGCGCCCTATGAACACCCCCGCGCAGTGCGTCCCGCTGTCCGTCGGCCAGGAGGCGATGTGGGTCGCCTGGAAGCTGGACCCCGGGCAGTGGAGCCACATCATCCCCACCCCCTTCCGGGTGCGCGGCACCCTGGACCTCGAACGGCTGCGCCTGGCGGTCGCCGAGGTCGGCGGGGCCTTCCCGCAGCTGCGGGCCCGGGTGTGCATCGGGCCGGAGGGATCCGTCCTCGACTGGTCGGACGCACCCGAGATCCCCGTCCGCCGCAGCCGCACCGAACTCGGCCAGGACGCCGCGATCCGCCAGGCCTGGCAGACCCCGTTCGACCTGCGCACCGGACCGCTCGCGCGCGTCGACCTCATCGACGGCCCGGACTACACGGTCCTGCTGATCGCCGTGCACCACCTGGTGTACGACGGCGCCTCCATCCTGCTGCTCCTGGACGCCCTGCGCACCGCCTATCAGGGCGACCCGCTGCCCCGCGAGGACCACGCCCCGGCGCTCACCGCGTTCGCCGCGCACTCGCGCGAACTGGCCGACGGCCCGTCCGGCGAGGCCCACCGCCTCCACTGGAAGGAAGAACTGGGCGACTTCGGCGGCGACTTCGCGCTGCCGGCCGGCTCGGAGGAGCCGCGGTACACCGTCATCAGCGAGAAGCTGCCGGCCGACCTGGCCGCCGCCCTGCGCACACGCGCCACCCAGGAAGGCATGTCCTTCGCCACCGTGCTCATGGGCGCCTACTTCGCGCTGCTGAGGCGGCACAGCGGCGCGTCGGACGTGCTGTCGTTCCTGCCGTACCACGGCCGCTGCCTGCCCGAACTGACCGGGCGGTTGGGCTACTTCGTCAACGCGCTGCCCCTGCGGGTACCGGTGCGCGACGACGACACCTACACCGACCTGCTCGGCCGCGTCCGCGCGCGGGTCAAGGAGAGCCTGGCGCACGGCGATCTGCCGCTGCCCGCCATCATGCGGTCCGCGGGACTCACCGGCCCCGACGCCCAACGGCGCACCCATCAGACGGTGTTCCAGTACTGGCATGCCGGACTGCGCGACGGCGTCGACGTCCACGACGTGCGGCTGCGTCACGGCGGCGCAGAGGCACGGCTGAGCCTGCTGGACATGGAGAGCACCGCCGGCTTCCGCCTCGCGCTCATGGTCCGCGAGGACAGCTGCGGCACGCACCTGCTGTGGAAGGACCCGGCGGGCTCGCTGGGCGCCTCGGTGGTCCGCGCCATGGCCGACGACTATCTGGCCGTGCTGCGCGCGATGGCGGACGACCCGCGGGCCGGCATCGGTGGCGTGGCGGCAGCGGTGGCCGCCGACGCGAGAGGCACCGCACACGACGGAACCGCACACGACGGCGGCGACAGCGACCACTCGCCGGCTGCCACCGGCGTCGAGGACGACGCCCGTCTGACGGTGATGGCCGAGGTCTGGCAGTCCGTGCTCGGCACCGGCGCCGTCGCGCCCGGCGACTCGTTCTTCGAGCTGGGCGGCCACTCCCTGCTCGCCGAGATGCTCGTCGGCGCGGTGCGCGAACGGTTCCCGGCCGCCACCGCGACCATCCGGCTGCTCTTCGACCACCCGCGGCTGGCGGAGTTCACCGCCCACGCGCTGCCCTCACCGGCTCCCGCCGACACCCGCCGTTCGGCCGAGGACCCGTCCGACCGGCCCACTGCGGCCGTCACGGCCACGCCGGCCGCCGGGGAAGCCACCGCAGGCCCGGAGACCTCCGCCGCCGGGCATCCGGTCCAGGGCGTCGGAGACGTCTTCCCTGCCTCCAGCTTCCAGCGCCGTGTCTGGCTGGCCCAGCGCGTGGGCGGTGACCAGGCCGCCTACAACGTGCCGCTCGCCTGGCGTGTGGAACACCCGCTGGACGCCGACGGCGTCGGCCGGGCCCTGGCCGCGACGATCGAGCGCCACGAGATCCTGCGCACCGCCTTCCACGAGGTCGACGGCGATCTCATGCAGACCGTGCGCGCTCCGTGGGCTCCCCGTGTCGAACGGGTCGACCTCGGTGACCGGCCGGACCCCGAGGCCGCGCTGCAGGACTGGATCCGCACCGCGGCCCACGAGCCCTTCGACCTGGCCTCCGGACGGCTGCTGACCGCCGCGCTGATCGAACTCGGGCCGGCCGGCCAAGTGCTCTTCGTGTGCCTGCACCACCTGCTGTGGGACGGCGAGTGCGAGGACATCCTGCTCAGGGAGCTGGACACCCACTACATCGAGGCGAGCGACCCCGAGGCACCCCGCACCGACGGTGACACCCCGGCCGCGGCCGCCGGGGACGTACACCCGACGTCCGCCCACCAGGAACGCATGTGGTTCGTGGACCGCTTCGAGAACGGCCACCTCTACCCGGGCGCGCCCACCTATCACAACCTCCCGCTCTTCCTGCGGCTGGAGACGCTGCCGGACCGCGCGGAACTGGCGGACCGGGTCGCGGCCGTCGTACGCGCCCATGAGGCACTGCGTACGGAACTGGTCGAGCTGGACGGCCGGGTCGTGCAGCGGGTGCGGCCCGACGCGACCGTCGTGCCCGAGTGGCTGCGGGCCGCGCCCGGTGACGGAGCCGGGGTCGCGGTCGGCGTCGACGTCCCGGACGTCCTGACGGAGTGGGCACGCACGCCGTTCGACCTGTCCGCGGGTCCGCTCCTGCGGATCGCGGTCCGGCCCGACGAGGGTTCCTCCGGGGGCTGGATCGCCCTGTGCGGGCACCAGGCCGTGATCGACCGGGTGTCCCTGGAGACGGTGGCCGGGCAGATCCTGGCCGGGCCGGACGCGCGGGCCCCGCGGCCGACCGGCTACCAGGCGTGGCGCGACACCGACGACGAGGACACCCGCCGCGCACATCTCGCCGCCCGCGCCGCCGTACTGCAGCCGCCCGCCGACCCGCTGCGCCTGCCGGAGCGCCGTACCCGTGACGCCGTCCACGTCTACGAGGAGCGGTCGGTGGCGTTCACCGTGCCCGCCGACGTCGCGCTGGGACGGGTCGCCGAGCGGCTCGGGGCGCAGGTGGCGGACATCGCCCTCGCCGCCTTCGCGGCCGTGCTCCAGTGGTACTCCGGCCAGGAGGACATGGTGCTCGGCCTGTCCCACGCCGGGCGGCGGGAGCAGGACCGGCATGTCGTCGGACCGCTGAGCAACCTCCTGCCGGTGCGCCTGCGCCCGCAGGCGGACCTCTCGTTCGCCGGACTCGTCGAACGCACCGCGGCCGAGACGGCCCACGCCCGTGCCCATGACCGGGCTCCGTTCGACGAGCTGGTCCGACTGGTCGACCCGTCGAAGGACATGAGCCGTACGGCACTCTTCGACGTCCTGTACAGCTACCTCCCCGCCGCGGCGGCGCTGCCCGCCCCGGACGGCACCGAGGCACGCCTGGTGGACGCCGCCGGCGGACGCGGCAAGTACGACCTGCACCTGTGCCTGCGGCCGGACGGCGACCACGGCCACCGCGCCCATCTCGTGTACAACGGCCGCTACTTCGACCACGACCAGATCACCGCGATGGCCGCCCACTACGTCACGGCACTGCGCCTGCTGACCGAGCGGCCCGACTCCGGCGTGGCCGAGATCGACCTCCTGTCCGAGGCGGAGCGCCACACCCAGCTGCGGGTGTGGAACGCCACCGAGGCCCACTACGACGAGACCCCCGCCCACGACCTCATCCGGCGCCGCGCCGAGGCCAGGCCCGCGGACGTGGCACTGACCGACGGCGCGCACTCGGTCGCCTACGGCGCCCTGCTCGCCGACGCACAGGCGGTCGCCCGCGGCCTGTTCGCCGCGGGCGTACGACAGGGAGAACTGGTCGCCCTGCTGTTCCCGAGGGGCGCCGACCAGGTGCGTGCGATCCTGGGCACCCTGCTGGCCGGGGCCGCCTACCTGCCCATCGACCCCGCCATCCCGGACGAGCGCCGGGAGTTCATCCTCTCGGACTCGGGCGTGCGACTCGCGCTCGCCCCGTCGCACGCGGCGGACGGACACGGCTTCGACGGGCAGGTGCTCGCCCTTGACGAGCTGTTCGATCCGGCGCACCGGGACGACGACGGGACACCGCTGCCGTCGGTCCCCCTCGACTCGCCCGCCTACTGCATCTACACCTCGGGCACCACCGGCCGGCCCAAGGGGGTCGTCCTCACCCATCGCAACCTGGTGCGCCTGCTCGTCAACGACCGGCTTCCGTTCAACTTCGGACCGCAGGACGTGTGGACGATGTTCCACTCCTACGCCTTCGACTTCTCGGTGTGGGAGCTGTTCGGCGGCCTGGTGCACGGCGGCCGGGTCGTGCTCGTCTCCGAGGACGAGACCCGGGACCCCGGGCTCTTCTTCGACCTGCTCCAGCGCGAACGCGTCACCGTGCTCAACCAGACGCCGAGCGCCTTCCGCAGGCTGCTCGGCCTGCGGCCCTCGGTACCGGGCGGACTCGCCGCGCTGCGCTATGTGATCTTCGGCGGTGAGGCGCTGCGACCGGCGATGCTGACCGAGTGGTCCGAGCGGTTCCCGCACGTGCGGCTGGTCAACATGTACGGCATCACGGAGACCACCGTGCACGCGAGCGTGCGTACCGTCTCCCGTGGCGACATGGAGACGGACACGAGCGTCGTGGGCACGCCGATACCGACCACGCGGCTGTATCTCCTGGACCGGCACACCGGCCGCCGGCTGCTGCCCGTCGGCACGGTCGGTGAGATCTACGTCGGCGGCGACGGTGTCGCGGGCGGCTATCTGGGCCGGCCGGAACTGACCGCCGAGCGCTTCGTACCCTCGCCGTTCGATGACGGCACCCTGTTCCGCAGCGGCGACCTCGCCGCCCAACTGCCCGACGGGAGCCTGCGGTTCATTGGACGCGCCGACTCCCAGGTCCAGCTGCGGGGTTACCGCATCGAGCCGGGCGAGGTGCAGACATGCCTGTGCGAGCACCCGGACGTCTCCGACGCCGTCGTGTTCGCGGAGGACGACCGGCTGATCGCCGTGGTGCAGAGCGGACAGGAGCTGGGCGCGGCGGAGTTGCGCGGCCATCTGGCACGCCGACTGCCCTCGTACATGCTGCCCTCGCTGTTCCACGTGGTGGCGAGCATCCCGCTCACCGTCAACGGCAAGGTCGACGTTGCGTCGCTGCGGGCGCAGACCGCCGCGCTCGCCGCCCCCGCCCGGCGCGAGCCGCGCGCCGGTACCCCGGCCGTGCTGGCGGCCGTGTGGCGCGAGCTGCTCGATGTGCCGACGGTGAGCGAGGACGACTCGTTCTTCGGGCTGGGCGGGCACTCCATGCTCGCGGTGCGTCTCATCGGCGAGATCGCCGAGCGGTTCGGCGCGGACCTGCCGATCAAGACGCTGTTCGAGACGCCGCGCCTGGGAGACCTGGCGGACCTGATCGACCGGGCCTCGGGCCGGTCGTCCGCCGACGCCGCCCCGCCCGCGCCCGGTGCCACGCCCACGGTGGCACCGGAGGCGACGGCCTCGGCGACTGCCGATCCCGGTGACCGCTCGGCGGCACCCGGCGCGGAGCCCGCATCGCCCGCGAGCGCCTTCCAGCGGCGCATGTGGCTGGCGGAACAGACCGGCCAGGGCTCGCCCGCCAACGTCTTCCTCGGCTGGACCGTCGAAGGCCGGCTGGACCCGGCGGTCCTGGAGGACGCGCTCGCCCGCCTCGTCGCCGGGCACGAGATCCTGCGGACCGCGTTCCGCGCACAGGGCGGCACCGTGCGCCAGGTCGTCCAGGCGCCCTGGCGGCCCAGGATCGAGACGTGCGAGCCCACCGGCGCGGAGGGGCCCGAGGAGACGGCCACGCGCTGGCTCGACGGCGCCGCCGGCCGCCAATTCGACCTGGCCTCGGGCCGGCTGCTGCGGGCGGCCGTCGCCGACTGCGGGCCGCGGGGCCAGGCGTTCATGCTGTGCCTGCACCACCTCGTCGTGGACGGCGAGTCCGTGCCCGTCCTGCTGCGCGAGCTCGAACGCTGCTACCGCGACAGCCTCGCGGGGCTGACGTCCGAGCCGCCCGCACTCCAATACCGCGAGCACACCGCCGCCGCCGAGCGCTCTGGAGACCCGCACCGCGCCGCCGACCTCGACTTCTGGGCGGACCGGCTGGCCGGCTGGCCGACCAGGCTGGACCTGCCCGTGCCGGTGCGGACAGAGGCCGACGGAGCAGTCCGCCTCGCACTCCCCGAAGGGCTGCTGGGCCGACTGCGGCCGGTGATGGACGAGCACGGAGCGACCTGGTTCATGCTCATGGCGGCGGCGCTCGCCACGGGCCTGCACCGATGGAGCGGCCTGCCGAGGGTGACCTTCGGCGTTCCCGCGAGCACCCGTGACCGCGGCTCCGCCGACCTGCTCGGCCCCTGCCTCAACCACGTCGTCCTGCGCTCCTCGACAGCGGGCGACGCCACCGCTCGCGAGACGCTGCGCGCGATGCGCACAGAAGTGCTGGACGCCTTCGAGCACGCCCGCACGCCCTTCGACGACGTACTGGCCCGCCTGCGCCCCGAACCGGCCGCGGACCGGCCGCCGTACGGCGACGTCGTGCTCAACATGAACCTGCGCGACGACCGGCGCGCCGTGCTGGGCGGCGCCGTACTGCGCCCGGTGTTCGCCGAGTCACTGTGGTCCCACGAGGCCAAGTTCGGCATCACACTGACCGTGGCCGAACAGGACGGCGAACTGGACGCCGTGCTCTCCCACCGGGGCGACCGCGTGTCCGCCGCCGACGCGGCCCGCCTCGCGGACTCCGTCGCCGCGTTCCTCGTGGAACTCGCAGACGGCCGACGGCCCGCCCAGTACCGGGACTTCGTCCACGCCCAGGAGACGGCCCGCGCCGGCGCCCGGCACGAGACGGATCTCGCGTACTGGAGCGCACACCTCGACGGGGCACCCGCGTACGTGGAGCTGCCCGCGCCCGAGGAACCCGCACCGCACGGGGTGGTGGACATACCGATGCCCGCGGGTGTGGGCGAGCGGCTGCGCGCCCTCCACGAGCGGCACGGCATCTCCCCGTTCATGGCGGCGGCGACGGCACTGGGCATCCTGCTGCACCACCGCACCGGTACGGACGACGTGGTGATCAGCAGCCCGATGACCAACCGCGGTTCGGGCGGCCTCGCGGACGTCTTCGGGCCGTGCCTGAACACCGTGGCGCTGCGCTCCCGGCTGCGGCAGGACGCGACCGTGCGCGAGGCGCTGGAAGCGATGCGGGAAACGACGCTGGACGCCTTCGCGCACCGCGAGGTGGCCTTCGAGGACGTCGTCGACCGGATCAACCCGCCCCGCAGGCCCGGCCGTACCCCTTACTGCGACGTCTCGCTGGCGTTCAGCACGGCCGTGGTGCGCCCGCCGACGCTCGGCGGACGCGCCCTGCGCGCGGTCGAACTCGACGGCGGCGACGCGGCGTACACCGGAAAGCTCGGGCTGACCGTCGCGCTCGTCCTCGACGGCGGTGAACTGCGCGGCCGCATGGCCTACCACGGCGGCCTCGTCCGGCGCGACGACGTGGCACAGATGGCCGACACCCTGGCCACGCTGCTGTCCCAACTGCCCGAGAACCTGGACGCCCCGGTCACCGGGCTGGAACTGATCCCGCACGAGGAGCTCGACCGGATACGCGCATGGGAGCAGGGCCCGCTGCCGGGGCCCGCGACCACCGTCCCCGAACTGGTGCTGGAGCAGGCGCGCGTGCGGCCCGACGCGACGGCGATCGACAGCAGCCGGGGTGCGCTCGGCTACGCCGGGCTGGTGGCCCGCGCCCGCTCCCTGGCCGGGACGCTGCGCCCGCACCTCCCGGCCCACGAGCCCACGGTCGCGCTGCTCCTGGAGCGCGGCGAGGACTTCGTCGTCGGCATGCTCGCCTCCTGGTTCGCCGGGGCCGCGTTCTGCCCGCTCGACCCGTCCTGGCCGGCCGCCCGGCAGGAGTTCGTCCTCGACGACGTGCGGGCCGACGTGCTGCTGACCCGCGCTGGGATCACGCTGCCGTCGACCGGCCGGGCCACGGTCGTCGACGTCACGGACGTGACACCGGCCGAGGCGGCCGAGGACGGTGCCGAGGCTCTTCCCGCATGGTCTCCGCAGGCCACGGCCTACGTCATCTACACCTCCGGCACCACCGGAACCCCCAAGGGCGTCGTCGTCCGCCACGGCGGCCTCGCCAACCTCGTACGGTCGGTGGGCAACACGCAGGACATCGGCCCCGGGGACCGCTGCACCCACCTGCTGAGCGTCAGCTTCGACTCCTCGCAGATGGAGGTGTGGCAGGCCCTCGCCCATGGCGCCTGCCTGGTCCCGCACGAGGAACCCGTCGCCGCGTCCACGCTCGGTGAGTGGCTGGACCGCAAGGGCGCGACCGTGGCGTTCAGCGCCACCGCGCTGGCCGAGGCCATGTGGAGCACCGGCACCGCCGTCCCGCGCGGGCTGCGCTGGCTCGGCATCGGCGGCGCGGCGCTCTCCCAGCGTCCGCCGGCCGGGCTGCCCTACCGGCTGCTCAACTCCTACGGCCCCACCGAGAACACCGTCGCCGCCTCGGAGCACATCGTCGACGGCTCCGGCACCGCGCCGCTGAACTGCATCGGGCGGCCCATCGCCGGCGTGCGGATGCTCGTCCTCGACGCGGCCGGCCGACGCTGCCCGCTCGGCACCACCGGCGAGATCCACCTGGCCGGTCACAGCCTCGCCGTCGGGTACCTTCGGCGTCCGGAACTGACGGCGGACCGCTTCCGCACGATCGAACTGGACGGCGTGCCGCTGCGGGTCTACCGTACCGGCGACCTCGGCCGCCGGCTGGGCGACGGCACCGTGGAGTACCTGGGCCGGGCGGACCGGCAGCTCAAGCTCCGTGGTTACCGCATCGAGCCGGGCGAGATCGAGCACTTCCTGCTGCGCCGACCCGAAGTGGCCCAGGCCGCCGTGACCGGCGACCCGCAACGCACCCCGGCCCTCGTCGCCTATGTGACCCCGCAGGGTGCGCACCGCCCCGACAGCGCCGAACTGCTGCGCCGCGCACGGGCGGAGCTGCCCGCCTTCATGGTGCCGGACGCCGTCGTCGTACTGCCTGCCCTGCCGCTGACCACCAGCGGCAAGGTCGACCACGCCGCGCTGCCCAGGCCCGAGCGCACCGACCTGGTCGGGGCGGCCGGCCACGTCGCACCGGGCAACGACACCGAACGGCGTGTGGCCGCGCTCTGGTCGGAGGTCCTGGGGCTCGCCGCGGTCTCGGTCCACGACAACTTCTTCGACCTCGGCGGCAACTCCCTGGCCCTGGCCAAGCTGCACAGCAGGGTCGTCGCCGCCTTCGGCCGGGAGCTGCCCGTCACCGCCCTGTTCGAGCACCCGACCGTCGCCGCGCTGGCGAAGGCGCTCGACTCGGCGCGTCGGTCCGGCGAGTCCACCGACGGCATGGCCGAGCCCAGGCGTCCGCAGCGCTCCGGCCGGCAGAACCGGCGCGGCCGACGCCGTCCCGGTACGCAGGGAGGTGCGTGATCATGACGAACGGGACCACACCGGCCTCCCCGGTCACACCCGCGCCCGGCATCCGGCAGCACCGGACCCTGCGCGTGCTCCTCGTCGCCGAGACCATCTCGATGCTCGGCACCCAGCTCAGCGCGGTCGCCATGCCGTGGCTCGTGCTGCAACTCACCGGATCCGCAGGTGACATGGGGCTGGTCATGGCGGCCCAGCTGGCCGCCATCGCGGTGTTCGGCTTCTTCGGAGCCTCCTGGACCGGACGCCTCGGGCCGCGCACCGTCATGCTCGTCGGGGACACCGTCCGCGGCCCGCTGGTGGCCCTGCTGCCGGTGCTGTACTTCCTCGACTGCCTGAACACGGCCACGTTCGTGGGGGTGATGTTCGCGATCGGCGCGTTCTACGCCCCGTACGCCGCGAGCCAGCAGGCCATCCTGCCGGGAGTCGTCGGCGAGGACGAGCAACTGCTCGGCCGGGCCAACGCCGCCCTGCAGAGCGCGACCCGGCTCAGCGTGCTGCTGGGCCCCGTGCTCGGCGGCGTCCTCATCTCCCTGCTCGGCGCGCCCACGGTGCTGATCGTGGACGCGGTGTCCTTCACCTGCTCGGCCGTACTGCTGCGACTGTGCCTGCCGCAGACGCCCACGACCGGGAAGGGCACGGGGCGTCGTTCGCCCGCGGCAGGGTTCCGGCTGCTGATGCGGGACCGGCTGCTGGGCAGCTGGTCGGTGGCGCTGGCGCTCGGGGAGATGGCCTGGCAGGCGCTGTTCGCGCTGCTGCCGGTGATCGCCGTGACGCGGGAGCACGGCTCCTCCGTCGTGGCGGGCGCCCTGCTGACCGCCTTCGGCGGCGGCGCGCTCGCGGGCACCCTGCTGGCCGGACGGCTGCTGCGCCGGGTGCCCGCCAGGACCCTCGCACTGACCGGTCGCGTGGCGCTGGGCGCCGGCTTCCTCGCACTGCCGCTGCCGTTCGGTGTGCCGGGCCTGTTCTGCCTGCTGGTGTGCGTCGGCTTCCTCAACGGCGTGTCCTCCGCGCCGGTCGCCACCGTCCGGGTGCTGCGCATCCCGGAGGAGCACCGCCCCGAGGCACTCACGGTCGCCACCGCGCTGGCCCTGATCGGCGGCACGGCGGGCTGGGTGCTGTCCGGCACGCTCGCCCAGAAGGCCGGACTGACCCCCGCCTTCTGGGGGCTGGCCGCCCTGCAGCTCACGGCCGCCGCCCTGTTCGTCTTCGGCGCCCTGGGCACCGCGTCCCTGCCCACCGCATCCCCGCCCACCACGCCCTCGACCGATGACCCCGCCGAGGTCACCTGCACCGACCCCGCGAAGGACTCCCGATGACGTACGACCAGCAAGAAGACCGGGAAGACCGGGAAGACCAGGAAGACCAGGAACACCTCGTCGCCGTGGTGGGCATGGCGGGCCGGTTCCCCGGTGCCCCGGACGTGGAGCGCTTCTGGGAGAACCTGTGCGCCGCCCGGGAGACGATCTCCGTCCTGCCCGACCGCGCGGATCCGGCACACCCCGACTACGTACCGGCCTACGGCGTGCTCGACGGGGTGGGCGAGTTCGACGCCGCCTATTTCGGGCTGTCGGCGCACGACGCGCTCATCACCGACCCGCAGCAGCGGCTGCTCCTGGAGTGCGCCCATGAAGCACTCGAACGGGCCGGGCACGGCGGCGAGGACCGGCCGGTGACCGGCGTCTTCGTCGGAGCCGGGAACAACGGGTACGCCGAGGCGGTCCGCGCCCGCATCGACGAGCTGCCGTTCCTCGACGAATGGCGGCTGCGGCAGGCCACCGCGCCCGACTTCGTCAGCACCCGCATCGCCTACCACCTGGACCTGACCGGGCCGGCCCTGACCGTGCAGACGGCCTGCTCGACCTCCCTGGTGGCGGTGCACCTGGCGGTGCAGGCGCTGCTGAACGGCGAATGCGACCTCGCGCTCGCCGGTGGCGCGAGCGTCGTGCCGTACCTGCCCCGCATGCGCTACACGCCGGGCGGCATCGTCGCGGCCGACGGCCACTGCCGCGCGTTCGACGCCGACAGCGACGGCACGGTCGGTGCCAGCGCGGTGGGCGTGGTCGTCCTGCGGCCGCTGTCGGACGCGCTGGCGGACGGCGACCACGTGCACGCGGTGATCCGGGGTTCCGCGGTGAACAACGACGGCCGGCACAAAGCGGGCTTCACCGCGCCGAGCGTGGTGGGCCAGGCCGAGGTGATCCGTCTCGCCCACGAGGCCGCCGGCGTCGATCCGGACGAGGTGGGCTATGTGGAGGCGCACGGCACGGGCACCGCGCTCGGCGACCCGATCGAAGTGGCCGCGCTCAGCCGGGCCTTCGGGCCCGGAACCGGCCGTGGTGGCGGCCCCTGCCTGCTCGGTTCGGTGAAGACGAACATCGGTCATGCCGACTCCGCGGCGGGCGTGGTGGGCTTCATCAAGGCGGTCCTCAGCGTGGAGCACGGCGTCGTCCCGGCCACGCTGCACTACCGAAAGCCGAACCCGGCCATCGACTTCGCCTCGTCCGCCTTCGAGGTGAGCGGCAGCACGCGCGCGTGGCCGACGGACGGCCCGCGGATCGCCGGAGTCAACGCGCTCGGTGTCGGCGGCACCAACGCCCACGTGGTGCTGGAACAGGCGCCACCGCCCGCGGCCTCCACACCCGTCCACCGCAGGCAACTGCTGCTGGTCTCCGGCCGGACCCCGCAGGCCGCCGACACCGCGGCGAGCCGCCTGGCCGACCACCTGGAAGCGCACCCGACGACGCATCTGGCCGACGCGGCATGGACCCTGCAGTCCGGCCGCGCCCACCACGCCCACCGCAGGTTCGTGGTCGCGGGCGACACGCGGGAAGCGGTGTCCGCCCTGCGCGGCCGGGCGGCGTCGACGGGCGGCGGCGCGCCGTCCGACGTCGAGCAGGTGTTCCTGTTCCCCGGCCAGGGCGGTCAACACGTCGGCATGACAGCCGAGTTGTACGACACCGAGCCCGAGTTCCGGCGACACCTGGACGAGGTGGCCGAGGCGGTCACGGGTCCGCTCGGACTGGACCTGCGGGAGGTCCTCTATCCCGGCACGCAGGCGGAGCGGCCGACCGCCGCCGAGCGGCTGGCGACCATCGGCGTCGGCCAGCCGGCGGTGTTCGCGGTGCAGTACGCCACCGCACGGCTGCTGATGTCGTGGGGTCCGCGGCCGAGCGCCGTCACCGGGCACAGTCTCGGCGCGTACGCCGCGGCCTGCGTCGCCGAGGTGTTCTCACCGGCCGACGCGGCCCGGCTGGTCGCCGAACGCGGCCGGCTCCTCGCCACCGTGCCCGCGGGCGCGATGGCGGCCGTACGCCTGCCCGAGGCCGAGGTCCAGCCGATGCTCCCGGCCGACGTCACGATCGGCGCGGTGAACGGCCCGGGCCAGTGCACCGTCACCGGCCCGGCCGCGTCCATCGCCCGCTTCGCGGAGGAACTGACCGGCCGGGGGATCGAGGCTCGGGTCCTGCGGATCGCCACGGCGGGCCACTCGCCGCTCGTCGAGCCGATCGCGGACCGCTTCGCCGAGGCGGTCGAGGCACTGCCCCGCGAGCGGCCGACCCTGCCGGTGCTCTCGGACACCACCGGCTCCTGGGCGGATCCCGAGGAGATCCGCACCGCCGCCCACTGGGTACGGCACCTGCGTCGGCCCGTACGGTTCGGCGAGGTGCTGGACACCCTCTTCGGCACCCCGGACCGCGTCCTCGTCGACGTCGGCCCGGGCCGCACCCTGGCCACGCTGGCCCGTCAGCACGAGCGCTACGACAGCAAGCAGGCCGTCGTCCACCTCGCCCCGCACCCGGCGGAAGAGACGTCGCAGACGGCGACGCTCCTGTCCGGCGTGGGGGAGTTGTGGGTCCGCGGCGCCCGGTTGGACTTCCCCGCTCTGCACGGCGCCCAGCCACGCCGCCGGGTGCCGCTGCCGACCTATCCGTTCGAGCGCCGGAACCACCTGGTGCCGGCACCGCCCGAGCCCGGTACGCCCGCGGGGCCGTCCGCACCCCATGGCCGTCCGGTGCCGCCGCCCGCACCCGCCGCGCCGCAGGTGGCCGAGCCACCGCGGACGGAGACCGGGGCGGCGACAGCGGCAAGCCGGCCGGCGGGGCACCCGAGCGTGCTGGACGCCGTACTCGGCGCCTTCACACAGGCGCTCGGCCATCCCGACATCGACCCGCACGAGGGTCTCTTCGACCTCGGCGGCGACTCACTGACCGCGACGAAGCTCGCCGCCTGGGCCGCCGCCTCGTTCCACGTCACCCTCAACGCCGGGGACGTCCTTCGCTCCCAGACCCCGTCGGCGATCGCCGCGCTGCTCCAGGAGCGCGGTGCGGCATCCGATTCCGCCAAGGAGACTTCCGCCTCATGACCGCCACCTCGCCGCTGGGTACGGCCACCCGCCGCAGCCCCTGGCTGACCGGCCGCCCCCTGGCCCAGCCCCCCGAGCGCCACCTGTACTGCTTCCCCCACTCCGGCGGGTTCCCCGGCGAGTTCGTCCGCTGGGGCCAGCAGTTGCCCGGCACCCAGGTGTACGGCGTCTGCCTCCCGGGACGCGGCGGCCGCGCCGCCGAACCACCGTTGACCGACCTGGGCACGGTGGTGCGGGAGCTGCTCGACGCCACGCAGTTCGTACCGCCCTACGATCTCTTCGGGCACAGTCTCGGCGCGCTGGTCGCCTACGAAGTGACACGGGAACTGGTCGCCCGGGGCCGCCCGCTGCCCGAACGGCTCATCGTGTCGGCGTGCCCCGCACCACACCGACCGCGTCACGCGGCACGGGTGTCCGACAAGACGGACGCCGAGCTGGTCGCGGCCCTCGACGAACGCTACGGCGGCATCCCGCCGCAGATCGCCGCGGACGCCGATCTCATGGCCCTGCTCCTCCCGGTGTTCCGCGCGGACCTCACCCTGCTCGACAACTATCGTCACCAGGCGGGCGAGCCGCTCCCGGTGCCCCTCGACGTGCTCGGCGGGGACACGGACGTCGTCACCGGCGAAGCCCTCACGCAGTGGAAGGAGCACAGCACCAAGTCCGCGACGGTGCGCCGGTTCCCCGGCGGTCACTTCTACTTCCGCGACGATCCGGCACCGCTCCTGAGCGTGCTCGCCCACCGGACCTGACCGCCGGCCGCTTTCGCTCAGGGACGCCACGGCGAGCGGTGGCCGAACGACCTTCGGTCCGGGTGCGGGGCGCGGGACAGCCGTATCAGATGGATCAGTCGTGCTCGATGCGCCGGCTCCGACACGGCCTCGTGCCCGCTGAACCGCGGCTGTTCCCGCCCCGGCGGCGGACGGATGACGTCGTCCGGCGCGGACGGGCCGGCGTCCCCGGGGACGCCGGCCACCGGGAGAAGCGGTGCCTCGAACCACATGTCGTGGACCTCGCGATGCGGATGGTTCGAGTGGGCGAGAGCGAACGGCCTGAGCGGCCCGGCCATCGGCTGCGGCACCGCAGTATGTCGGTTACGTTGATAAAGCACCTGGTCACAGGGGGACCACAAGATGTAACTCACCGGGGACGCTCCATGACCGGCCTGATCGTCGTCCTGCTGCTGGTGGTCCTGGCCACCGCCGTGGCGACAGGTGCCCGGCGCTGGAGCCTGCCCGCCCCCTCGCTCCTCGTGGTCGCGGGCCTGGTCGTGGGACTGATGCCCTGGGTTCCCGAGGTCCGCCTGCCGCCTCACGTGATCAACGTGCTGGTGCTGCCACCGCTGCTCTACGCCTCGGCCGGGGAGATCTCCGTCCGCGACCTGCGTACCGTGTGGCGGCCCGTGACCGGCCTGGTCTTCGGCCTGGTCCTCGTCTCGGCCGTCGCCGTCGGGTACGTGGCTCATGCGATCACCCCGCTCACCGCCGCGACCGCGTTCATCCTCGGCTCCGTCCTGGCCAGCACCGACCCCGTGGCCGTGACCGCGCTCGGTCGGCGCCTGTCTCTCCCACCGCGTGTGCAGGCCATGGTGCAGGCGGAAAGCCTGTTCAACGACGCCACCTCACTGGTCCTGTACAAGGTCGCCGTGGCCACCGCGGTGTCCGGCAGCGCCATCAGCGTGCCCGGGACCGCCCTGCAGTTCCTGATCCTGGCCGGCGGAGGAGCCCTCATCGGGGCGGCGCTCGCCGCAGTGGTGACGCTGATCCGCAGACGGACCGACGACCCCATGCTGGAGACCGTCATCGCATTGGTCACCCCTTACGCCTCCTACGTCATCGCGGAGCAGTCGCACACGTCCGGCGTGACCGCCGTCATCGTGTCCGGGGTCGTCCTCGGCAGCACGCGCCACAAGCTCGGCGACGCCTCGGTCCGCCTCCAGGTCCGCGCCGTCTACGACACCGTGACCTTCCTGCTGGAGAGCGTCG